>JAMONM010000116.1 GCA_027065825.1 Campylobacterales bacterium | reverse complement strand
AGATTCTCGAAGTGGCCGCTTTGGATTCACTCGAAGGAAAGCAACCGAATTTCGAACCTAAAAGGCCGATAAGAGCCCCTCATCACACTTCGACGAAGGCAAGTATATTCGGCGGCGGAACGACTGGTGCCAAGATCGGAGAGGTGGCTTTGGCGCATAGAGGAATTTTGTTTTTTGACGAGCTACCGCACTTTCCGAAAAGCGTTTTGGAAGCGCTCAGGGAGCCGCTGCAAAATAGAAGAATCTTGATATCCAGAGTTCACTCAAAGGTGGAGTACAAAAGCGATTTTCTATTCGCGGCAGCGCAAAACCCTTGTCCCTGCGGAAATCTTTTGAGCAGAACGAAGGAGTGCAGATGTACTCAGAACGAAATTCTCAAATATAAAAACAGAATTTCGGAACCGCTGCTGGAGAGGATAGATATCTATCTGCAGATGAGCGAAATCAGCGATTCGGATATAGCCGATATAGACAGTTCCTCTATGCATAAAAAGGTTATCGAAGCATTTTTGTTTCAAAAAAGAAGAGGACAAAGATCCTTTAACGCCTCGATGAGCGATGCGGAAGCGAAAAAGTTCTGTATTCTCGACGAAGAGGCGCGCGAGATTTTGAAAAAGGCTACCGATCGTCTTGCCCTCTCTAGAAGAAGTATAGGCAAAATATTGAGACTATCTAGAACCGTAGCCGATTTAAAGCAGATCGACGTAATAGGAAAAGAGGAGATTCTCGAAGCGATAGGATATAGAAAAAGATAGCGTTAGGCTCCAAAGAGTGCAACCGCCCATTTCGTTACGAAATATCCTCCTACCATCAGCCATATCGCCATAATCAGCGCCAAAAGTACCGGTTTTAGTCCGGCCTGTTTGAATTTCTGGACGCTGGTTTCCATTCCGAGAGCCGTCATGGCCATAGTTAGCAAAAAGGTATCCAAGGCGTTGATCTCCTTGATTAGGGGTTGGATCGACTCAAATCCTGCCAACATCGAGTTGATTCCGGCTACCACGATAAACCATACGGCGAACCACGGAATCGTGATTTTCAGTTTTTTGCCATCGGCGTCGCTTTCGCTTTTGAGGCTTTTTGCCACTACTATTCCCAGAACGATCAAAAGAGGGGCTATCATCATTACTCTCGTCATTTTGACAATTACAGCGTTGTCGGCCGCCGCTCCTCCTATCGCGCCGCCCGCGGCGACAACCTGGGCAACCTCGTGGACCGTACCCCCAACGTAGATTCCGTATGTTGCCGCGTCCATATCCAAAAGGCCCGATTTGAAGAGAGCGGGATAGGTAAACATGGCTATCGTTCCAAACAGCACTACGGTTCCTACGGCTACCGCGCTTTTGTAGGGTTCGGCTTTTAATACCGGTTCCGTTGCCAGTACCGCTGCCGCACCGCATACGCTGGATCCCGATGCGCAAAGAACGGAGGTATCTCTATCCATTTTGAAAACTTTGACTCCCAGCCACCAACCCAATACGAATGTGGTACTCAGCATCAGGGCCGATACGATCAGACCTGCCATTCCCACTTCGACTATCTGCTGATAGGTAATTCGAAATCCGTATAGAATTATCGCGAATCTAAGCAGCTGTTTCGAGCTGAAAATTATTCCCGGAACCCACTCTTTGGGTATGTGGCTTCTGAGTGTGTTGGCGTAGAACATCCCTATAACTATACCGATTATTAAAGGACTGATCGCAAGTTTTTTTATAAAACCAATTTCAGAAATCTGAATCGCCGCTATAGTAAATAGTGCAACGAAAAGTATCCCGTTTAGGGTATATCTGATATTCTCTTTAGAAAAAGCCATAAAACTCCTTTTGTTTAGGATATTATACAAGAGCCTATTAATTTGATAAAATATACTTATGATCTCGAAAAAGAGCTTAGAATGAATTATAATATTTTTTTTAAAATAAGAAAAATAAATAAGATGTTATATTTTTATCAGTATTACTGAAAACAATCGGGGCAAAGGATCGAATATGAAAATAACCCTGCGACAGATGGAGATTTTTCTCGAAGTTGCTAAAATTGGTCACCTTACCCAGGTTGCCAACGATTTGGGTCTGAGTCAGTCGGCGGTATCTATGTCGATAAAAGAGTTGGAGTGCATTTTGGGCTGCAAGCTTTTTGACAGGATCCAGAAAAAGCTTGTTCTGAACGAAAAAGGTCGAGCGTTTATGCATGCGATAGAGCCTCTTATCAAGAAACTGAGAGACATAGAAGAGGAGTTTATGTCCCAGGAGAACAAAGGGGAACTGACGATAGGGGCCAGCACTACGATAGCGGACTATATCATGCCCCATATAATCTGCGAATATATGGAAAAATATCCCGACGTAAAGATCTCGATGAAAATCGGAAATACTGAGGAGATAGCCAAACTGGTGGAGGACGGCCAGGTTGATCTGGGCTATATCGAAGGAGAGATTCAAAACTTCAATCTCATAATGTCGCCTATAGGTGTGGACGAGTTGATAATAGTGACCGGCGACAAGGATCTGGTGAGAAAAAAGGAGTACTACATAGACAACCTACTGGACTACAAGTGGATTTTACGCGAGGAGGGTTCCGGAACCAGATCGGTTTTTTTGAACAAAATCAAAAATCACGTTACCGGTTTGAATCTCTTTTTGGATCTAAGACACACCGAGGCGATAAAGAGCGTTTTGAAAGAGACCAAGGGGACTCTCAGCTGCATCTCAAAAATAGCCGTTTCGAGAAACATAGAGTGCAAAGAGCTCTATCAGTTGAAACTAAAAGGTTTCGATTTTACCAGGGAGTTTTTCCAAATACATCACAAAGACAAGTATAAAAGCGAACTGTTTAAAAAGTTCAGCGTTTTTGCTAGATACAGATTTTCCGAAATTTTGAATAAATAAGAGGGAAATTATGCAAAATCTTTACGAGAGCGTCTCACGGCTGGACGGGAGGTGTTATGACAGTTTTTTGCTGAGCGAAGATATTTTGATGGAGCACGCGGCCGCCGGTATTAGCCGCTATATAAGATCTCTGCGCCCTGAAGGCGGTTCGGTTTTGATAGTGGCCGGTCCGGGAAACAACGGCGGAGACGGCGTGGCCGCCGCCAGACAGTTGCTGGGTGATTTCGAGGTGAGACTCGTTTTACCCTACGGCGCAAAATCGCCCATGTGCAAAATTCAACTGGAGAGATTTTTGGCTCTGGGTGGAAAAGTCGAAGAGGATCTTTCCGAATGCCACGTAGTCGTGGACGCTCTGTTCGGCTCTGGACTGTCCAAACCTTTAAAAGGGGATGCGCTAGCAGTTATCGAGAGGCTAAACTCCATCAAAGGATACAAAATAGCCGTGGATATCCCTTCGGGTCTGGATATAAAGGGAAATCCGGCCCCTACAGCCTTTGAGGCGGACGTTACGCTGACAATGGGCGCTCCCAAGATCTCTCTTTATATGGACGCGGCCAGAGACTACGTAGGAGACGTAGAGGTGGTTGATCTGGGAATCAGTCGCGCTCTTTACGAAACCGACAGCGATATAAAACTTTTAGAAGCCGGTGATCTAAAGCCTCCGTACCGCCGAAAGATTTCTGTAAACAAAGGGGATTTCGGCCATTTGGCTGTTATAGCGGGAGAGAAAAGCGGCGCGGCTCTTATAGCCGCACAGGCCGCTATGAGATTCGGCGTCGGATTGGTGAGTATTCTCAGCAACGAAAAGATAGAGGTGCCCAGCGAAATAATGTTCGCTAACAGCGTTCCCGAAAACTGCAGCGCTATCGCGGTCGGAATGGGACTTGGAAACGAATATAGCGACGCGGAGTTCGAAGAGCTTGTACTTGGCAACGATCTGCCGATCGTCGCAGACGCCGATCTTTTATCCAGCGAAAAGATCAAGGAAGTTCTAAAACGTAAACGCGTGGTTGTAACTCCTCATCCCAAGGAGTACTCCAGATTGCTGGAGAGGCTTTCGCTGGCGAAGGCGAAAACCCAAGATATCCAAAGAGATAGAGTAGGGTACGCAAAGCTTTTTTGCGAGGCTTATCCCGATGCGGTTCTGATTTTAAAAGGAGCCTCACCGTTGATCGCCAAAGGGGAGAAGATATTCGTAAATCCTCTGGGAAGCAACGCTTTGGCCAAAGGGGGCAGCGGAGACGTGCTCAGCGGTATGGTCGGCGCTCTGTTGGCGCAAGGATTCGATCCTCTGACCGCCGCCCTTCAGGCCTCGCTGGCGCACGCCGTGGCCTCCGCCAGATACTCCGGCTCCAACTACTCCATGACGCCGCAAGATCTAATTAAAGAGGTGGCCTATCTTTGAAGTCGATAGTAATACTATTTAGCGGCGAGGGCAGCAATCTCGAAAATATAATAAGGAGCGTAGATCCTAAACTAGTTAAAGTATCAAAGGCCATAACCAACAATCCGGCGGCTCCGGGAATAAACAGAGCCAGAGCGCTGGGGGTCGAGGTGGAGATAATCGATCATACCCTATTTCCGTCAAGAGAGAGCTTCGATGCCGAGTTGGTAAAAAGCGTTCGAAAATCTAATGCGGATCTTGTAGTATTGGCCGGATTTATGAGGATTTTGACCCCGGTGTTTACCGATGCGATCAGGAACGCAGTAAATATTCATCCTTCGCTGCTACCGATGTTCAAAGGGGCGGACGCTGCCAGAAGAAGCTTCGAAAGCTCTATGAAGGTAGCCGGAGTAACCGTTCATTGGGTGAGCGCCGAGCTGGATTCCGGCGAAATAATAGATCAAAGATGTTTTTACAAAGGCAATCTCGATTTTGACGGTTTTATGAAGCGTATCAAAGAGATAGAGCAGGAAATGTATCCCAGGGTGATTATGGATCTTTTGACAAAG
>JAMONM010000115.1 GCA_027065825.1 Campylobacterales bacterium | reverse complement strand
CCTAGCTCCATTTCGAACCTAGAAGCTAAGCTCCGCATCGCTGATGATACTGCGCCCCTCGGGCGTGGAAAAGTAGGTCGGCGCCGGTCCGAAGGTTTTTGCTTCTATACTGCCAAATGATAATTGATCTCCCTTGTATCTTTGTTAAAATCGTTAATTTAAAGAAACCGCAATAGTATTGTTGCAAAATCTACTATATATTGCCGCTTTTTATCTCCATATAAGATTAGCTAATTATAATTATAAATATCCATTATCAAAAGCATAAGCGGTTTTGATTGAAGTAATAAAAAAGATTTAAAAGCCGTTTCAAAGATGTGTAACGAGAATGTTTCTCGGTAAATCTCGTTTTTGAATAAATTTTTTTTATCTGTGATTTATTTTGAATCTGATAGAATAGAATCAAATCACAAAAAGGAGTTGTTATGAAGAAATTTATGGGAGTACTGTTTTCTGTAATGTTGGGTCTCTCTTTTTTTAGCGGAACGGCATTTGCGGATGTAGACAAGGGGCAAAAGCTGTTTCAGAAAAAGTTGAAGAAACCTTGCGGAATGACCGGCGCTAAGTTCGCCGCGAAGCATACTCAGGACGAGTGGGAAGAGATTTACGAAGAAGGGAAGTTCAAAGAGGAGATTAACAAAATCTGTCCGAAAGTAAAACCCGAAGCGATCAAGGATAGCTGGGTGAAACATCTATATGATTTTGCGTATGAGTATGCCAGCGACAGCGGAAATGTACCTAGCTGTTAATCATGTACGTTCCGGAAAATCCGGAACGTATAAACTCCTCTTATGTTCTTCATTAAAATAGCACTTATAAAATTAAGTTATATTTAAAATCTTTTGAAATATAATGAATTGTAATCCCTCAAAACTTATTGCAAAGGAGTCGAGAATGAGAAGGTTTTTTGCGCTTTCCGCTGTTGCGGCGCTTGCTACGGTTAGCTTTGCCAGCGATGCTGATATCAGAGCCGAATTGGAGGCTTTGAAAAAGGAGATCAAAGCTCTAAAAGAGGCACAGGCTAAAATCAAAATAAAGTCTTTAAAAAGACAGATTAGCGAAATCAAGGCAAAAACAGGCGGCGACAACCTGAAATGGAACGTAGATTTTAGGACCGCCTACGACGTAATAGGGTATAAGACCATCAACGGCAACTCCTCATGGAACAGGATACTAACAAACAGACTATGGCTGGGAATGGCGTACGCTCCCAAAGACAACATCGTTTTCAAAGGGTTGCTGAGCTATTACAAGGCGTACGGACAGATGACAAACACCTTCGGAGCCGGATTTAACTATTTTGACTGGATAGTTAACGAAACTCCAAATCCCAACGGCGAACTTAGAGTCAAAGAGGCTTACTGGCTCTATTTTGGAGATTCTTTCCTCGGCGCCGATATTCCCTGGACAGCCAGTTTCGGTAGAAGACCAGCCACCGACGGTCTGTTGGCCAGTTACAGAGAGGATCAAAATCCGAAATCGCCTCTGGGCCATATTATAAATACCGAGTTCGACGGAGCCAGTTTTAAATTCGATCTAGAAAAGGTAACCGATATCTCCGGAATGTATTTCAAACTCTGTATGGGTAGGGGAATGACCAACGCTAACGTACGATATGCAGGAATTAAACCGGGATTCGTCTACGGAGCCAACGCTCCATTGGTAGTCGGCGGTACCGGAGGGGCCGAGTATACGGAGGTTCCGGATTACGATGCTACGGATCTGTTCGGATTTATATTCGTTCCGTATGACGACGGACAATATTCGGTGCACACTACCGCCTTCAAAGCCTGGAGCCTCCCGGGTCTGAGACTCTTGTCCCAAACTCCTACCGTAGATACTAACGGCGACGGGGTACCCGATAGCGTACCGGCTCAATTCGTTCAGACGGGACACCTCTATGGTGCCGCGATCAGTTTCCTCGCTCAGGGTATAGGTGACGGCATTAACGATACTTTGGACGATACAAACGCTTTTATCAGTTTTGCCTGGAGTAAAACCAATCCGGACGAATACGCAATGCTGGGTTCTTTCGATAAAAAGACCGGTTCATCGGTATATCTCGGTGCCAACTGGCCCTGTATGCTTATCAGCGATGCCAGACTGGGGGTAGAGTATAATCACGGCTCCAAATACTGGAGAAGCTTTACTTATGCCGAAGATACGCTCGCAGGCAGCAAATTGGCCGCAAGAGGCGACGCGTATGAGGTATGGCTGACTAAGGAGTTGATAGGAAAAACCCTTACAGCTCAGATAAGATATACCTATATAAACTATAAATATACCGGTTCTCAGGGATTTTTCGGAGACGGCGGGGCTCCGATAGAGGTTGACAGCGCCTACGGAAGAGCTATTGACGCTCTCGATAAGGCGCAGGATCTTAGATTCTATATCCGCTACAGATACTAAGACGGAGATCTCTCTCCGTCTCGGTACGGAATAAAAAAGTGGCAAAAAACAAGGTCGTTTCGTTTATTTTTTTGATAGCCTTGTATTGCGAAGCCTCCTATACAGACTCTATTTCTGAGCGTTGCGTCCAAAATCACGACTCCCTTGAAGAGGCGTTTGAAAACTCCTGCTTTTTTGGTAGATTTAGAGCGAACTCCTTTTTTTGGAACTGGAAAGAGAACAGTTCAAAAAATAGAGACAACAGCGCCGCAGGAGTCGGAGGATCGCTTCTATTCAAGAGCGGTTACTTCAAAGGGATAGGCGCTACGATAGGTCTTTATTACACCTACAATCCCCTAAGGCCGGATGTGGAGGATATAGGCTATTTAAAGTCCGGCAAAGACACCTTCAGCCGAAAGGACGCCCTTGTTTATAACAGATACTCAATAACCGTACCGGCTCAATCCTTTTTAGAGTATAAAAATGGCGGTTTGTCTTTGAAAGTCGGACGTTTTCTATGCGATACCATGCTTTTGAAAGCCAACGATACAAAGATGATACCGAACTCCTTTGAAGGATTTTGGGGCAGCTACGAAAGATCCGCGTTCTCTTTGGAGATGGGCTATATTCTTCGTCAAAAGCTGCGGGACAAAAGCGATTTTCACGATCCGATAACATACGGCAAGGATCTGAATAATAACGGAATACTGGACGATGGCGCGGAGATCTGGTCGGGAAACGACGATTCGGCCGCCCATAGGGGACTGAACGAAATAGCTCTTCAAGAGGCCGGCAAAAGCGTCAAAAACCGTTTGAAGGTTATTCGTTTTTCGGTTAACGAGAATTTAGGCGCTTTTGCGGCCGAATTTATGGTTGTTCCGGGGCTTTTGGAGTACCGTGGCGTAGATATGGCAATCAAAAAATCGCTACGTTACGTAGACGCATCTTTGGGATTTAGATATCTGATTCAAAAGGATATAGGCGCCGGCGTCGTGGCCGGACCCAATCTCAGGCAAGATGATAGGGGTTATGTGGATCATCGATCTTTGGATGCCGAACTGTTTGGGGTAAAAGTGGATCTGAAAAAGGATTTTTTCAAGATACGGCTAGGATATACGGCTGTAGCGGATAAAGCGGACTTCGTAACTCCGTGGAGAGGATTCCCTACCGGAGGGTACACGCGAGCGATGGGGCAGTACAACTGGTACGCAAACACCAAAAGCTACATGCTCAGAGCCGATCTGGATCTAAACGGTGTGCTGATCGATAACGGCTATACGTTTTTTAGATACGTTATTCAGGACTTTGACGATAAAAAACCCGGAGTTCAGGCCGATAGCGAGGTTTTTGAACTGGATTTCGTCAAAAGGTTCGATTCTCTGCCCGGACTCTCCACAAAGATCCGAACCGCTTTGGTTGAGGAGAGAGGCGGGCCGGGAGATTATCTAAAGCCTAACCCCTCCTACAGCGAGCTTAGGGTCGAAGTAAACTATCGCTTTTAGAGGTTGAACTCTACGTTTTTGAGCATCTCCTCTACCAGGTTTTTGTATATTTTTTTAATTTCTTCGGAACCGGAGGCAACCGGAGGCGTACCGGTATCGGATAGCTCTCTGATCTCCATAGATATCGGAATTTTGCCCAAAAATGGGATCCTATACCGCTTGCATAGATTTTCACCCGCCCCTTCGCCGAATATGTGATACCTCTTTTTCGTATCCGGTGCTATAAAATAGCTCATGTTTTCTACCACTCCGGCTATTTTAACTCCGATATCTTTGAACATTACTACGGCTCTGCTTACGTCGTCGGCGCTGACGTTTTGGGGCGTGGTTACCAAAACGGCCGCCGTAATTGGCAGCTCCTGGGCCATGGTGAGCTGTATATCTCCGGTACCCGGAGGCATATCTATTACCAAAAAGTCCAGCTCGCCCCACTCTACATCCTCGAGAAATTGAATCAGAGCGCTTACAGCTACACTGCTTCGCCATACCAGCGGGGTATCTGGAGTCGGAGTTGTAAGTCCAACACTCATTATCTTGATACCGAAATTTTCCGAGGGAACAATTTTGTCGTTATCGTTCCATCTAAGCCGCTCGTGCGCAGTTTGAGTCATTCTGGGAACGTCCGGTCCGTAAACGTCCGCATCCAGCAGGCCGACTCTGAACCCTTTTTGTGCCAAAGCTACCGAGATATTGACGCTGACGGTGCTTTTGCCCACTCCACCTTTGCCGCTGGTTACGGCAATGACGTTTTTGGCGTACGGGGCTCTGTTGTTTGGATTGGAGGTATCGCCGTAGTTGATCGATCGCTTTTTGGTTTTGAGTTTGATATCTACTTCGAACTCTTTTAAGAGATCCTTTATAGTCGGTTCCAGGAGGGCGAATGCCTTTTCGTTCGCCAGATTGAGGGTAAGTTCGATGTTCTTACCCGAAATTTTGAGGCTTTCTATCGTTTTAAGCT
>JAMONM010000114.1 GCA_027065825.1 Campylobacterales bacterium | reverse complement strand
TGACGTTGATCTTTCGCGCACGTTCGGCCCACTCCTTCATTCCTCTATTTTCGAAAAATATAGGCCAGTCGTGTTTGATCATCGCACTGCACGTCGCCTCAGGAATCAGTATCGCTTCTACCGAATCTATAAAACTCTCAAAGTACTCGACGTTTTTTTTGGCAAGCTCCTCAACCGTATCGAAATCGCCAGTAAAATAGGCCGGCGCGGCGCAACATTTCTGTTTTTTGGGAATAAATATCTCATAGCCGAGTCTCTTTAGAATATAGACCAGCGCGTCTCCCGTTTCGGTGTAGTTGTAATTGGAAAGACATCCTATGAAAATCGCCACTCTCTTTTTACCGCCCTCTATCCTTTCGGGATATCTGTTTAGAAAGCTTTTAAATCTCAGCGACGGCAGCAGACGACCCTTTTTAATCATAGGCAGATCGAACTTTACTACCGCCCCCCTGCCTTGCGGATCATCCTTTAGCGCGCAGGTTCTAAACACGTAGCCTAACTTGCTGGCAAGATCCATGGCCCATCTGTTTCTCAGCAGCCAGAAAAAGGCCTTCTTATACCAGGCTATCCCGTATTTTTCCGCTATATCGCGTCTAACCTCTTCTATAACCATATCGGTTGGCAAAGAGTTGGGGCACACCTCTACGCAATTGGTACACAAAAAACAGCTCTCAAAGATATCCTTTGCGTTCATATCGAGAGGCAATCGCCCCTTTTGATACTCTCCCAGCAGTTCAATAAAACCGCGGGGGCTGGTAACTTCGTCGGGATTTACCTGATGAATGGTACAGCCCGGTATACATTTTCCGCATTTGATGCACTCGTCGCTTACTCTGCTAAATTCAAACATCTGCTTAGACAACCTTCGTCAAACCGTCTTACTAAATACTTTTTTGCCTTCGCCGTGCCTTTTTAGATATGCGTCAAAAGGCATGGCTATATTTCTTATCAAAAGCGTTCCGGTTTTGCTCACCTCTATAGCTTCATCCCCTATCGTAACAAGTCCTTCCCGTTCAAACTCCTTCAGCTCTTCAAGAGCCTCTTTGAAATAGCTTTTAAAATCCACGCCGAACTGGTTTTCGAACCTTTTTATATCGAGTTTGAAATTGGCCATAAGCTCCATGATCACGTACTTTCTGATCTTGTCGTCCAGATTTAGCTCAACCCCTCTCCAGTAGGGTAGTTTGCCCTTTTCTATCGCCTCTTCGTAGGGGGCCATCTCTTTGTGGTTTTGGGCGTAGTAATCTTCGCCTTCGCCGATACTTGTCAAACCTATACCGATTAGATCGGCTCCTCCTTTTGTCGTATAGCCTTGAAAGTTTCTGTGAAGCTCCCCTTTTTCTATCGCCTTGAACAGTTCGTCCTCCGGCTTTGCGAAATGATCCATCCCTATCATCTTGTATCCGGCCGATGTTAGAAAATCGATAGTGAATTTCAGAATTTTCAGCTTTTCGCTCGGGTGCGGCAGAGTCGTTTCGTCTATTTTCCTCATAGTCTTTTTGAGCCACGGCACGTGGGCGTAGTTGAATATGGCCAGCCTGTCCGGATCGAGCTCTACGGTCAGCTTCAGAGTCTCTTTAAAGCTCTCCAGAGTCTGGAACGGCAATCCGTAGATCAGATCGATATTCACACTCTCCATTCCGTAGTTTCTGGCCAGCTCAACCGCTTTTTTCGTAATTTCGAAACTCTGCTGTCTGTGTACGGCGGTCTGAACCTGTTCGTTAAAATCCTGCACTCCGAAACTGACCCGGTTAAATCCGCCCTCGGCCAGAACTCTCATCTGATCGGCAGTCAGAAATCTGGGATCGATTTCGCAACTGACCTCCGCTTCGGCCGAGAAATTAGGAAAAACCTCTTTGATCTTTTCGATGATCTCGTTTAGCTGTTCCGCGCTGAAAAAGGTGGGGGTGCCTCCGCCGAAATGGAGCTGAATGACCTCCCTTTCGCAATTTAGATGCTCTTTTAATAGATCCATTTCCCGTTTCAAATAGGATATATACCTGCTCTTTTTATCCTCTTTGGAGGTAAAAACAACGTTGCAGCCGCAAAAATAACAGGCGCTTCTGCAAAAAGGAAGATGAAAATAAAGACTCAACGGCCTGTTGGGATTTTGGTTTTCGAGTTTTTGAATATACTTTTCGTAACTAAACTCTTCGCCAAACTCCACCGCCGTGGGATAACTGGTATATCTGGGGCCCGGTTTCGAATATTTGGCGAATTTGTCGAAATCTATCATGATTTTTCCTAATTGACTCAAGGTTTACTGCGGTCAAACGCGGCTAATATTGTTGCAAAAAAAGGTTAAAGAAGATATAAAATATATATTTAAAAAATTTATGGTTTCGTTCAAAAAAAGAGACTATCTCTTTACCGTCCGCCTTATAAGCTCTCGACCGACACTGTCACGCCAAACCGCTTTGAGAGCCGTCCCGGGCTCGACCTTCAAAACGAATTTGACGACCAGCTTGGGGCTCACGGCCAGTCCGAAGTCAAAACCGCAAATCTTCCTATCTTCCGCAAAAATCTCCAAACTCTTTACGTATCTAGCTTCTTTGGAGCTTTGCGGCGGCTCGGCTTCATAAAAAGTAGCCGCAATAAACAGACCATCTTTGGCTCTATCCTCTTTAAAAAGCGCCCTAGTCCACTTTTTTATCAACTCTTCTCCTTTGAACAGCCGCTTATTAAAACCTTTATATATTGTTCGGCGATATATACTCTACCGTCAGGACTCTTTGCCAGGGCTATAATTTTTTGAGATTTGGCGAGTCTGATATTAGCAAAAAGGTAGCCTCCGTTAAACTCTCCCAGTTTTGCGGAGAGCGCAAACTTGAAGGGATTTTCCGGACAGAAGAGATAGATGTTTAGCCACTCTTTTATCCGCTCTTCGAAAAATATCTCCACTTTGACCGAAAGTCCGCTTTTTACGCTTTTTGGAGCGGAGATTCTAAGCCCCTTTTTCAAAAGTTCGGACTCTTTTAACAGATCCTCTGGCTTCAAATAGATCAACCCCTCTTCACCGGCTCCCAAAGGCGCGGAGGCGGCCAGGACAGCAAACAGTTTCAAAAAGTCTCTTCTGATCAAAATATCACCACCTCTTTTGTATATTGAGAAATTGGTTTGACCACCGTTGCTCCGAAAACAAATCTTTTGGCCTTTCTCAAACCCCCGTAGAATCTTTTGAACTCAGGCCTGAAGCTTCTGAAGAACTCCCTAAATCTAACCGAGCCGGCCACGCCTACGGCCCATAGATCCCCGTTGGAGTCGCTCTCAAGAACCACGGCTGCCAAAGGCGATCTGGCCGGGCCCGTCAAAGGTATGCCGCCGCGTCTGGGATCGAAAACCGAAAGGTGGGAAGAGCAGACTATCACGCCCCCTTTTGAGTATGCTGAACTTCTTTGGTTTTCACCCACATATCCGACGAAACTCTCCAGCGGATTCGGGTGAGCCAGCTGATGCGTGCATATAGCCATATAGGAGACTATCTTGCCCTCTTTGCCCACTCCTCCTCGCCATAAATATTCGTTTCCCTCCTCGTCTTTTAATCTCATCTGCTCTTTTGGAGGGTTTTTCAGCTTCAGCAAAAATGCGGGTGTGGAGACGTAGGGATAGTTGAATATATAAGTCTCCTCCTCTTTTAGCGTCTCCTCTTTTAGCGGATTGTTGTAACAGTCCAATAGCTTCACGCGCTCGAATTTCTGCATGAACCGCCCCTCGTCTCCCCATAAAACTGTCGCCGAAACTGCGCTCAACGAGGCGGCGTACAGCAGAGAATCTTTTGATATCTTGAAAAAACCTCTTCGATCCATCCGTTCTCCTACATAAACATATCTCTATACATACCTTTTGCCCACTCCATCATGGCCTTCCCAGCTATGAGCCCTTTTTTGCCTCTCCACTCCTCCATCGTCGATGCGTCTTTAAATACGAAAGTTTTGTTTTTCGAATCGTAGGCGTAGGAGGCGTTTACTGAAATGGCTCTTACAGGTTCTGCTGAAACGGCGCTGTAACATACGGTCAAAGGCGCTCTCCAGTTAAACTCCTTGCCGTCGATAGCTGCTATAAGACTCTGCGCCACTATCTCCCCTTCGCTGTTGGCGGTGTTTCCCGATTTGCTAAATCCCATCGGTCTGGCGTCGCCGCTACAGAAAATATAGGGATCTATTTTCGTTCTATAGGTAAACGGATCGATATCGGCCTCCATTTTGTTAAAAGGGCTATCCTTCGCGACGCCGGCAATCTCCAACAGTTTGGCGCCTCTGATTTTCGGGTATATGGCGGCGTCGGAAAACTCTATCTCGTCCCCCATATCGGTAGAGATCCTTTTTTTGGAAGGATCTACCGAAACGATTTTCGAGCCAGGCAGATACTCTATATACTCTTTGTATAGCTCTTCAAACGCGCTACCGAACCCTTTTGCCTTGATGGTAATCGCCGGATTCTCGTCCACTAGAACCACCTTGGCTTTTATTCCTTCGTTTTTGAAATACCACGCCATCAAAGCTGCGCGCTCATAAGGAGCCGGCAGACATCTGTAGTTGCCGCCGGGAACCGTCAGTAAAAAGTTGCCTCCCTCGAACTCCTCCAACTTTCTTTTTATGCTCAGATGTTCGCTGCCGGGAATGAAACCGGCGGGATAGTCTCGTTTGAGAATACTTTCAAGCTCTCTATCGCCGCCGGTCAACTCCGAATAATCATAGTCTATCCCCGGAGCGAGAACCAAAAAATCGTAATCGAACTCGCCATGAGTGGTTTTGACCTTTTTAACTTTTCGATCTATATCGTAAACCGTGGCGTTAACAAATTCGTAGCCGTTATTGGATGCCGCCTGCAGATAATCGTGGACCAAAAACTCCAGATCCAGTACGCCTACCAGCCATAGATTGCTCAAAGGGCAGGAGATGAAATGGCTCCTTTTTTCGATTAGAGTAACCTTTAAATCGGGTCTAAGTCTCTTTAGATGTTTAGCCACGCTGAGCCCGGACCAACCGCCGCCCAC
>JAMONM010000113.1 GCA_027065825.1 Campylobacterales bacterium | reverse complement strand
GCGCCGGCGACATTACCTATCAGCTCAGAGGAGAGAAATAGTGGCTTTTTTTTATCTTCTGCTCTTTTCTCTGCTGATTTTCGGAATTATAGGCGTTGTGGTCTACTTTTTTACCGGATTGACCAAAAGACTGAAAATCGCTATCGCGCTTTCGCTATTTAGCGGATGGCTTTTGGTATTCGGGTTTACGATATACCAAGACAAAACCAGAGAACGGCACAAAGAGCTGCTGTACGCTTTTGAGCACCAAAAAGCTCTTTGGTGCAAAGGATATCTGGTCGATAAGAAAAACTTCAATTTCGTCAGCGGAACTATGGTGTTCGTGGGAAGGGAAAAGACCCCTTATGAGGGGTTGACGATCTCAATCGACGAGTGCGAGATAAAATGAGAGAGTTGCAAAAGCTGGATCTTTTAGACTATATCGCCGAGTTTAGGGCTTTTTTCGCGCGCGAGAAAGATATAGGCCTTTTAGGAGATATCAAAAAAAATTACAAATTCATAACCGAGCTGCAAAAATACGATCTCTCGCCCATGCCTCAGGTAAAGCCTCTCGACGATGAGTTAAAGAGACTTGAAAAATCCGGTCTGCTCTCTTTGAATGAGATTTTTGAATTTGTCAAAATAGTCAGATACTTTTTCTATCTAAAAAGAATATCTTTCGAAGGAGTCCCTAAGGAGTGGATCGATTCTATAGAGATTCCTTCGGAAATTTCCGAGATAGCGACCTATTTCGATGATCGCGGTGAACTGGAGGAGAGCCTCGACGAGAGACTGATATCTATTCGCCGCGCTCTCAAAGAGAACAAAGAGGCGATCAAAGAGCGCCTCAGATCGCTGAGCAACTCCCCTAAGCTGGCGCCTTATCTTGTAGATAGACAGATCCATTACGTAAACGAAGAAGAGACTCTACTCGTGCGAGGCGGATTCGCCCAAGTTTTAAAGGGTACCGTGGCCGGCAGGAGCAGCGGCGGATTTTTCTACGTAGCTCCCGAGGAGATTTTAAAGTTAAAGGAAAAAGAGGCCGCTCTGCTTAGCAGACTCGAAGAGATAAAAAGAGAGTGGGCTAAAAAAATCAGCTCCGTTTTTCACAAATGGGTCAAGTTTTTGAGTTTTATAGACAAAGAGTTTGATCGGTTCGATCACTATAGAGCGAGAATACTCTTTGCAAAAAGCAAAAATCTAAATATTATTTTGCCTAAAGATAACAGAAAAATTGTTTTGAAAGGCTTTGAGCATCCTGCCCTGAAGGACCCAAAGCCCGTAGATGTGGATTTTGAGGGCAAGGTTCTGATTATCACGGGAGTTAACGCCGGCGGCAAGACTATGCTTTTGAAATCTATTCTGGGGGCCGCTTTTTTGGCTTCTGAGTTAATTCCTATGAAAATCGATCCAAAATCCTCAATAGGCAATTTTAAAAAGATCATACCCATCATCGAAGATCCCCAAAACGTAAAAAACGATATCTCCACATTCGCAGGCAGAATGATGGCCTTTAGCGAACTTCTATCGCAAAAAGAGGCTCTGATTGGAGTTGATGAAATTGAGCTGGGAACCGACAGCGACGAGGCGGCGACTCTGTTTAAGGTACTGCTTGATGAGCTGATGAAAAGAGACCTGAAAATAGTGTTGACGACCCACCACAAAAGATTGGCCGCCCTGATGGCCGAAAATCCCAGGGTGGATCTGGTGGCCGCACTGTACGACGAAGAGAGGGGAGTCCCAACATATAAGTTTTTACAGGGAATCATAGGAAAGAGTTACGCCTTTGAGACCGCCGCCAGATACGGCATACCAAAATATCTAATTAAAAGGGCCGAAAGGGAGTTCGGGGAGGATCGTCAAAAGATATCCAAACTGATTGAAAGAGGAAGCGAACTCCAAAGAGAACTGAGCGTTAAAAACGAGGAACTGCAACGAAGACTCGATGAGGTGAAGAGACTCAAAGAGAGTCTCGAGCGAGAGAGAGATTTTCTGCACGAGGAGCTAAGAAGGGAAAAAGAGCGGCTCTCTTTACAATACAACGAGGCCGTAAAAATGGCCAGAGAGGCTATTAAAGCCAAAGAGGTAAGAGAGTCCCACAGGCTTTTGAACAGAGCCGCCAAAAGCCTCGAAAATGTAAAAATCAAACCAAAAGAGCAAAACGTACAGATAGAGCCGGGCGATACGGTCAGATATAAAAAGAGCGTGGGCGAAGTGGTGAGCATAAAGAAAAAGGAGGCCTTGGTAGACTTTGAGGGGATCAGGATGAGAGTTCCGGTTGCCGAGCTGAAACCGGCCAAAAAGATAAAAAAAAGGCCCAAAGCCCATCTAAGCCTCACCAAAAGCGCTCAAACCCTTTCGATGAGACTCGATCTGCACGGGCTACGTTCCGATGAGGCGATAGAAAAGACCGACAAATTCATTTCGGACGCTCTGTTGGCCGGCTTTGACGAGGTTTTGATATATCACGGAATAGGCAGCGGAAGGCTGGCCAGAAGCGTCAGGGAGTTTTTGAAAAATCATCCGAAAGTGGTTTCTATCGAAGACGCTCCTCCCAATATGGGCGGATACGGAGCCACTTTAGTTAAACTGTAAGGAAGCAAAATGAAAAAGATAGTATCGCTGATGATAGCCTTCCTCTCCGTTTTTGCCGGAGACATCAAGACACTCGGAGAGGATTTCGATTCGGTCTCGGATATTCCCTTTGGCTGGATAATGAGCTCTACCGATAGAAAGAGCATGGGAATTTGGCGAGTAGAAAACGGCAGAGTCTGCATGGCCTATCCCAGAGGTTCGAAAAGAGAGGGGTTCAATCTTCTTTTTAACAAGGATCTCTTTTTTGAAAAGGGAGAGGTCCGCTGCGAAATAGAATTTGCAGACTCTCAGGAGAAAAACGGCGGAGTCGCCTTTAGATTCAGGGATAGAAAAGATTACGCGTACGTATATATAGACGATTTGGGGAAAGTAGAGGCCGGAGTGGTAAAAGAGGGAAAACTCAAAAGGCTTTTGACAAAAAAGTACGCTCCCAGGGCAAAGAATTTAGTAAAAGTCAGATATGACAGTTCAAAAGCCCGCATTTTCGTAAACGGAGAGTATATAGGAGATTTGGACCTAAGCGAGGCTCCAAAGGCCGGCGGCGCGGCGCTGTTGACCGCTGGCGGTTCCAAAAGCTGCTTTGACGACGTAAAAATTGCCCAGGAGTAGATCGTGAACGAAAAGTTTTTATATCTACTCTTTTCTACCGCCAGTATCGATAGATGGAACGATCAGATCAGACCAGTGGATTTCGTTGAGCTGGATAAACAGTCTCACAAGATGATTATCGCATGGCTTTTGGGCAGAATCGAAGAGTCGGAAAACGGGGTCTCGATAGATTGGAACCGTCTGATAGATTTCGGCGTATGCGAATTTATATATAGAGCGGTCGTAACGGATCTGAAGCCGCCGGTATTTCACTATCTGCAAAAACATAAAAGAGCCGAGCTGGACGACTACGTAAAAAGCGTGGTTTTCCCGGTAATAGACGAGAAATTAAAAAAGAGATTCGAAACATATCTCACTTTCGATCCCTCCTCCATGGAAAGAAGAATTCTAAATGCCGCCCATTTTCTGGCAAGTAGGTGGGAATTTGACATCATATACGATTTTAGACCCGGCGCGGCCGGAGTCAAAGAGATAAAGGACAAAATCGACAAAGAGGTGGAAGATTATCTCGATCTTACAGGAGTGAGAAGAATAGAACTGGGTAAAAAGAGCAGAAGTTTTTTGGAGATATGCGCCATGCTCAGATTTCAAAAGAGATGGGCAAAGACTCCTCTTTTGCCTAAAACCTCCGTTTTGGGACACTCGTTTTTCGTAGCCGTTTTGACGTATCTGATGAGTCTTGAGTACGGTGCGTGCGAGAAAAAGCTGTACAACAACTTTTTTTGCGCTCTTTTTCACGATATCGCCGAGAGTCTCACCAGAGATATTATCAGCCCCGTAAAATACGGCGTAAAGGGGCTGGATCTGCTCCTAAAAGAGTATGAGGATACTGTTATCGAAGATAGACTTCTGCCGCTTTTGCCGCCGTATCTTAGATCGGAGATGTCCTATTTTATAAAGGATGAATTCGCCGATAGAATTATCGAAAAGGGCGAGGTTAAAAAGATTTCCGATCCTGAGATGATGCTGCATAGGTATAACGAAAATAGATTTTCGCCGGTAGACGGCAGTTTAATCAAAGTGGCCGATCATATGGGGGCTTTTATGGAGGCGTGCGCCTCGATACATAACGGCGTGGCTCCCACCGAACTCAAAAACGCCAAAGAGGCGCTGAAAAAAAGGTATAAGGGGTTTGCGCTTTTTGGGATAGATATCGAGTCGATATTCACGCGTCTGGAAAAGGGAGTGTGATCACTCTATTATTTCCGCTTCCAGTATCTCTTTCGGTCTTGGATTGTCGATTTCGGCTTTGATTCTAAAAAACAGATGCGCCAAAACGGAAACGAAATAAACCTGCAGCAGCATACCCGCAAACGGTATCAAAGAGACCAGATATAGCACCAAAGTCGTGGCCGTTATCTCTTTTCTCTTTTTCGAAAGGGCTTCGTAAAGCTCCTCTTTTTTCAAAATCTCGCCTCCCACATCCAGCGTCAGGAGCGAATGAAACAGATAGTAAAAGGGTATGTTCAACGCGATTAGATTCAACAGCGGGACGAAATAGAGTATTATGGATAAAATAAATATCATGAAAAATTTCAGTATCGATTTTGACATTAAAACAATATAGGAAAAGATATCTATTCCTCCCTCTTTTTTTACGTGGGAGTAGTGCCTTTTGTGAATTTCGCCAACAATTATCGGAGTGAAAAAACCCACTACTATCAACGCTACCGCCGTAGAGGCCAAAATAGCCAGTCCGGTTCCCAAAACACCTATCAAGACTCCGGCGAGGGCGTGAAAAATGAAACTCCCGGCAATGGTTGCCAAAATGGGGTACTCCTGCACAAAGCTTTTTATCTCCGGATCGTCTATCGCCTGGGGA
>JAMONM010000112.1 GCA_027065825.1 Campylobacterales bacterium | reverse complement strand
CGAAGGCGTGGGTGCCGGAGGAGATAGAAGCAGCAAGATAGATCTGCATGCGGAAAAGATATATATCTCGCGACTAAGCAAGTTCGGGATGATCAGCTCCGAAGAGAGCGGAGAGATAGGCGAGGGAGATCTGAAAATCGTACTCGATCCTATCGACGGCAGCGACAATCTGGTTTCGGGTTTTCCCTATTTCGGCTCTTCCGTGGCGGTAAGACGGGAGGGCAAAACCATATTTTCCTTTATCGTTAATCTCGCAAACGGCGACTTTTTCGTAAAGTGGGAAGGTTTTTTTAAAAGAGGCTCGCTTTTTGAGGATGAATTTTACGATGTTGCGCGCACTCCGGCGGGAAAAATAGGACTTTTTGAAAAGGCTTACGCCAATCCCGTGGCCGTATCGAAGCTACAAAAGAGCTCTATCAAGTTTAGAAGTCCCGGAGCCGTTGCGCTATCTTTGGGTTATGCCCATTACGTAGATTTCGTTCTTTTTATGGGGGATATCAGAGAGTACGACGTTGCGGCCGGACTCCATCAGTGCGAGGGCTTGAACTGTCTCGTTACGAAAGAGGCTCTTTTAGTGAGTAAAAACAGAAAATTATTTGATATCATAAAGGGAACAATTTTCAAAGGATGAGAGGTGAAATTTAGCAGCTTTTTCGACAAAATCAGAAAATCTCAGCCTACCGAAGCGGAAAAACCGAGCCACTGGATAAAGTGTCCCGAATGTAACGCTCTTATGTATTACAAAGAGGTCGTAAACAGAAAACATGTATGCCCAAAATGCGGTTACCACTTTAGAATAGGAGCCGACGAGAGAATAGCCATTTTGTGCGACGAAGGCAGCTTCGAGGAGCATGACGCCTCGCTGGAGCCAGTCGATCCTTTGAAATTCGTGGATAAAAAGAGTTATAAAAAGAGGATTGAAGAGAGCAAAAAAAAGAGCGGCAGAAGCTCTTCGGCCATTAGCGGCACATGCCGTATCGGCGGTATAGAGACCGAGCTGGTGGTTTTCGATTTCTCTTTTATGGGCGGCAGCCTCGGTTCCGTTGAGGGCGAAAAGATCGTCAGAGCCGTCAATAGAGCGATTGAACGTAAAAACCCTTTGGTGATAGTTAGCGCCAGCGGAGGCGCCAGAATGCAAGAGAGCACCTTTAGTCTAATGCAGATGAGCAAAACTTCGGCCGCTTTGGCGAGACTGGATGAGGAGGGTCTGCCGTACATATCGGTTCTTACCGATCCGACGATGGGCGGAGTCAGCGCCTCTTTCGCCATGTTGGGAGACGTTATCATGGCCGAACCCGGCGCATTGATCGGTTTTGCCGGCCAAAGAGTCATTAAACAAACAATCGGCGCCGATCTTCCCGAAGGGTTCCAAAGATCGGAGTTTTTGTTAGAGCACGGTTTTGTGGATATGATCGTGGACAGAAACGAAATGAAGGAGAGGATCTCCTCCCTGTTGCGTATCCTGATGGAGGGGAGATAGCCGTTTGGCTGCGCTATACGCTCTTTGCGACAAGGCTCTGATAGAGTCTTTCGAAATGGATTTTGTCGAATATGTTGAGATGGCGAAGTTCTACAAAGCCGAATGGATACAGTATAGAAACAAATTGGATGATGATAAAAGCGTAGCCTATGACCTCGAAAAACTCAAAAGTCTATGGGACGGAGTTTTGATAGTGAACGATCGCCTAAGACTGGCCTCATTGTGCGACGGACTGCATATAGGACAGGAGGATCTAAATAAACTCTGCGAAGAGTTCGGCGCACACAACAAAAGCGAGACGATAAAAAGAGTCAGGGATGCCATTCAAGATAGGCTACTTGGACTATCTACTCACGATCTAGATGAGGTAGAGATCTCTAACGGCTACGATCTTGACTACATAGGAATAGGCGCATATAGAAACAGCGGAACAAAGAGTGTCTCTAGCCTTATTGAAAACTTGAGTCTGTTGATAGAGGCCAGTTTCCATAAAACGGCCGTAATCGGCGGAGTGAGACTTTATGACAAGATAGATTCAGATTTTATGGTAATCGGCAGAGATCTTATCGTAAAGTGGCGGACCTTCTCGTAATGAAAAAGATAAAAGTTAATACGATATCAAAAAAAGAGAGCGGCGAATTTGATAGGATCTGCTTGGATTTTGCGAAAATGGGATCGAAATTTGCCAAAATAGAGATTAACAACGTATTTTCCAAAAGGATCTCCCAGGCGCAAAACAGAGGAGCCGATTTTGCCAAAGCCAGTTATACGGCGGCTTTTGAGCCTTTGATGGATGGTTTTTGCGTTGCGCTCGACCCCAAGGGAAAAGAGCTCGACACCCAGGGCTTTTGCGATCTTTTGGAACAAAGAGACACCATCTCATTTTTTATAGGCGGCGCATACGGATTTAACGGCGACTTTTTGGACAGATGCGATTTTGTATTGTCTCTTTCCAAGCTGACCATGGGGCATCGAGTAGCCAAAGTTGTTCTGTTGGAGCAGATATTTAGGGGTTTGTCTTTGCTGAATAACCATCCGTATCATAAATAGTTTAAATAAATTTATGGTAAAGTAATAAAAAAGATAAATCTCAGGAGATATTATGCATCTAAAAAGATATACCTTTTTTTCCCTATTGCTGATTGCGGCGGTATCTCTGTTTGTTTATTCCCAGACCGAAAGCAAATATACGATCGAGTTTTTTGGCGTTCCCGTGACTTTGCCCATTGCGGCGTGGATAGCTATAGTTATGGCCCTGTTTTATTTTGCATCGCTGTTTCATATGGCCTATTACTCGTTTAGAAGCTACATCAAAGGAAAAAAATATCAAAAAGATTACGAAACTATCGTGAAATCTCTGTTCAACGCCATTTTAAAAGAGCCCAAAGGCAACTACTATAAAACGCCCGAATTTAAAAATCTTGGGGCAGTTACCGATAGAGCCTATATTGAATTGAGCGAATTCAATTTTGAGTGCAAAGAGGATATGTTGAAAAAGGCCGCTCAGTACGTAAAGGATATTCAAAGGGGAGAGTATGTTGAGATAAAAGAGATTACCCTCTCTCCGAAAAACCCGATATATTGCAAAAATCTAGAGAACAGGCTCAAAGAAGAGCCTACATACAGCGGCGTAATTTTGAGAAAATGTTCCGAATTTCCCCAAAAGCTTTGTAAAAAAGCGTTGGCGGTATTTATGGGTTATGCCGAACTGTCCAAAATTAAAGAGTACGTAAAACTTTTCGACAAGGAGCTTTTGGATACTCTTTTGAAAGAGGCGGCAAAAGAGGGTAGAGGCCTTGATCTGACGACTACCGATCTTTTGTATATCGTCGAAGAGTCTCCCATGGAGTTTACGGCCAAAGATTATCTGGAACTTGCCCGGAAGGTAAAAGAGATATTTCTGCCGGATGAGAGACTGAAACTGTTTGAACTGTTGAAAGCTCACGACGAAAAGGCCGAGGAGGCCTTTATATACACACTTTTGGATCTGGAGATGATAGAAAGGG
Source organism: Campylobacterales bacterium (assembly GCA_027065825.1). Taxonomy (GTDB): domain Bacteria; phylum Campylobacterota; class Campylobacteria; order Campylobacterales; family Nitratiruptoraceae; genus Nitrosophilus_A. The sequence continues at coordinate 17,746 of JAMONM010000112.1, read as the reverse complement.
CGAAAGACGAGCTCCAAAATAGCGACTCCTCCGAATTTTTGGGTCTCAAAGCCTTTGTAGAGCTAAAAGATTGCGGAAGAAACTATCCTCTCGAACTGTTTGTATAGCGCAACGGGATTTGTGCGGGAATGAAAATAGATTTCACCAGGCCTCTTTACGTACTGGCTCCTCTGGCTGGATATACGGATCTGCCTTTTAGAAGCGTGGTCAAAAAGTTTGGCGCGGATTTTACCGTCAGCGAAATGGTAAGCTCCAACGCTCTTGTGTACGAGAGTGAAAAGAGTTTTAAAATGCTGCGCAAAGCTCCCGCGGAAGATCCATATTTCGTTCAAATAGCCGGTAGCGATCCGGAGATAATAGCGAAAGCGGTAGATATCATCAACTCTTTGGACGGAATTGACGGGATCGATCTAAACTGCGGCTGTCCCGTTCCAAAAGTGGTTAAACAGGGCGCCGGCAGCGCTTTGTTGAAAGATATTCCAAAACTTGCGAAAATCGTTGAAACTATAAAAAAGAGAAACAAGAAAGCTTATACGTCGGTAAAAATCAGATTGGGTTTCAATGAAAACAGAGTGGTTCAGATCGTCAAGGCTATCGAAAGCGCCGGTGCAGATTTCATAACCGTTCACGGCAGAACCAGAAGCGGAGGTTTCAAAGCCCCTGTCGATTACGAGGCGATAGCTGCCGCGAAAGAGAGCGTATCGATTCCCGTAATCGCAAACGGCGATATAACCGATTACAAAAAAGCCGAAAGAGTACTAAAGATTACCGGTGCCGACGGAGTTATGATAGGCAGAGGAGCTATAGGTAAGCCGTGGATATTTCATCAGCTCAAACATGGCCGCGAACAGATAGATCCGGCTTTGAAAAAAGCCGTGATTTTGGAACATTTTGATGCCATGATAGAGTTTTATTCAGAATTCGGAGCGGTTATGTTCAGAAAGCATCTCCATACTTATTCGAAGGGAATGCAGGGGGCTTCGGCGTTTCGGGAGAGGATAAATTCGATTAATGATCCTTCGATTATGAGAGAAGAGATCGAGAGATTTTTTGGAAACCGAACATGAAAGGATTACGATGAAAAGAGTATTGATATCTCTGTTTGCTCTAGTTACGCTTTTATCGGCGGAACCTATCCAGTACGGCGCCTATTACGGCGATATAAAGGTTTCGTTGAAAAACTACAACTCTTACGTGGACAACGACGCTTCTTCGGCCGGTACTCTTTATCTGTACAAAAAGGATATGAAGGTCGTAGACTATATATACAAAACGAAAATAGAGCATATCAAAACCGGTTTGAACTCCGCCAAGAAACTGGCCGAAAAGAACGGAAATAAATACTACGCAGTAGACAACATCACCCATCAGGTCATAGTTACGGAAAACTCCGTTATCGTTTTGACCAATTACAACGTCTTGTCGTTCGATTGATTTTACTAATCTGAAATAGATGGCCCTTTGCTGGCCTTTTCCTTATAGAGATCGAACTCGCTCGGAGTTTCGTCGTCTTTGGGGGAGAAGATGGAGTCTATTTCGTTTTTGTTCTCTTCGAATAGTTTATTGAAATCCTCTTCGCTTTCTATCTCCTCCTCTTTGTATTTACCCAGCAAAATGTTAGTACTGCCTATGATTACGAGATAGTTTACTCCTTTAAACGATATGAGCGCCAGTTTGTTATGCTCGTCAAGAGCCTTTTCGAATCTGATTTTTATCGCCTTTTCCTTTTCCGTTTTGAGATTTATACTCTTTTTTTTGACCTTGGGTCTGCTTTTGGAAATTAAAAAGAATAAAATCACCACAAATAGCGCTATAACCGCCAGCACTCCGACAGCCTGCAGGAGATATTTCGCAACGCCGCTTTTTTGGGGAGTTGGCTTTTGTATAGGTGCCGAGAGTTTTTTTATCAAAAGTTTCAATCCGTATCCGTCCGAGGATTTTGCTGCCATTACGGCCGTTTTTTCGACGGTGTAGATCAGAAGCTCGCTATCGGGGCCCTTTGGCATCAGTTCGATCTGATAAACGTATGGAGTATCTATTTTTTTCAACCAGACTCTCTCTATCGAGGCCCCTTTTAGAAGGATTCTGATTTTATCCTTTTCCACCTTTTGTATGATAGTGCCTTCATAGGGAACGTCGAAGTTGAAAAAAATCTCTATTTTGTCTTTTAGCTCTTTGATGTTGACGTTTAAAATATTCGCTCCAAAAAGCGAAACCGACATTAAAAACGCTATAATTATCTGTCTCAACGGGCGCTCCTTGGGCTAAATAGCATAATTATAAAAAAAGATTTATTAATACTCTCTTTTTTTGTATAATCCCATTCAAAAAAGAGGTTTATTTGGGTATAGAGTTTATAATCGTAGGCGTCTTCGTAGGCTTTCTGTCAGGCTTTTTCGGTATCGGCGGCGGTACCGTTTTGGTTCCGATACTGATGGCTTTAGGTCTGGGAATCAAAGAGGCCGTGGGAGTATCGGTTACACAGATGGTGTTCTCTTCGCTTTACGGCTCTTATTTGAATTTTAAAAAGGGTATGTTCAAGCTGAACGAGGGAATCTATCTGGGCCTCGGAGGCGCGCTGGGAGCTTTGGGCAGCGGATATTTTCTCTCTGTTGTGGACGCTCTGGTTTTGGAAGTGATGTTTTTAGGCTTTTTGCTTTTCGCTTTCTACAGATTTTTCAAAAAAGATCCCCATATCTCTTCCCAAAAGGAGCTTCCCAAAGCTTTGTTATTTTTTACGGGGGCTTTTGTTGGGCTGCTGGCCATATCGATAGGCGTAGGAGGCTCGATTTTGGTTACGCCGATTCTAGTGGGGCTTTACCATCTGGATATTAAAAAGGCTGTTTCAATGGGGCTCTTTTTTGTTATTTTCTCTTCGGTTTCCGGTTTTTTGAGTCTGTCGTTTTTCGGTCACGTAAACTATTTATACGGGATTGCTGTCGGCCTTTCGTCTCTTTTGGGGGTCCATTTCGGAATAAAAGCGGCTCACCGAATAGATAGAGCCAAATTAAAAAAGCTGCTGTTAATTCTATACGGCTTTATATTTTTGCTGGTGGTAAAAGAGATATTCCATCTATAAGAGGGGGTTTATGGATTATATCGAAATATACGGGGCTCGCGAAAACAATTTAAAAAATATCGATCTAAAACTGCCCAAAAATTCGTTGATAGTGTTTACTGGTCTTTCAGGGAGCGGAAAGAGTACGCTGGCTTTTGAGACTCTCTATGCCGAGGGGCAAAGACGGTATATAGAGTCTCTCTCCTCGTACGCAAGACAGTTTTTGGAAAAGCTGGACAAACCGGATGTGGACAAAATCGAAGGTTTGACTCCTGCCATCGCCATCGAACAGAAAACCACCAGTAAAAATCCGCGCAGTACCGTAGGAACTGTTACGGAGATATACGATTATCTGAGACTTCTTTTCGCCAGAGTCGGAGAACAGCACTGCCACAAATGCGGTAAAAAGATCTCATCGATGAGCGCCCAGGACATTATCGAACAGGTTCTTAAACTTCCGGTCGGGGCAAAGGCGGTTATTATGGCGCCGTTGGTACGAGAAAAGAAAGGTAGCTTTTCCGATCTTCTGGAGAGCCTCAGGCACAAAGGTTACGTCAGGGCCATGATTGACGGTGTCATGGTAAGACTCGATGAGGAGATAGAGCTGTCAAAAACCAAAAAACACACCATAAAAGCGGTAATAGACAGGGTCGTTTTAAAAGAGGAGAATAGCTCGCGTATCGCCTCTGACGTAGAAAGGGCGCTCAAGGAGTCCTACGGAGAGGTGGAGATACATATTCTAAACTCCAAGGAGATCGGATTAGATAGAGATCATATCCATTACAGCGAGCATCTGGCCTGCTTTGACTGTAAAATCAGCTTTGAGCCTCTTGAACCGCTGAGTTTTTCCTTTAACTCGCCAAAAGGAGCGTGTGAGGCTTGTGACGGTCTTGGAATCAGATACAGTCTCGATCTGAACAGGATCGTCGAGGAGAGTCTTCCCATAGAGAATGGAGCGATAAAGATCTTGTACGGATATAACAGAAGCTACTATTTTACTTTTTTGAAGGCTTTTTGCCTACAAAACGGAATAGATCTTCAAAAACCTTTCGAGGCGTTAAAAGAGCATGAAAAAAAGGCCGTTCTCTACGGTAACGGCGAAGAGGTGGAGTTCGTATGGAAACGTCATAGACTAAAGAGGGTTTGGCCTGGAGTGGTGAAGATCGCATACGATATGTTCAAGGAGGAGAAAGAGCTGGGAGAATATATGAGCGAAAAAGTGTGCGATCTCTGCGGCGGTCACAGGTTAAAAGCCGAATCTTTGGCGGTTAGGGTAGCCAAAAAAGGGATAGCTGATATTTTGGATATGCCTATTGAAGAGTGTTACGAATTTTTTAAAGAGGAGAAAAATTTCGAGTATCTCACTCAAGAGAAAAGAAAGATAGCCGAGCCTATTTTAAAGGAGATTCGAGAGAGGCTATTTTTTTTAGTGGACGTGGGTCTTGGCTATCTGACTCTGGGCAGAGACGCCAGGACTATCAGCGGAGGAGAGGCCCAAAGAATACGTATAGCTTCCCAAATAGGCAGCGGTCTAACGGGCGTCATGTACGTGCTGGACGAACCCAGTATCGGATTGCACGAAAGGGATACCGCAAAGTTGATTAGAACACTCAAAAATCTACGCAAAAGAGGAAATACGGTTATAGTAGTAGAGCACGACAAAGAGACTATCGAGAGCGCCGATTATATAGTCGATATAGGTCCGGGTGCGGGAAAATTCGGAGGAGAGGTAGTCTTTAGCGGTACTTTGGATGATTTAAAAAAGAGCGATACTCTAACCGCGAAATACCTAAATGGGGAAAAAAGGGTCGATTACCGTTTTGAGAGAGAGCAAAAAGAGTGGATAGAAATTAAAAACGTAAATATTAACAACATTAGAAATCTCGAGGTGAAGATACCGCTGAGAAATTTCGTGGCCGTTACAGGAGTTAGCGGCAGCGGCAAGAGTTCGCTGATACTGCAGACGCTTCTGCCTGTGGCCAAAGAGATTCTAAACAGGGCGAAAAAAATAAAAAAGGTTGCCGGAGTGGAGATCGAGGGGCTAGATAGGCTGGATAAAGTTATCTATCTAGATCAAAGCCCCATAGGAAGAACCCCAAGAAGCAATCCGGCCACCTATACCGGGGTTATGGATGAAATCAGAGCCCTTTTTGCCAAAACCAAAGAGGCGCAAATTAGAGGCTACGGTCCCGGAAGATTTAGTTTCAACGTCAAAGGAGGGCGCTGCGAAAAGTGCAAAGGCGAAGGCGAAATAAAGATCGAAATGCACTTTTTGCCTGACATTATGGTCAAATGCGACGCTTGCGGCGGCAAAAGATACAATCGACAGACGCTGGAAATAGAGTACAAGGGCAAAAACATATCCGAGGTTCTGAATATGAGCGTGGATGAGGCGCTGAGCTTTTTCGGTTCGATTCCCAAGATTCGTCAAAAGTTAAAAACGCTTCAGGATGTGGGGCTGGGATATATAACGTTGGGACAAAACGCCGTAACTCTCAGCGGCGGCGAGGCTCAAAGGATAAAGCTCTCAAAGGAACTCGGACGAAAGGATACCGGCAATACGCTCTATATTTTGGACGAACCTACCACCGGTTTACATTTTGAGGACGTAAACAGGTTGGCCGGCGTATTGCACCATCTTGTGGAACTGGGAAACAGCGTTATCGTGATAGAGCACAATATGGATATAATTAAAAACGCCGATTACGTTATCGACATGGGACCGGAGGGCGGAATAAGGGGAGGCAAGATTGTGGATGAAGGAAAGCCGATCGAAATAGCTCGTCGTTATAAAAAGAGCGGAAGCTATACGGGCGAGTTTCTAGCCAAGGAGTTTAGATTGGAAAAGGAGAGCGGGTAAAAAGATGAACGAGAATATAATTAAAAAGATAGGTTCGCTTCCCCCTTTGCCGAAAACGATAGAAGAGTTCGAGAGGGCTTACGAAGATCCGGATATCAGTTTGGAAGAGATCGGCGAGATCCTCTCGAAGGATCCGATGATAGTCGCCAATCTACTAAAAAGGGTCAATTCCCCTTTTTACGCCTTGAGAGAGGAGATAACCCAGGTAACCCACGCCGTATCTTTGCTGGGTCTGTCCGAAGTAAAGGCCGTAGTAGTCGAGAACTCCATAAAGAGGCTTTTGAATATAGATATGGAGCCTTACGGTATCAGTGCCGAAAGATTCGCTGCTATAACCCATTTGCAGAACCATCTGATGTATAGATGGTACAGAAAAGTGGACAGCAGAAAACTGAGAGTTTTAAACCTGGCGTCTTTGCTGCAGGAGATGGGGAAAATATTGATAGCGAACGAGGCGATCAAGGAGGATCTGGTATTTCAGTTCAGATCCGAAATCGAAAACGGAACGGAAATCGCTCAAGTGGAGCGAAGCTTTTTCGATACCACGGCAGCCGAGGTAACGGCCGAGATGTTCAGATACTGGGGGTTTGATAAACAGCTGGTAGAAGCCATAGCCTACAGCGATGATTTCGAGAAGGCGCCAAAAGAGATCAAAGAGTACTCTAAAGCTTTGTACGTGGTAAAAACGGCGGCGGCCATCAATTCGCCTCTTAGTCTGCCTTCGATGAACAGAGCCCTCGGAGTGCTCTTTGATGCTACGGAGGCTAAATTTTTACGGGAGGCCGCCGAGTCGTTAAAGGATTATCTGTAAAGGCATCTCTTTAACGAACCGGTATCGGTAGAGGAAGAGACGCATTTTTGCATTTTTTCGATAGTTTTTTTGTCTCTTTTTAGAATTGATACGTAATACGATTTTGGAAAACTTCTGCTCATCAGCAGAGCCAGTTGATCCGAACTCTGGTCCAGAGGATATTTTCTGACGCATTCGGGAATCTCGCTCTTTTGGAGACAAAGGAGCCTTTTGTCGTATATGCGTATGACTCTGTCGAAATCCAAAATGTAGTGCTCTTTGATTTTGCCGAACTCTTTATACTTTTTGAATATCTCCTCCTCGGCGAAGGGATCGTCTTGAGCGTATAGGAGAGAAAGGGTCGCGGCGATTGCGATCGCAATTTTGTTCATGGTCCACCTCTGGGAAAATTTTATACAATTATACTCTAATTAGCTGTTAAAGGATCGATATGAAAGAGATAACGATAATAGATACTTTCGGATTTTTCTTTCGAAGCTACTACGCTCTGCCGCCTCTAAAGAGCAAAAACGGTTTTCCCACCGGACTTCTGACCGGATTTGCGAATTTTATCAATCAGCTGGCCAAAGAGCATAGCAGCGACTATCTGTTATTTGCTCTAGATAGCGAAGGTCCCTCGTTTAGAAAAGATATTGACCGAAACTACAAGGCTCAGCGTCCGCAAACTCCGCCAGATCTGTTAAAGCAGCTGGAGGTCGCGATTGAGTGGATAGATAAAATGGGTCTGAGCAGATTGAGGCTGGAAGGCTACGAGGCCGACGATATAATAGCATCAATCGCGGAGTGCGCCAAAAAAAAGGGAGTAAAGGTCACTATCGTAACCCACGACAAGGATCTTTATCAGCTAATCGAGGACGAAAGAGTTGTTATTTACGATCCGATCAAAAGAGTTAAAATAGATGAGCGGGGCGCTTTTGAAAAGTTCGGGGTTAAGCCTTCGCAGATCGCGGACTTTTTAGCTCTGACTGGAGACAGTTCCGATAATATTCCGGGAGTCAAGGGAATCGGAGCAAAAAGCGCCGCGAAACTTCTGGAGCGTTTCGAAACGCTTGAGAATATTTACGAAAATATAGAAAGTGTCGAGCCCCAAAGAGTCAAAAAACTGCTCGCGGAGGGTAAAGAGAGCGCTTTTTTGAGCAGAAAACTGGTAGAGCTGAAGAAGGATCTATTCAAAGAGTGCGATCTGGAGCCTTTTAGGTTTCCCGAGAAAAACCCTCTGCTAAAGATTGCCGATGAGCTGATCGAATACGATATGAACGCCGTATTGAAACGCCTAAAAAACGGGGATTTCTACGCCGTCCCAAAAAAAGAGAGAGTAGATTTTGAGTACGAGATAGTTACCGACTATCAAAGAGCCAGAGAGCTTTTGGAAAATATGCGGGACAAACCGGTGGCGTTCGATATCGAGACCGATTCTCTGGATACCAGGGAGGCTTCGCTGGTAGGTTTTAGCTTCTGTTTCGAAGAAGCGAAAGCCTATTACGTTCCGGTGGGACACAAGTATCTGGGAGTTCCTTCTCAGTTCGATAGCCATTTGGCGATAGGTTTTATAGAGGAGATATTTCAAAACAGGGTATTCGGACATAATCTCAAATTCGATCTGTCGGTTTTGTACGCTATAGGATTAAAGGAACAAAAGATTTACGCCGATACGATGATTATGGCGTGGCTGGTCGATCCCCAATCCTCTTTGTCTCTCGATTCTCTGGCTAAGAGATATTTCGCTCATTCCATGATCAGTTTCAAAGAGACCGTAAAAAAGGGCGAGAATTTTTCCAGCGTGCCGATCGAGGAGGCGGCTAAATACGCGGCGGAGGACGCCTATTTGACCTATATGCTCTACTTTGCCCTCAAAGATGAGCTCAAGGGGCGTTCAAAAACTCTCCTTGAAGAGGCCGAGGAGGTAGAGTACCCTTTTGTCAATACTCTAATATGGATGGAGAGATCCGGAATCAGAGTCGATATAGAGTTTTTGAAAGAGTTGGGCCGAAAGACCGATGAGAAGTTGGCCGAATTGACGAGTCGAATCTACGAATTGGCCGGCGGCGAATTCAATATCAACTCCACAAAACAGTTGGCCGAGGTACTTTTTGAGAGATTGAAACTTCCTCCGGTCAAAAGAACCAAAACCGGATTCAGCACGAACGAGACCGTATTGAGCCTGCTGGCGCAGAAGCATCCTATAGCTAAAGAGATTTTGGAATACAGAGAGCTCTTTAAATTAAAAAGTACGTATATCGAACCGTTGACCGGATATGCCCAAAAAGACCCTCGCAGCAGAGTCTATACCACTTTCGTTCAGACCGGAACTGCTACGGGAAGGCTTAGTTCCAAAAATCCAAATCTACAGAACATTCCCGTGAGGACTGAACTAGGAAGGGAGATCAGAGCCGCTTTTGTGGCGCCGGAGGGCAAAGTTCTAATCGGTATAGACTATTCGCAGATAGAGCTGAGGCTTTTGGCCCATTTTAGCAAGGACGAGGCTTTGAGGGAGGCTTTCGTCAAAGGGGAGGATATACATCTAAGAACGGCGGTTAAGCTGTTTGGCGAAGAGGCCGAAAAAAAGAGAAACGTCGCAAAAAGTATAAATTTCGGACTTATATACGGTATGGGCAGCAGAAAGCTATCCCAGACTTTGGGTATATCTCAAAAAGAGGCCAAAAGAATAATAGATAGCTATTTCGCCTCGTTCCCCACCGTCAAGGAGTTTCTATCCTCGATAGAGAGCAAAGTCAGAGAAAAAGGGTATGTGGAGACTCTGTTGGGACGAAGGAGATATTTCGATTTTGAACATGCTGGCGCTGCTCAGATAGCCGCGAATATCAGAGAGGCCACCAATACCGTTTTTCAAGGAAGCGCGGCCGATTTGATAAAACTGGCGATGAACAAAATAAAAAAGAGCGTCCAAAACGACTCTTTGCCTGTTAACATGGTATTGCAGATTCACGACGAACTGATTTTCGAAGCCGACGCCGAAACAGCCGATGAACTCTCGAAAAGATTCGCTTCGATAATGGAGGGGATCTATCCGCTTGAGGTTCCTCTGGTATGCAGTGTTAGCATTGCAAAGAGATGGAGCGAGCTAAAATAGCTCAAATAATAAAAAATTATATAAATACCCCTTTTTTGGGGGATTATCTTAAATATTACCACTAAATGCGCGATCTGCTTATCTTTTTTTGTAAAAGAGAATACAATCTTTTATTGTAAGGTACGCTTACGGTTTGAGGATTGGTATGATCAAAGTTTTAAAAAATCTGCTTTTTTCCGTTAGGTCCGCTCTAATTTTGATGGCCCTTTTCGCTTTTATGATCGCGGTTGCGACTTTTTTGGAAAACGATTACGGTACGCGGACGGCAAAAGCCCTGGTCTACGGTTCTGTTTGGTTTGAGTCTCTTATGCTCCTTTTGGCGACCAATTTAGTCTACAACATATTCAGATTCAGACTCTTTAGGCGCGAAAAGTGGCCTACGGGACTGTTTCATTTTTCTTTTATAGTAATTTTGCTGGGTGCCGCTGTGACTAGATATTACGGATACGAGGGGACTATGCATATCAGAGAGGGCGAGATCCAGGATCTCACTATCTCTTACGATCCTTTCTTGCAGATAAACGTAACGGAAGCGGACAAGCGGTACCATTTCGAAGAACCTATGTTGCTTTCGGCGCTCGGCGCCAACTCATTTACGAGAGAATATTCCCTCGATAACGGGGTTTTAAGGGTGTCGCTCATAGAGTATATTCCGCGGGCGAAAGAGGTTTTGGTACCTTCTAGGAACGGATCGGAATTTATAGAGCTCGCCATCTCGTTCGGACAAAAAAGCGAAGAACTTCTCCTCGAAAGAGGCGAAAAGGGTACGTTTGGAAAGATTAAAATCGGTTTTGAGAGCGGGGATGCGGATATAGAGATTAAAAAAAGAGGCGCAAAACCACTTTTGGTTTCAAAAAGGGAGGTAACGGCTTTTGGTATGAAAGATGGTTCGCTTTACAGATATCCGCCCGGTACGGAAATAGAGCTTAAAAAAGGCTACGTTTACGATAGCTTCGGGATAAAGACCGTTTTTAAGGATTTAAAAGAGGGCTATACCAAAAAATATGTCTTAGCCGCAGCCAGGGACGAAGGGCAGAATGAGGCTTTGGTGCTGGATTTCGAGTACGGCGGCGTAAAAAAAAGGATCGTCCTTTTGGGCAGACCTTCGCTATTGCCTAAGTTTTTGAATTTGAGTTTGAAGGATCTGAATATCTCCGTAGGATACGGTTCTAAAAAGGTACCTCTGCCCTTTGCTTTGAAACTGACAGATTTCGAGATGGAGAAATACCCTGGTTCCATGAGCCCCTCCTCGTATGCCAGCGAGGTGGTTGTGATCGATCGGAAAAAGGGTATCGAAATGCCGTATAGAATTTATATGAACCACGTTTTGGACTACGAAGGATACAGGTTTTTTCAAAGCTCTTACGATTTAGACGAAAAGGGAACGGTTTTGTCCGTAAACAGAGACCCGGGCGCTTTGATAACATATATCGGATATGCCCTTTTGTTTTTTGCGATGGTGGCACATCTGTTCATGCCCCAAAGCAGATTTATGAAACTGTTTAGATTGACAAAAAGGGTCCAAAAAAAGAGGGAGATATTGACTGGAGCCGCCGTTTTCGGTTTTTTGATGTTGGGTTTTGCCTCCGGTTTAAGAGCCGATACCTCTTTGCTCGATAAAGCCAGAGCCTTCGAATCGGAACATGCGCTAAAATTCGGTACACTTCTTGTTCAAGACAGAGACGGCAGAATAGAGCCTCTGGATACTCTGGCGAGAATGGTGCTGGCAAAAGTTACGCGCACCGACAGATTCGAGGGAATGCAGGCCGTAAGCGTATTTTTGGGAATGACCGTCAAACCGGATCTTTGGCAGAAGATCGAAATGATATACGTCTCCGATCCCAAAATAGCCTCTATGCTGGGAGCCGAGGGAAAAAGATATCTCTCTTTTGCGACTTTTTTCGACGAAAACGGTTACAGACTCGAAAAAAAGCTTTTGGAGGCAACGAGAAAGAAACCCTCTCAAAGGAGCGGATTCGAAAACGAACTCATAAAAGTGGACGAGCGCGTAAACATATGCTATATGGTCTATACGGGCAGACTGCTTAGAATTTTTCCTAAACCCGGAGACAAAAACCTGACTTGGTACTCTCCGGTAGAGGCTATAAAGAGTTTTCCTCCCGTGCAGTCCGAACTGGTCAGACTGATTAGCGCCAGCTATTTCGCGAACATAGAGGAGGCTTTAAAAAGCGGAGACTGGAGCAAAGCCGACGAAGCGCTCGGCGTTATAAAAGATTATCAAAGATACTACGGAGCCTCCTTGATTCCTCCGCAAACGAAAATCGAGGCCGAGCTGCTCTATAATAGGCTGGATATATTTAACAGGCTAGTACCCTTTTATAGCATAGTGGGTTCCGTTTTGTTGGTTTTAATTCTGATTTCGCTGATATATCCGAGATTTGATCTATCTCCGGTGATAAAGATAGGAACTCTTTTTGTTTTGCTCGGATTTTTGGCGCATACTTTCGCGCTGGGACTCAGGTGGTACGTCGCCGGTCACGCTCCATGGAGCAACGGATACGAATCTATGATCTATATCGCTTGGGCTATCGTTTTGGCAGGCTTGCTCTTTTCCAGAAACTCTCCCATCGCTTTTGCCGCCTCCTCTTTGCTTGGGGGATTGATACTGTTTGTAGCCCATCTAAACTGGCTCGATCCGCAAATTACCACGCTGGTTCCCGTTTTGAAATCCTATTGGCTTATGATACATGTTTCCGTAATTACGGCCAGTTACGGTTTTTTCGCTCTCAGCGCTCTGTTGGCCGCGACAGTTTTGATTTTGCATCTGTTTGTGGGTGAAAACAACAAAAAAGTGATGATACTAAGTATAAAAGAGCTTACCTATACCAACGAAATGAGTCTGATAATAGGACTGGTTCTCGTTACGATAGGAAATTTTTTGGGCGGAGTGTGGGCCAACGAGAGTTGGGGCAGATATTGGGGGTGGGATCCCAAAGAGACTTGGGCTTTGGTTACTATACTGGTTTACGCTATCGTGGCTCATATGAGGCTGGTACCGGGTCTGAATTCCCTATTTGTTTTCAACGTAGCCTCTTTACTGGCTTTTTTTAGCGTGCTTATGACCTATTTCGGAGTCAACTTTTATCTTTCCGGTCTCCATTCGTACGCCCAAGGAGATCCGTTGCCTATCCCGGCGTGGATCTATTCCCTTCTTGTGACTCTGGCTATTTTGATCGGGCTAGCATATTATAAAAAGAGAAAAGAGAGGCTGGAGCTGCGATTGAACTGAGCGATTATTTGTTGAACCAGTTTTTGATCTTGTCAAATACAGATTCGAACTTTTTTTCGTGGGGTTTGCTCTCTATCGAAAAGCTCTCTTGGACTTTTCTCAATAGCTCTCTTTGTTCCTCGTTAAGTTTTTTTGGATAGATAATCTTTATCTGGGCTATCAAATCGCCTCTTTTGCCGCTCCTGACGTTTTTGGCTCCCTCTCCTTTGAATACGAACTGCTGTTTATCCTGCGCCCCTTGCGGCAGTTTTAGCTCTTTTTTGCCTCTCGGTGTCGGTATCTCTATGGTTTCTCCCAGTATGGCCTGCGTGAAAAAGACCGGCACTTCCAGATAGATATTGTCGTTATATCTGACGAAATGCTCGTCCTCTTCCACGAAAAAGGTGATATACAGATCGCCCCTTTCGCCTGAGGGACCCACGTTGCCTTTGCCGGCCACCCTGATTCTGTCTTCGTTGTCTATCCCTTCGGGGATGTTGATTTTGATTTTTTCTTTTTTTCTCTCATAGCCCAGTCCTTTGCAGTCCGAACAGATCTTTGCCGCGACTTCGCCGATGCCGTTGCATTTTGGGCAGGTCTGCGAGAAGGTCATAAATCCCTGACGATAAAAAATCTGGCCTCTGCCCATACACTCCGGACAGGTCGAGATCTCTCCGTTTTCGGCTCCGGTACCTTTGCATGAGGGGCAGGGCGATTTGTATTCGTACTCTATCTCCTTTTGGCATCCAAAAAGGGCCTCGTCGAATCTTATCTCCATCTGAAGCGAGAGATCGAGCTGATATTTTTGATCTCTCCTTTCCCTCCCGAATCCGAAACCGCCGAAGCTGCCTCCGAAGACCGATTCGAAAAAGTCCATAATGTCTTCGTAGGAGCTATGGCTAAATCCTTCGAATCCTCTGTTTTCAAGGCCCTGTTTGCCGTATCTGTCGTAAAGCGCTCTTTTTTCCTTGTCTCCTAAAACCTGATAGGCCTCGTTTATCAGTTTGAACTTCTCTTCGGCCTCTTTGTTTCCTGGATTTCTGTCGGGATGGTATTTAAGCGCCAGTTTCCTGTAGGCCTTTTTAATCTCCTCCTGAGAGGCGGTTTTGCTCACCTCCAAAATTTCGTAGTAATCGATATCGACCAAGTCCCACCTCTTTTTTTAAGTCTATTTTAAGCAGCGCTGATTTTATCAAAAAAGTTCTGATAAATCAAACCGCTTTTTTGTATAATGTCAAAAAAAGTTCGGAGGGGCTTTTGCGAGGTTTTAAAAGGTTCAAAGAGCTAGTGGACGCGTTGATGGCTTTGCCCACGATAGGAAGAAAATCGGCTGTAAGGCTCGCTTTTTATCTGGTCAGAGAAAACACGCTGGCGGCTATGAAACTGGCACATGCGATAGAGAGCGCCGTTAGAGAGATAGGAGAGTGTACCAGGTGCGGCGGAATTAGCGAAAACGAAATCTGCGAAATATGCACCGACGAGGGCAGAGACAGGGAAACGCTATGCGTAGTCGAAAATCCCAAAGATATAATGGTGATCGAAGAGAGCGGCGAATATAACGGTTTATATTTCGTTCTTGAGAGTTTTGAGGAGGATATGGAGAAACTGGCCTCTTTAGTGGAGGAGGGATCGATTAAGGAGATCGTGTTCGCTTTGACGCCATCTGTGGCCAACGACGCTTTGATACTGCACGTGGAGGAGAGGTTGAAAAACCACGATATCGCGTTTACCAAGATAGCGCAAGGCGTTCCTACCGGCGTGAGCCTTGAAAACGTAGATGCTCTATCGCTGGGGAGAGCTTTGAACGACAGGGTGAAAGTTTAGGAAAAAATTTTTCGTTTAAGAATTATTTTTGTATATTTCGGGAATAATGGTATTGTAAATTATAAAGAAAAAATTGGGTATAATTTCGCAATTTTTCTAAAGGAAGTGACGATGAGCTGGAATCCTGGCAGCTGGAGAGATTTTCCGATCAAACAGCAACCGCAATATAAAGACTACGCCAGACTAAAAGAGATAGAAGAGGAGCTAAAGAGCTATCCGCCCCTGATCTTTGCCGGGGAGGCCAGGGATCTAAAGGAGAAACTGGCCAAAGTTTCAAAAGGGGAGGCTTTCTTGCTCCAAGGAGGAGATTGCGCCGAGAGTTTTGCCAATTTCAACGCGGCTAACATAAGAAATCTTTTTAAAGTTCTACTCCAGATGAATATGGTTTTGATGTACTCCTCTGGGAAACCGATCGTAAAAATAGGCAGAATAGCGGGACAGTACGCAAAACCCAGAAGCAGCGATTTCGAAGAGATAGAGGGCGTCAAACTGCCCAGCTACAGAGGCGATATAGTAAACGACATCGATTTTACTCCCGAAGCCAGAGAGGCAAAGCCCCAAAAACTGCTGGAAGCCTATTACAAGTCGGCGGCCACGTTGAATCTATTGAGAGCCTTTGCCAGAGGCGGATTCGCCTCTTTGGACAAAGTTCACAAATGGACGGTAGATTTCGTTAGGGACAAAGCCCTGGGTGAGCGTTTCGAGGAGCTGGCCGACAAAATCACCGAGTCTTTAAAGTTTATGGAGGCGTGCGGCATAGATATAAAAAATACTCCTCAGCTAAATCAGACCGCTTTGTACACCTCTCACGAAGCTTTGCTTTTAAACTACGAAGAGGCCTTGACCAGAAAAGACAGTTTTACGGGTGAGTGGTACGACTGTAGTGCGCACTTTCTCTGGATAGGAGACAGAACCAGAGATCTAGATGGAGCGCACGTGGAGTTTTTCAGAGGTATAAAGAATCCAATAGGCGTAAAAGTAGGCCCTTCGATGCGAAAAGATGAGCTGCTGGCGCTAATTGATAGGCTCAACCCGGAAAACGAAGAGGGCAGGTTGACGTTGATAGTGAGAATGGGCGCCGAAAAGATCGAAGAGATCTTTCCACCGCTGCTTAGAGCCGTAAAAGATGCCGGAAAGAGAGTCATATGGAGCTGCGATCCGATGCACGGAAATACCTATAAAACTGACAGCGGCCTAAAGACCAGGGATTTTGAAAAGATATTGAAAGAGGTCAAAAGTTTTTTTCAGATACATAAAAGCGAAGGCACCTATGCCGGAGGTATTCATCTGGAGATGACAGGTTCCAACGTGACCGAATGTACAGGCAGTATAAGCAGTTCAATCACCAGAGAGGGGTTAAAGAGCAGATATCATACCCAGTGCGATCCCAGACTCAACGCCGACCAGGCTCTTGAGCTTTCGTTCATGATCGCCGAGACTCTCAAAGAGATAAAGGAGTAACAGCGGCATCTGAAGGCCCCGCTTTTATATAAACTTTGCTTATTTTATGCTAACATTTAAAAAAAGCGAGGCCTACGATGGACGTAGAAAACTCCTATTACGAAAATCCGATCTCTCTCGGAGACGGGGTTTGGTGGGTAGGTAGCGTTCTACCCAACGATCAGTTCCAGTGCCACGTCTATCTGATAGAAAACGAAAACGAGTCTATTCTCATAGATCCCGGTTCCAAGTTGACGTGGAACAGAACCAGAGAGAAGATTCTGCAGATTACCCCCTTGGAAAATATCAAATATATTATAGCTCACCATCAAGATCCCGATATAACCTCTTGTATCGAAGATATTCTCGAGGAGATCGGCGGTAACGGCCGTTATCTGGTAACCCATTGGCGCAGCGCCACTTTGTTAAAGCACTACGGCTGGAAGATCGGATTTTACGAAGTGGATAGAAACGATTGGAAACTGACCGCCGGCAAGAGGAGGTTAAAGTTTCTGTTTACCCCCTATCTGCATTTTCCCGGCAATATCTGCACATTTGACGAAAGAAGCACCATTCTTTTTACTAGCGATATTTTCGGAGCTTTTACCGAAAAGTTTTCTCTGTTTGTGGAGGATCCAAAAAGCTATTTCGAACAGATGAAGATGTTTCATACGCACTATATGCCCTCAAAGGAGATTCTAAATCACGGCTTGGACGCAATAGAGCGGTGCGACGCCCGAATGATAGCTCCGCAGCATGGATCTATCATAAAAAAGGAGCATATAGGATATCTAATCTCCAGGTTGAGGCGTCTGGATGTGGGTATATTTTTACATTTTAGCGGTTATAGGGATATAAGACGGCTGGTTTTGGCCAACGAGATCATGTCCAAGATGTTTGAAATAGTCTCCTTCGCCACCGCCAGTCAATATGACAAGATAGGTTCCATTTTGATACTGATAAATCAGCTTTTTCAGATCGAACGGATCGTATGTCTGAGTTCGATTGAAGGCAAGGTGATTATGTTCGATTCGCTCATTCAGACTCCAAAAGAGATCAAAATGGACGAGAATGAGTTGTATACTCTGATAGAGCGTACGATAAAGAAAGAGGGAGAAAACCGTTATATCGAGTCTATCGAGGAGATAGATCTGGGAAAGAGATATTTGGCCTATCCGTTCGTAACCTATAACGAGCATAAATCAGCCATAGGAGTTTGTTATTTTCTTTTCAACACGGAGGAGTATCTAGACGAAGAGGATAGAGAGATTTTGAAAAATTTCAAAAAGATTTTTGCGATAATGCTGATGAAGGAGATTGCGCACTATAAAACCCAGAAAGAGAAAAACGAGCTTTTAAGCAGAGTAATTACAGACTCGTTAACGGGTCTGTACAACAGACATTATCTGGAAGAGATAGCCAACAAGGAGCTT
>JAMONM010000111.1 GCA_027065825.1 Campylobacterales bacterium | reverse complement strand
TTCAGCGTCGGACTCTCTGAGAATCTGCAAAACTCTGTCTTCGAAGTTGTTATGATTAAACTGCTCTCCCGATATGTTTATCGAGATCTTTTTGTCAAATTCCGGATAGCTCTTTTTCCAATCGTTGATCTGCATACATGCCTTTTTAAGCACCAGCTCGTTCAGTTCGTATATCAATCTGTTGCCGTGGGTGGCAAAGAGAAATTTATCCGGATAGATCAGCCCTTTTTTGGGATGGTTCCATCTAACGAGAGCTTCAAAACCTACCACCTCGTCACTCTCTACCGAGAGTTTGGGCTGATAGTGCAGTATGAACTGATCCTCCTCGATGGCCTTGGATATTTCGTTTTTGACTATCAAAAACTGCTTCGATTCGAAATCCAGCATCTCGTTAAAGAACCTAAACTGGTTCTTGCCGTTCTTTTTGGCGTGATACATGGCTATATCGGCGTTTACTATTACATCCTTGTATCCGGCTTCGCTGTCGGGGAAGATCTTGATTCCTATGCTAAAGGTTATCTCCACTCTCCCCTCTTTCAGCTCCATCGGTTTTTCGAAAAGCCTTCTCAGCTTTTCGGCTATTATCGAGGCTTTTTTCATAGCCTCGGCTTTGTCTTTGTCCAGATCGCAGGCTACGAAGGCGAACTCGTCTCCGGCCAGTCGGGCGACTATATCGTGAGTTCTGGCCAGACTCTTGATACGTTCGGCCACCTCTATCAAAACCCTGTCGCCCACCTCGTGATTGTAGTAGTCGTTGATATGTTTGAAATTGTCTATGTCGATAAAGAAAAAGGCGTTGTAAAATCCCTCTCTCTTGGCCAAAGAGTACACTCTCTCCAGCTCTTCGAGAAATTTTTGCCTGTTAAAGATTCTTGTTAGAGGATCGTGGTGGGCTCTATATTCCACCTCCGCCTGAGCCTTTTTTATATCGCTGATATCCAAAAAGTGAGCTATATAGTGGGTGGTTTCCCCTTTTTCGTTCTTGACAGCGCTGATAGAGAGGAACTCGGGATAGATCTCTCCGCTCTTTTTACGGTTGTATATCTCTCCCTTCCAGTATCCCTCTTTTCTGATTTTGTCCCACATCTTGGTATAGAAATCCCTATCGTGAAGTCCGGACTTTAGAATATTGGGATTTTTTCCGATAACCTCCTTCTCGCTGTATCCGGTAATCTTTTCGAAGGCCCTGTTTACTTTGATAATCTTTCCGGTAGCGTCTGTTATCGTTATCGCTTCGTGGGTATCGAACGCGTAGCTGGCCAGTTTGAGCTCCTCTTTGAGTCTCTCCTCTTTCTCTTTTATCTCAACCTTCTCCAGAGCGTAAACCAGCGCCTTGCACATTCTGTTGATCAGATCGTTTATGAGCGTCGTCCGGTTCTCGTCCTTGAACACCGCCACGAGTACGTACTTTTGAGCAAAAGATCCGGTAATGGCGTAGATTCCGCTCTTTTGCTCTTCGAAGACGCCTTCGCAGCCTATTCTCGAGAGCAAAGATCCCTTTTTGTTCAGAACCTGTTTTATTCTCTGCCTAAAGCCCTCGCACTCTTTTAAATTCTCATCTAGACTCTCCCTGGAGAGATTGTACGCTCCTACCGTAACGAAGTTGTCGTTTTGTTCCCTGATCAGCCATAGATGTTTGAAACCGCCGCTTTTATATAGAATATGCAAAAAAGAGTCCAGCAGCACCTCTTTGGAGTTTTCGAACGTCAAAACCTGGGCGAACTCTCCGAAGGTTTCGTGCACTCTCTTTTGCGATTCCACGTCGGCTATGTATCTTGCGAAACTCTCAACCAGATTGGAGATAATGTATATAAGCAGATACAGAGCAGCCACCGAAGCCGACCACAAAATCAGACTGATCGTCAGAGCCTTGATGGCCTCGATTTTGATTCTCTTTTGCAGCGAAACCATCTTGTCCAGAATCTGGGTATTGGTTTTATAAAGAGAGTTTAGATAGTTGGTCGCCAGATTCCACCACTCTTTAGCGTCAATATTCGCAACGGCGCCCTTTTGCAACAGATTTTGTTTGATAGAGTCGACTCTCTTTTTTACATCTTTTGGAATATTCGATTCGAAAACGACCGTAACGGAAACCGGGGATCTTTTGTCAAAATCGCTCAGCAGCTCCTCCATTTTGCTTTCTACTTTGAACAGATAGGCTCTGATATCTTCCGCCTTCTGGCCGTTTTTTAGTAAATAGGCAATTAGAGCCCTCTCCTTTCCCAGCTGCTCCGCGATCATCAAAATCTCTTTGTAGCTTATGCTGTATCTAAAAAACTCCTCGTTTATAAATCTGATACTCAAAATATCCGTACTCTCTATAAGCTTCTCTATTATGGAGCTATACTTTTTGATCAGGGTAAAAAGATCGATCTTTCCGTCGTCGAGCTCTTTTCTAATTTCACCCAGCATAGAGAGCTCTTTGACTATATCTTTTATCAGCTTCTCTTCATATATAAAGTCGTGGTGCAGGAGGCATTTTTGAAACCTCTTTACGGCTCTTTCGGTAATTTGTCTCTGTTTTCGCAGCTCTTTTCGAAAATCCACGTCGTCGCCCATAATTGCCGCCACGCTTAGTCCCCTCTCCTTTTGCAGCTCTTTTATGAGGGCCGAGGTGGATTTTGTATACTCTACGCTAGAACCAAGAAAATTGGCCGCGGAGTACTGAGAAAACTTTTCAAACACGTAGTGGGAGGAAAAGTAGATCATACCGGCGGCCGGAATCAAAAATATAATAATAAGTTTTAGCTTTAGATTTTTTATATCCAAACAGCGACACCTAAACGTGGGGTTTTACGTTATTATACCCAAATTTTGTCTCATCGCACTCCTTTCTCAGCACTTTAGCCAAAATAGCGCAGCGGCCGTCTTGAAGCTCTATCTCATCGCCCACGTCCAGATCCTGCAGAGCCGCCGGGCGGCCCTCTTTTACGACCTGGGCCGTATTTTCTCTAGGTTTAACAGCCTCGGCGCTCCTATTTAGCGACTCCGTCAAATGGATAACGCTTTTTTGTTTCCTCTCGATCGCTCCTAAAACGGCTCTATAAAGAGCCTCTCGAACCATAGGAAGTTCGGAAGATTTACTCTCCAGCAGAAGCCTAAAAGACCTCTCCAGCGCCTCGGCGCTCTGGCTTATCTCCTTTTGAAAAAATCTCAATCTTCCTATAGGCGATAATCCGGCGATATTTTCATAAAGAGACTCCAAAGCCCCTTCTTTTTTGCGGACAACGGACTCCACGGCGTTTTCGAACATCTGGGCTAGCTGATCGAGATAGAGCAGATACTCGTTGCGATCGGGCAGGATCATCTCGATAGCCGCACTAGGAGTAGGCGCCCTCAAATCCGCCACCATATCGCTTATTAAAAAATCTATCTCGTGTCCCACCGCCGAAACTATGGGAGTGACGGCTTCGAAAACGGCTCTAGCCACAACCTCTTCGTTGAATCCCCATAGATCTTCGGGACTTCCGCCTCCTCTGGAGAGTACTATAACGTCCGCGTTCAAAGAGTCCGCGACTCTGACGGCCTCGGCAATATGAGGCGCCGATTCCCTGCCTTGAACCAGAGTCTCTACAAGAAGGATCTCCACCAGGGGCCATCTTTTGGCAACGACTTTCAGCATATCCGATAGCGCCGCTCCGTTGGAGGAGGTGACCAGGGCTATTTTCGATATCTTTTTCGGTATCTCCTTTTTTCTGCTTCTGTCAAAATATCCCCTCTTTTCCAGTTCGCGCTTCAATCTCTCAAAAGCCAGCGCCAATTCGCCCCTGCCGCCGGTCTCTATGCTTTTGACGTAGAGCTGATACTCTCCCCTGGGTTTATAGAGCCCCAAAGATCCGCCCGCTATTATCCTCTGTCCCTCTTCGATTTTAAATCCTACGCCGGCCAGATAGCTTCTGAACATAACGCACTTTATCACCGCATCCCTGTCTTTTAGCGAAAAATACAGATGTCCGCTGGAGTGGTAGGTGGGGCGGCTGACTTCGCCCTCGACGTAGAGCGATTCGAAATGGCTCTCGAGCAGATTCTTTATCTGTTCCGTCGCTTCGCCTACTGAATAGACGCGCATATCGATCCTTTTCTAGAAAAAAAATCCGTTATAATAAAGTTTTTCGATAAATTTACTAATTTTTTACAAAAAGGTGATATAAATTAGACAGAGCTAAACCCTTTAGGAGAGGATATGAAAAAATTTCTTATATTTGCCTTTGTTTTGGCCTCCGTCGCAAAAGCCGAATTCGATCTGACGACCCAGGGCAAGAGAATTTTCGAATCTCTGCACTGCTATATATGCCACGCTCCCAGAGACGACGCGGCGGCGGTAGGTCCTTCGCTGGAAACGATAGCCGTACACTATCTGGGAAACGAAAGAAGGTTGATAGAGTTTTTAAAAGGCAAAGCCAAACCGATAATAGATCCACAGAGATTTTTTATCATGAAGCCCCAGCTTTACAAAACTATGCACATGACGCTGGACGAATACAGGGCTCTTGCCTACTATCTGACCAGTATACATAAAAACAGATAGGAGAACTTTTGGTAACATAATGACAAAAATGTGATAAATGTTCTTTTTTTTATATTGACTTTATCAGTCAAATCGAATAACATTCCCAAATCGGGAGTATAAATTTTTTTTATACTTTCTGATTATGCAAACGATAAACGCAACTAATACAAGGAGCTATTATGGGTATCGGAAAGAGCCTTTTTCTACCTCTATTCGCCGCAACGGCCATACTATTGACTCAAAGTGCGGCCCAAACGGACGCGGGCGTAACCGACAAAGCCCTCTCTTTGCCGGCGGACGCCACTCTTTTGGCCCAAGCCGATCCGGCCCAGGGAGCCGGAGGACAGACACCCCAGCAGGAGCAGCCCTTTTTCGAACCGAATCTACTCTCGAGCAAAGAGGTGATCCACCCACCGTACGAATGGGGCGACTGTAGCGTATGCCATACCGACAAAAACCCGGACAAAAGCGGAAACAGCGACCTGATTATGGATATGCCCGATCTATGCTATCAGTGCCACGACAAAAATCTAAAAGAG
>JAMONM010000110.1 GCA_027065825.1 Campylobacterales bacterium | reverse complement strand
TTGATATCTATCGGATAGAACTTCCATCCGCTCTTTTTGCTTTTGTATTTGTGATATCTGTTGTAAAGGTCTATATGATCGAATGTCACGGTGGGTTTTCTGATCAGAATTTTTGTTTGAGAGTTTCTTTTTATCGCCTTTTTCTGACTTTTTGAGAGCGTGAAGTTTTTGACGTCTATTCTGAGACTTTTGCACTCGTTGCAATCCTTGCAGATCGGATGAAAATAGGAGTACCCGAATCTCCTCCAGCCTCTTTTTACGAGAGCGCTGCATAGATCCTTGGTGGCTTTGGGAATAAAACGATAGTACATTCTCGTTTTTTTGCCCTCAAGATAGGGACAGTCGTAATCAAGGACGCAATAGTCTATCGACTCGTTCTCTTTGAACTCTCGTTTCATGACTTTTCGTTTTTTATCAAAAGTATCGTTATATTCCGTTATATTATCAATTTGCGGCCGATTTGTCGAGGAGGCGAAGGGAATTCGCCTATATGGGAAGGACTCTGATGTTTTCGTCCAGTTTCTCTTTGAGAGTGTTTTCGATGGCGAAAAGCGTTCCGGTGGTCGAGCTGGCGCATCCTGCGCAGGCACCGAGATATCTAATGTAAACGTCGGTATATGCGCCGTTCTCTTTTACGTCTATAATTTCCAAATTGCCTCCGTCCATTACCAGAAACTGTCTGATATTTTCGTCGATAACCTTTTCTATCGTTTTGATTTTCTGAACGGTCGTCATATCGTTAAATGCCAGCTCTTTCCCTTCGCTTGAAGCGTCCGCCGCCTCTTTCATTCTCTCTTGTTCCATCTCTTTGCGGGTCTCTTCGAGAATGTCCACCAAGTAATATTCCCTCTCCTCGTGCCCGCCGGGTCTGATACAGCTTTTACAAAAGGCGCCGGCTTTAGTGTAGTCGGTTATCTCCTCGACGGTTTTTAGATCGTTCAGTTTAATCACCTCTTTTATGGTGCTCAAACTCACTCTGGCGCATTCGCAGACTATTATTTCGTCCTCGAAGCTGTCCATATCCACGCCTTTGTATATGCTTGCCGCTTTCTTTATTACGTCATAGGCCATGACCGAACAGTGCATTTTCTGCGGAGGAACGGCCGGAACGTCCGGATGGTCTCTCATGGCCTTCTCTACGTCGATATTGGTTATTTTTACCGCTTCGTCAACCGTTTTGCCTTTGCACAGTTCTACCATCGTATCGGAACTGGCTATGGCCGTTCCGCAGCCGAAGGATTTGAATTTGGCATCTAAAATTCTGTCGGTTTTGGGATCCACTATCCAATAGAGTCTGACCGCGTCGCCGCACGATTCGGCTCCGTAGTCGGCTACTATCAGTTTGCCGCCGAGCTTTTTAGCGTCCTCTTCGGTCAGCTCGCCTTTGTTTCTGGGGTTGTTCATAAGATCTTGGACTTTTTGGCTGTACTCTTCCCAGATACTTCCGCCAATTAGATCGTTTTTAGCCATTTTTCACTCCTGTTGTTTATACCTGTTGTGGTTTGTATGCGTAGGAGCTGGAAATGCTCCTTAGTCTCTCTACCGCTTTTTTGAACTCTTTGATGGTGTAGTCTATCTCCTCTTCGGTCGTGAATCTGGAGAGACTGAGTCTGACCGCGGTGTGGGCCAGATCGGCTTCGGCCCCGATGGCCTCCATTACCGGATTTGCCTCCAGATCCTCGCTGGCGCAGGCGCTTCCGGTGCTGGCGGCTATGCCGGCTCTGTTGAGGTCCCAAAGCATAGCCTCTCCCTCGACTCCTCTGACGCTGATCAATATGGTGTTGGGGGTTCTTTTTTCTTTGCTGCCGACTACGAAAGTATCGGGAATTTCCAATAGAGCGTCTTCGAGTTTGTCTCTTAGTTTCCTTACCTTGTCGTTTTCAAACTCCAGATAGTAAGAGGCCAGCTCCATAGCCTGGCCCATGCCTACTATGCCCGGAACGTTCAATGTTCCGCTTCTTAGTCCTCGCATCTGTTCGCCGCCGTTTAGCAGAGGCGAAAGCTCTTTTTTGGATCTGATATAGAGCCCTCCGACTCCTTTTGGGCCGTGGAACTTATGTGCCGAGAAGCTCAGATAGTCTACTTTGACTTTTTGTACGTCGACTTTGACCTTGCCGATGGCCTGTACTGCGTCCGTATGGAAAAGAACGCCCTTTTGAGCGCAGATATTGGCTATCTCCTCAACGGGAAAGATCATGCCGGTCTCGTTGTTGGCCCACATAATAGAAACCAGAGCGGTTTTGTCGGTGATAAAATCCCTGACCGTATGGGCTTCGACTATACCTTCCGAGTTTACCGGCAGATAGGTTACGTTAACCCCCCTTTTTTCCAACCATTTAAAGGCGGCCAACACCGAGGGGTGTTCCACTTCGGTAGTGATTACGTGGTTTTTTTCTCCGTTTTCGATAAGATCGAAATAGACGCTTTTTATAACCCAGTTGTTCGATTCGGTGGCGCAGCTGGTAATTACTATGTCGTCTTCGTCCGCGGCGTTGATTCCGGCATAGAGCTGATCCATAGCTTTTCTCAGATGCGGGTGCGTGGCCGTTCCGAAATCGTGCAGAGAGTTAGGGTTGCCGTAAATTTCGCAGAAAAACGGATCCATCGCCTCTTTTACTTTCGGATCGACCATCGTGGTAGCGTTATTGTCCAGATAGACTCTCATTGCCTCTCCTAAATCAGACTAAAATTGTCCTAATTGAATTAAACGAATGATACTGGAAGAAAACTTAATCGAAGGTTAAATAAAAATAGTGCTTTTAAAACCTGTCGCCTTTTGGAGAGTTTATTATATTGAAAAACTCCTCTCTCGTTTTTAGATCCTCTTTGAAGGCTCCTCTCAAAGCCGAACTGACCGTAGTGGAACAGATCTTCTCCACTCCCCTCATCTCCATACACATGTGTCTGGCGTGCAAGACGACCGCCACTCCTTTTGGATTGACGCTCCTCATCAGTGCGTCGGCTATCTGTTCGGTCATCTGCTCCTGAATCTGCAGTCTTCTCGCAAATACGTCCACCATTCTGGGGATTTTTGAAAGACCAACGACTTTGCCGTTGGGGATATAGGCCACGTGGGCTCTGCCGATGATAGGCAGTAAGTGGTGTTCGCATAGAGAGTAAAACTCTATATCCCTTACTACGACCATTTCGTCGTTGGAGGAGTTAAATAGGGCTTCGCCAAGAATCTCTTCCGGATCTTTTCTATAGCCTTCAGTTAGATGCATGAACGCTTTGTAGACTCTTTGGGGGGTTTTAACCAGGCCTTCTCTTTGAGGGTCCTCCCCTATAATCGTCAATATCTTTTTTATACTCTCTTCGAACTCTTTGGCTTTGCTCATATTTTTTCCCGTTAATTTTTCAAGTTTCTCAAAAGTAAAGCATATTTTTGCTAAAATTGCAACTAAAATTTTTTGCAAAAGGGTAGATATGGAGATGACTGCAACCAGGATCGATAACGCCAACGCCGAGATCAAGGCAAAAGTAGAACATGGCGATATCGAGAAGAAGATAGAGAAGATCGCGAAAAAACTCAGTAAAACTCTAAACCTTCCGGGATTTAGAAAAGGGAAGGTGCCTGTGGCGATCGTAAAAAAAAGATATGCCGAAAATATTCAAAAAGATGCCGAGAGCGAAGTATTGCAAGAGGCGTATTCAAAAGGTCTGCAAGAGCTTGATATATCGAAAGAGGAGGTTTTGGGAGAACCCAGAGTGGTCAAGTTCGAAAAGGGCGAGAAAGATATAGATATAGAGATAAAGGTAAGTTTCAAACCCGATTTCGATCTGGAGGGTTACGAAAAGGCCGTTCCTGAATTTAGCGAGCCGGAGGTGAGCGAAGAGGAGGTACAGACCAGACTGGAGGAGCTGGCTACGGCTCTCGCTCCGATGAAGAGCGTAGAAGAGGATCGCGGTTTGGAAGAGGGCGATACTGCTGTTATAGATTTTAAAGGTTACGTAGAGGGCGAGGAGCTAGAAGGAGGCAGTGCCGAGAACTTTAATCTAAAGATTGGCAGCTCCCAGTTTATCGAAGGGTTTGAGGAGCAGCTAAAGGGTATGAAAAAGGGAGAGACAAAAGAGATCGAGGTTACCTTTCCCCAAGACTATCACAATAAAGACATTGCAGGAAAACCGGCCAAATTTACCGTTACGCTCAAGGATATTCAGGTAAAAGAGGAGCCGAAAATCGACGACGAGTTGGCAAAAAAGATGCTTCCCGAGGAGAAGGAGGCAGATCTGAATCTGCTAAAAGAGAAGATAAAAGAGCAGCTAAAGAGCGAAAAGCTGACCAAAATGTACAACGAGGATTTAAAACCGAAACTGATAGAGAATCTCGTGGAGATGTTCGATTTTGATCTGCCTGAAAATATCGTGGAGCAGGAGATAAATATAAAACTCAACGAGAAACTGAGAACTATGAGCGAAGATGAGATCAAAGAGTTGAACGAGAATCCGGACAAGCTGAAAGAGTTGAGGGAGTCTCTTCGCGACGAGGCCAGAAAAAGCGTAAAGGCCACTTTTATAGTGGACGCACTCGCGAAAAAAGAGGGAATAACGGTAGAGGATCAGGAGGTTATTCAGACAATCTACTACGAAGCTATGCAGATGGGACAAAATCCTCAGCAGGTACTCGAGAGCTATCAAAAACAGGGCCTATTGCCGGCCATCAAGATGGCCATGATAGAGGACAAGCTCCTTACGCATCTTCTCAACGGCAAGATGGAGAGCAAATGAGCTATTATATACCCTACGTAATTGAGAGAACGGGCAGGGGAGAGCGCAGTTACGACATCTACTCGAGGCTGCTGAAGGACAGAATCATTATGCTAAGCGGCGAGATAAACGATGCGGTTGCCTCTTCCATTGTGGCTCAGCTTCTTTTTTTGGAGGCCGAAGATCCGGAAAAGGATATATATCTGTATATCAACTCTCCCGGAGGGGTAATAACCAGCGGACTCAGTATTTTTGATACCATGAACTATATAAAACCGGACGTTTCAACCATATGTATAGGTCAGGCCGCCTCTATGGGGGCCTTTTTGCTCAGTAGCGGTGCCAAAGGAA
>JAMONM010000109.1 GCA_027065825.1 Campylobacterales bacterium | reverse complement strand
AAGATCCAAACAAAAGGTTTTAATCATTGGCGGCGGTCCAAACAGAATAGGGCAGGGGATAGAGTTTGATTACTGTTGCGTTCACGCCGCCTTCGCTCTGGAGGATATGGGTATAGAGACCATTATGTACAACTGCAATCCCGAAACGGTCTCTACCGATTACGACACAAGCGATATACTCTATTTCGAACCGATCGATTTCGAGAGAGTACGGAGCGTGATCGAGAGGGAAAAACCGGACGGCATAATCGTTCATTTCGGCGGTCAGACCCCGCTAAAGCTGGCGAAACCTCTAACCACAATAGGGGCCAAAATCGTAGGAACCAGCGCGAAAGTGATCGATCTGGCCGAAGATAGGGAGAAGTTCAGCGATTTTGTCGCTAGAAACTCTCTATTGCAGCCCGAAAACGGAACGGCGACCACAAAGGAAGAGGCGCTGAAAATCGCGGAAAAGATCGGTTATCCCGTTTTAGTAAGACCCAGCTACGTTCTAGGCGGCAGAGCCATGAGAATAGTCTATAACGAAGCTGAGCTCAAAGAGTATATGGACGAGGCGGTTAGCGTCAGTAACGAATCTCCCGTTTTAATAGACAAGTTCTTGGATCATGCCGTGGAGATCGACGTTGACGCCATCAGCGACGGCAAGAGGGTATATATAGGCGGCATCATGCAGCATATAGAAGAAGCCGGCATCCATTCCGGAGACAGCGCCTGTTCTTTGCCGGCCGTATCAGTAAAGCCCCAGATTTTGAAAAATATCGAGGAACAGACCAAAACGATCGCGCTTGGACTCGGCGTAAAGGGGCTTTTGAACATACAGTACGCTATCTACAAAGAGCGAGTCTACCTCATCGAGGTAAATCCAAGAGCTTCGAGAACGGTACCGTTCGTTTCGAAAGCCACGGGACTCCCTTTGGCCAAAGTAGCCACGAGGGTCATGATTAACGGCGATCTTCTGGAGGCGTTGAGATATTACGACAAATATTCGATAGTTTATGAGGAGAACGGTATATATAAGCCGAGGCTAAAATCCCATATCAGCGTCAAAGAGGCGGTCTTTCCGTTTAATAAACTTATCGGCGCCGATCTGATTTTGGGACCGGAGATGAAATCCACCGGAGAGGTGATGGGAATTAGCGAAAGTTTCGGCATGAGTTTCGCCAAATCGCAGATAGCCGCTGGTAACAGGTTGACGCTGGATGGAAAACTATTTTTATCCTTAACCGATTACGACAAACCTTTTGCCGCCGAGATAGCCAGGATATATCAGCGCCTAGGCTTTGAAATCGTAGCTACATCCGGAACCCACAAAGTGTTGAGCGATGCTGGGGTGGAGTCTACGAGAGTGTTGAAAATTAGCGAGGGAAGACCAAATATCGAGGATATGATCAAAAACGGCGAAATCGCTATGGCTATAAACACCAGCGACAATAAATCCAGCAAGGACGACGCTAAAAAGATTAGAGAGGCGGTTTTGAGATTCGATATACCCTATTTCACTACGATAGCCGCTGCCAGAGTCGCCGCGGAGGCGATCGAAAGACTAAAGCGAGAAGAGCTGGAACCCAAAGCTTTGCAGGATTATCTAAGAGAATGAAAATTTTGGATCCCGAATTGATATATCTGGCTCAGACCGATACCACCGTCGGCTTTTTGTCAAGAAACGAAAAGAGACTCGCCGAGATAAAAAACAGAGATCCCGATAAACCGTTTTTGATAGCGGTTGACGGGTTCGGCAGACTAAAAAGTTTCCTCAGAGTTCCGAGATCTCACCGAAAACTGGTCAGACGCTCCAAAAAAAGTACGTTCGTATATCCTTGCGGCAAAGCCATCAGAGTGGTAAAAGACAAAGAACACCTGAAATTTTTAAAGAGGTTCGGCTGGCTTTATTCTACCAGCGCGAACAGAAGCGGCGGGAGATACGAGGAAAAGTTCGCAAAGGCTTTGGCCGACGTCGTAGTGGAGGATTGCAGAGGTCTGTACGAGGGGAAACCTTCTTCTATTTACAGACTCTCCAAATCCAAAATCTTAAAATTACGATAGATCCTCTTTTTCTTTCATGGCTCTATACTGCTCTTCCACCCTTTTTATCATGTTTCTGTCGGGAACTTTTCTGCCGGCTATATAGCCGACAATGTTTCCGTTTTCGTCAAATTTGGGTTTTATCCAGACTATTACCCAGTAATATTTTCCGTCCTTTCTCATATTTTTTACGTATCCTTCCCAATACTCCCCTCTTTTTATCGTCTCCCACATCTGCGCGAAAGCGGCGCTCGGCATATCTGGATGTCTATTGATATTGTGGGGTGAGCCTATCAACTCCTCTTTCGTATATCCGGTCATCTCTCTAAATTTTCTGTTTGCGTAGGTAATCACGCCGGCGGTGTCGGTTTCGGTGATCATCACGCCGCCGTCGAAAGGCACCTCTTCGTCTACTGGGTCGGGCTTTTCGATAACTTGCCCTGTTATAAGGTTTTTAATCTTTTTTTTATATGACATATTTACCCTTTTTATGTTATTTTGACAATGAGTTTTAACAACGGATTTTCGATTTGTGAAACGATAACAAATTGTAATCTAAATATATTTAAAACAAATTTACACAGTTTGTTTCGTCAGTTATATAAAATATAATTTTTTTTTATTAAAGGATGTTTAACTATGACCGATAGTTTGCAAAGGCAGCTGAAAGAAAGGTATCTAATAATCGACGGGGCTATGGGTACCCAGCTCCAGCAAAGAAACCGTGAGATTCCTCCTGAGGCATGGGAGAATAAAGAGGGATGTAACGAAATTCTAAACAGGACGGCTCCAGAGGTTATATCCTCCATTCACAGAGCCTACGCAAAAGCAGGCGCCGACATAATAAAAACCAATACTTTCGGAGCTATGCCGTGGGTACTGGAGGAGTACGGACTTGCGGAAGAGGCCCAAGAGTTGACGCGCCTCGGATGCGAACTCGTAAAAGAGGTATGCAAAGAGTTTTCAACGCCTCAAAAACCCAGGTTCACAGCCTGCAGTTTGGGACCAGGTACCAAACTGCCGAGTCTTGGGCATATAGATTATGACGAGATATATGAGGGATACTGCAAAAGCGCAGCCGGGGCTTTGCAAGGCGGAGCCGATATATTTTTGCTGGAAACCTGTCAGGATCCTCTGCAGATAAAAGCCGCAATTCACGCATGTACTGATACGGCTCCAGAAATTCCGATAATGGTCAGCGTGACCATAGAGCAAAACGGAACAATGCTAATAGGAACCGACGCCGAGACTATCGCCGTTATTCTCGAACCCTTTGATATACTCTCTTTGGGTTTTAACTGCGGAACCGGGCCTGATATGATGGAGCGGCACCTGGAGGCGTTGAGCCGAGTGTGGGATAGGCCTATTAGCGTGCACGCCAACGCGGGACTTCCCCAAAACAGGGGAGGCTATACCTACTATCCGATGGGACCTGCCGAATTTACGGAGCTGGAATCCAGATTCACTAAATATCCGGGGGTGGCTATGCTCGGCGGCTGTTGCGGGACCACCCCTCAGCATATAAAGGCTCTTTGCGATGCGGTTGAGGGTAAACGCCCCTTATCGCCCGCCGGGAGTATGGATAGAAGGATCGCTTCACTTTTCGAAAGCCGCTCGCTAAATCAAAATCCGCCCCCCTTTTTGATGGGAGAGCGCTCTAACGCCACTGGATCGAAAGCCTTTAGAGAGTTGCTGTTAAAGAGCGATTATGAAGGGACTCTGAGCGTGGCTCAGGAACAGGTGCGAAGCGGAGCCCACGGCATTGACGTTAGCGTAGGGTTTGCCGGACGGGACGAGAGTGCCGATATGAAAGAGGTGATCAAACTCTATAACGAAAAGATATCCATTCCTCTCATGCCCGACTCGACTCAGATCAAGGCTATAGAGACGGCCTTGAAACATATAGGCGGCAGGCCAATAATTAACTCGGCGAATCTCGAAGAGGGAGAGGAGAAATTCGATGCCATATGCCGTTTGGCGAAACGTTTCGGGGCTGCTCTTGTCTTGCTGGCTATAGACGAAGAAGGGATGGCAAAGAGCAAAGAGAAAAAGATAGCCGTAGCGGAACGAATGTTCAAAAGAGCCACCGAGATTCATAAGTTGAATCCTGGAGATCTGGTGTTTGACCTGTTGACCTTTACCGTTGGCAGCGGGGACGAAGAGTATCAAAACGCGGCCGTAGAGACGATAGAGGCGATCAGGGAGCTCAGAGCCGCGCATCCGGAAGTGGGGGCTGTTTTGGGAGTTTCGAACATCTCTTTCGGATTGGCCAAACACGCCAGGGAGTATCTAAATTCCGTTTTTTTGCACCACTGTGTACAGGCCGGTTTGACCATGGCCATTGTCAACGTTAAAAATCTGATTCCATATCACAAAATTGATCCCGAAGATATCAAAATATGCGAAAACCTACTGTTTAACCGCAAAGAGGAGGGAGATCCTCTTTTTTCTTTTATCGAACATTTCAGCGAAGTAAAAGAGCAGCTCCATAGCGTCGATGAGGAGCTGG
The DNA here is from genome assembly GCA_027065825.1 of Campylobacterales bacterium. Taxonomy (GTDB): domain Bacteria; phylum Campylobacterota; class Campylobacteria; order Campylobacterales; family Nitratiruptoraceae; genus Nitrosophilus_A. The sequence continues at coordinate 743 of JAMONM010000109.1, read as the reverse complement.
CGAATCTGCCTCTTGAGGAGCGGATTCGAAAACTGCTCATAGACGGAGACAAAGAGAGAATGATGTCTCTTTTGGAGAGCGCCAAAGATGAGATCGATCCGGAAAAAATAATCAACGATATTCTAATCGAAGCGATGAAAGAGGTTGGAGAGCTTTTTGGCAGCGGGAAAATGCAGCTACCATTTGTTTTACAGAGCGCCGAAGTGATGAAGGCGGCCGTAGACTATTTGAACAGATATCTTCCCAAAAAGGAGAAAGAGTCCCAAACAACGCTGATATTGGGAACCGTAAAAGGTGACGTTCACGACGTGGGTAAGAATCTTGTGGATATATTGCTAACTAACAACGGATTCAAAGTTGTCAATATCGGTATCAAAGCCGATCTTGAAGATTTTTTGAAGGCTTTCGAAGAACATAACGCCGACGCCATAGGCATGAGCGGTCTTTTGGTGAAATCTACACAGGTTATGCTGGAGAATCTGCAACAGATGAAGAAAAAAGGGATCGACGCTCCGGTTTTATTGGGAGGAGCGGCTTTGACCAAAAGGTTTGTGGACGAGTATTGCAGACCGGCCTACGAGGGGCCGATATTTTATTGCAGAGACGCGTTTGACGGAATTGTGGCCATGAGCAGAATCGAAGAGGGAAATTTCGATACGAAATTGGGCGGAGACAGGGAGGATGAGGAGATTTCTATCCCGAAAGAGACTTGGGAAGCGAAGATCGATCCCAAAAATATTATT
>JAMONM010000108.1 GCA_027065825.1 Campylobacterales bacterium | reverse complement strand
TTTTGCGAACAGCTCTCTGACTCTCAACGCCCCTACTCCTACGTAAATCTGAACGAAGGCGCTTCCGCTTTGATAGAAAAAAGGAACTCCCGCCTCACCGGCTACGGCTTTTGCTATCATCGTTTTACCCACTCCGGGAGGTCCTATCAGCAAAACTCCTTTTGGTAATTTTACGCCGAAATCTCGAAACTTTTTCGGATTTTTCAAAAACTCTATTATCTCGGTGAGCTCTTCTTTTACCTCCTCTATACCGGCAACATCCTTGAAGGTCAGATCGGAAACTGTAGGAACAATATCGAACGAGAAGTTGTGTACTTCGGAACGAGCGGCCTCTTTTTGAGGCTCTTTTTTGGTATTTTTATCTCTTTTTCCGGATACTACCAGATATATAATCAGCCCGCTGGCTAAAGCCATAAAAAAGATCTCTAAAGGATTTATGCTCGAACCACTTATCTGAACGGGAACCTTTTCAAAAAGCCTATTTATATCCACAACCTCTTTTGGTACCCTAAAACTCTCACCGTCGCTTTTTAGATAGAGATAATCACCGGAAATCACCGCTTTGTCTATTTCGTTGTTTTCAAGCATACTTTGATACGTGGAGTAGTCTATGTCGCGATACGAGTCTCTATAGTAGGCAAAAACCAAAATAGCTACTATCAATAGACCGGATATAGCCGCAATAGCTACGTTTTTTTTAAAACTCGGCGTAGTTTGCTTCATCTTTTGCTTCATAATCGTAAATCTCCACCCAGTTACCGCTTAGATCCAGATCGCTTCTGATCAAAACTCTGTTAAAAAACTGATCAAGACCGCTAAAATAGTCGCCCTTTTTGCTCTCTACCAAAACCTGCAACACCCTCTTTTGAGATCTGAAGGTGAGATTTTTTTCTTTGATCAAACTTTTTACCATATTGTAGCGCTTTTTGGCCACGTCTCCTCTTATTCTATCTCTCATGAGGGCCGAAGGGGTATTGTCCCTGGGAGAGTAGGTAAATAGGTGTATATGCGTCAATGGAAATTTTTTGAGATTTTCGTACGCCTCGGCGAAAATCTCGTCGGATTCTCCAGGATGGCCCACGATAAAATCCGTTCCCAAAGCGTAACCTTTCTCCGCGATTTCCCAAAAAAGCTCCAGATCCTCTTTGACTCTGTTTCGCCTGTTCATAATTTTTAACATTTCGTCGCTCGTATGCTGCAAGGCTATATGTAGATGCCTCGACATCCAGGGCTCCTCCAAAATCTCTTTGAACTCCTCGTCGATCTGGATAGGCTCCAGGGAGCCTATTCTCACTCTTCTTACGCCTCTGATCATCGCGATTTTCTTTAGCAGTCCAGCCAAAGAGCCGTTTTTGTCTCGTCCGTAGCTACCGACGTTCGTTCCGGTGAGTATAAATTCGCCGAAACCGTTCGAAGCCAGACGCTCTATCTGCTCTAAAATCGTATCTTCCTCGTGGCTTCTTGCGTCGCCCCTTACATAAGGAATAATACAGTAACTGCATCTAAAATCGCATCCTTCCTGTATTTTGATAAAGGCTCTGCTCTTGCCTACGAACTCTTCGACGACGGTTTTGTCTATATGCTTTAAATCTCCTAACTCAAAAAAGTTTTCCTTTTGCAGCAGCTCGTCTATCCTCTCTTTTTCGGAGTGACCGAAAACCCCTACAACGCGGCCGCTTTTTATCAGCTCTTCTCCCTTGGTAAAGGCTCCGCAGCCGGTTAGATAAATCTTTCTCTCTTTTTTTGATATTTTGTTTATATAGTTTCTGACGCCGCTGTCGGCCGAATTTGTGACCGTACATGAATTGACCACTACTATATCGGCCTCCTCCTCTTTTTGAGTGATTAAAAAATTTTTCAGTCTAGACATCATGACCTGAGTATCGAACTGGTTCGTTCTGCAACCGAAGGTTTTGAAATAGACCCGTTTCAATCTACCTCCCCTGTGGAGTTGTTGGGACTGTTTATAATCCTTTTTTGATCTTTTGTCAAGGCTATAGTCTGTGTAGGATAAGCTATTTTGATATCATCCTCGGCCAAAAACGCGTCTATTATTTCGGTGGAGATAGTGCTTCGCAGCGTCAATGTAGCGTAGGAGTTGGTCATAAACCATACGCTTATACAATATCCGTAGCTCTCAGCAAAAGAAAATACTCTAACGTCCACGTTCGTATTTTTCAGATGATACGAGCTTCTAAGCCTGTTTAGCTGTTTTCTTGTAATATCTATATACCCTTTGGCGTAACGTCTAGCAATAGCTTTGGCTATATGAACGGCCTTTTTGTGGTTGGACTCGAAAGTTATGTAAAAGTTTACGTTGTCCCAAACCGTCTTTAATCCGGCGTGCGTATAGTTGGCTATTAAGTCCGTAAAGATATAGTTGTTGGGTACGAAAATGATTCTGCCGCTTCTGATGTTTTCTTTGTAGCTGGTGAGAGTTATGTCTTCTAAAATGGTCATTCTCAAAAGGGATATATCTATAACGTCCCCCACATATACCTGACCTTCTCTTTTAACCCTTATTCTATCGCCTACGTGTATCGAACCACCAAAGACTATCACCATCCATCCCAGCAAACTCATAAACATATCTTTCATAGCGATGGCGATACCTGCGGAAGCAAATCCCAAAATCGTAACGATATACGAGACGTTTTCGATATACGCAAAAAGCAGTATCAAAATAACGATAGTGGCGAAAGTGAAATTTATAGCCTTGTTGGCCATATAAAACCGTTCGCTATCTTTGATATATCTTCTAATAATCCATTTGATCAACAGGTTCAAAATCAACAAAACCAAAATAATGGCCACTATTTCGGCGGCTTTTTCGGTTTGGGTTTTTATCTCTTCTGTAACTTTGAAAACGACCTCTTCTACTCTCTTTTCATATACCCCTATAGTTTTTTGAGCCGTATCTATGGCGCTTTGAAAATCTTCGATCTCCTCTTGCAATATCTTCAATTCGCCCTCTAATTCCGGAGAATACGCCAGTTTAAGCTTCTCTTTCAGAATCTCTTGTCGCTCTTTTAGTACGTTCAAAGTATGTTTTAGCTCTTCGAGCATACTTTTGTAGTAGCTCTTTTTCGAGTTAACCTGCTTTATGTACGAAAAGGCGCTGATTATGGCTATAGGGTTTTTTACAACGGGCGGGGAGGGAATATCCTCGGGCTTTAAAAGCTCAACGAAAGGAGACTCTTTATAGTCTTTCAACAAAGAGAGCTGACTCTGAATAATCTTTTTTTGGTTTTCTAGCTCCTCTATATCCTTTTTTCTGCCCAGTTTTTTAGCTTTTTTAATGGAACGCTCTATCTTTTTGAGCTCCGTTAGAAGTTTATGGTAAGTGATATAGTTTGAGTACTTTCTCGTCCAAAGATCGTCCTGGAGCTCCTTGTCTATCATGGAAAGTTTTAGATCCAGCATCTTTAGCTGTTCGGCCGTTCTAACGTCCGTAACGTTGTTGTCTTTGGAGAGATTTTCGTCCATTACGGCGTCGTTTTGGGCCCAAAGCGTCAAAACCGACAATACAAATATCAGAAAAAGAGCTCTTTTTGGCATATTTCTATCCGCTATATTTTTTCAACACTTTTAGCACTGTCTCTTTGTCAATGTCTCCTCTGATTTCAAAATCCCCGATAGATCTGGGCAAAACGAATCTGATTCTGTTTTCTTTGCTCTTTTTGTCCAGAAAAAAACTCTCGTAAAATGCCGCCGGATTTTTAATCTCGTATTCCGTAGGCAGAGAAAACCGCCTTAGCAGACTCTTTACCCTATCCGCTTCGGTCTGAGTCATCAAACCTATTTCGACGGCCAGATCGTTGGCCATGCACATCCCTATAGCCACAGCCTCTCCGTGTAGAAACCTCTCGTACGAGGTCTCTTTCTCTATAACGTGGGCAAAGGTGTGACCGTAGTTCAAAGCGGCTCTGATTCCGGCCTCCTTTTCGTCCTGTTTAACTACATTCGCCTTTATCTCGACGCTCGTTTTGATAGCCTTTTGCAGTTCGGCTTCCGATTCTAGCTTGCTGTTTTCGAGCCATTCAAAAAATTCGGAATCAAACGTTACGGCCATTTTGACGATCTCGGCCACTCCGGCGGAAAACTCCCGCTTGGGAAGAGTCGTTAAAAAATATGTGTCTATATAAACCGCTGAGGGCTGATAAAACGATCCTATGAGATTTTTCCCGAATCTGTTGTTAACGCCGGTTTTCCCTCCCACGCTGGCATCCACCTGGGCCAGCAAAGTGGTGGGAATCTGTATAAATTCTATCCCTCTTTGGTATATCGAAGCGCTAAATCCGGTCATATCCCCTATCACGCCCCCTCCAAAAGCTATCAGCAAGGAGCCTCTTTCGAGTCTATGCTCAAAAAGTCTATCGAGAATGTACTCTACAGTAGATAGATTTTTGTGATCCTCGCCGTCCGGCACTGTGACGAAGTACAGCTCCTTGGCACTGAGACGATCCAGCAGATACCCCGTATGCAGACCGGCTACCTTGGGATTTGTTATGACGGCTACCTTTTTGTCAAAATGTAGATGAGGCAGAGCTCCTATTTCAATAGGATAACTATTGTCTACATATTGCTTTAGATCTATATCTATCCTCATTCAAACCCTTTTTTGATAATCGATTTTAAAATTATACAATTAACTGCCTACAGGAATGAAAATCTGATGGAATTTGCTCAATTTGTAATACAGACACTCCGGATCGGTACTAAAGAGTCTGAGAAATCTGCTTTTTAACACCTTTTTGTTAAATGGAACGAACTGCAAAATATGTTCTTGCTTTCTAAGCTCTCTTATGGGATTGTTTTTAGATTTGACTATCTTTAACTTTTTGGAAAAGATCGAAGCCAAATTTTCGTAATGCTCTATTATATCCGACTTGTCCGAATCTTCGGGATCAATATCGTAAAGGGTCAAATCCAGCTGTAGCTGAGCCGAAATATCGAACAGAGTCGAGGAGATCTGTTCAAGGTCTCTATTTTTGCTAAGAAGCAGCGCAGACTCTTTTAACTCCCCTATCGGCTCTAAAGAGAAGGAGAATATCGGAACTCCGGCCTCATAGGCAACTTTTCTGAACTCTCGGCTCTCAAAAAGCCTGTTAAAGACGCAAACCAGACCGATTTTGTATGTAGATATATCCCTTTTTATACTCTCTAGGCCTCTTTGCGGTTCGAAATCTATTCTCACCTCCACGTGGGCACTCTCTACCTCTTTAATCTTTTCAAGCAAAGAGATGGAGGTAGGATTTACCACTCTGACGATCAGCTTTTTATCCTTTAGAACTTCATGAAGAAACATAGCGTCGTTTAGGGACTTTTCAATTTCGTAATCGTACTGTTTCTCCATATCGATATATAAATAGCTGTTGGTACCGAAAGGAATAGGAAACTGACCTATCTCTCTTTTTATGGAACGGTATATATGCTTTAAAACTTTG
>JAMONM010000107.1 GCA_027065825.1 Campylobacterales bacterium | reverse complement strand
TGAAAGACTCAATATCGCTGGTAGGAACCGGCAAGATGGCCCTCGCCATAGCCGAAGCTCTAAAAGATAGTTTTTCGATAGAGATCGTGGGCAGAAACTACGAAAAACTCTCGACTCTAAAAGAGGCCGGATTCAAGGCCGTGACGTTTGAAGAGTTCGATCCGGAAAACAAAATAGTCATCCTGGCTGTAAAACCGGGGGCACTAGAGAGCGTCGCCGAGAAAATGGAGAAAAAGTGTCATCTGTTGATTTCAGTGATGGCCGGCGTAACATTGCAACAGCTAAAAAGCCGGATCAAATCCCGGATGTACGTCAGGGCCATGCCCAATCTCGCGGCAATTTTCAAAAGCTCCATGACAGCTCTCACCGGAGACGAGGAAGCCAAATTCGAAAGCATCAAGATATTCGAAAAAATAGGCGAACTGATATGGCTCGAAAGCGAGCGGGAACTGGACATAGCCACCGCGATCGCCGGCAGCGGACCGGCCTTTTTGGCTCTCGTAGCGGAGGCCCTAACGGACGCCGGGGTCAAAGAGGGGCTAAAAAGAGAGCAGGCCAGAAAACTGGTGGAGGGTCTGTTCGAAGGTAGCGCAAAACTGTTGAAAAAACGGCACCCGGCCCTTTTAAAAGAGGAGGTCATGAGTCCTGCCGGCACCACCGCGGCCGGGATAGAGGCACTGGAAAAGTGCGGAGTTCGCGCCGCTATGTTCATGGCGGTCAAAGAGGCTTTCGCAAAAACCCAAAAGTAATTTTTAAGCTTTATTAAATAAAAGTAATTCTATACTAAAGATTAGTCTAAATATAACCGATAATATTGAGGACCATTTCTTTGTCGCTATGGTGGGTGGTTGGGTTGCATTCTTGCAAACTTCTTAACCGCTCCTATTTTTAAAATCAGAGGATAGATTATGAAAACGGCAACAAAACTCACGGCATTCGTCTTTATGCTATTTTTTACGCTGTCTAGTCTCAAAGCGGCCACCTTGGCCGTCGATAGATTCGACTACTCTACCGACGGCTGGAGCGGATACTATCTCTACAACGACAACGGCTGGCTGTATATGGATAGAACCACACGTTACGACTACACCTACGCCACAAAGAGCTTCGATCTGGGATCGGCCTACGCGTCAACCGAAGTCTACGTGGAGTTCGATCTAAATCTGATCGGAGGATGGGAGAGCTCCGGCACCTATCAGGACGTATTTAGAATATATATCAACGGAACGCTGGTGGACGAGAGATTCTACGGCGACGGAAACAATTACGACATCTACGATCACGTCGGCTTTTTGACCACTACCGATTCAAACGGCAGAATAGAGGTTAGACTGGAAGCCGTAACAACCACATACAGCGAAGACGCCAGAATAGACAATTTCACTATCAGAACCGCCGATCCAACCGTATACGTAGAGGACGTCTACATCGAAGAGGGCGACAGCGGAGTTACTTACGCAAACGTAACGTTAACTATCTCGCCGGCCCCCTCCGATACGGTGGTTGTAGAGTACTCGACTTCCGACGATACGGCTACCCTCGAAGACAACGACTACCAATCGACCAGCGGTACTTTGACCTTTGACGCCGAAACCACATCTTTGAGCGTTCAGATCCCCATCGTTGGGGATACCAAGATAGAGTCCGAAGAGAGACTGTTTTTCGATATCGCGATAGTTTCCGGCGACGCCGCTCTGGATAGAAACAGAATCTACGTCTATATCGTAAACGACGACGAGGTGGATATCGAGGTCACGGAAAAGGATTTCGAAATAGTAAATCCCCAAGAGACCAGAGTCCTAATAGGCAATATGGCTCTTTTGGGCAATACCGTCTTGTGCCCCCAGGATATAAACGGAGAGTGCTACGAGGCGACCACTACGAACAACAACATCAATCTGGAGTATATAGATGTGGACGGGGATAGCGAAACCTACAACTCCTCCTCATCGATACTGAATATTCCCCAAGGAGCCAAAATCGTCTGGGCGGGACTCTTTTGGCAGGGATACCTGCACTACAACTACGAATACGACGATCCCTTCGTCATTACCAGATACAATCTGTTAGAGGACGTCAAAAACGTACTAAACAATCCCGTGAAATTCAAAAAACCGTCCGTAAACGACTATATAAACATATACGCCGATCATATCTATTTGCAGGAGGTAAACGACTACGGCTACTCCTATTCGGCTTTCAAGGAGATAACGTCGCTGATGGATCAAGATCCCGCATCCGCAAACGGAGTCTATACCCTGGCGAATATCCCGGTCCAGAACGGGCGTACCGAAGATAACGACGACGGACTCGGGAACTTCGGAGCATGGACCATAGTGGTCATATACGAAAACAAGGATGATCCAAACGAAAAATTCAGAAATATAGCCGTTTTTGAAGGATACAAGGTTATCAGCGGCTTTGTTGAGGACAAAGACAGAGTTGATATCGATATAGAGGGATTTTACACCCCCACCTCCGGCCCGGTCGATTCAGAGCTTTTCGTATTCGCCGGAGAGGGCGACAAGTATATTAGCGGCGACTATATGCAGTTAAACGGAACCACCCTGCCAGATAGCAATCCCGACGACGGTATAAACAACTTTTTCGACTCCTCGGTAACAGATATCGTCAGAACGCCTTCAGTGGACAACAACAACGGTATCGACATACATAAATTAAAAGTGGGTAAAGACGGGGACGACACTCATCCTCAAATCATAGGTAACGAAGAAACAAGCGCTGTCATTACCCTCAGAACCGCTACGGACGGCACCTCGAGAGATACCTATTTCCCGAGTATGGTCGCCTTTTCGACGGAAATCTATCAACCTAAAATCTGCTATCTGGAAACGCTTTACGACTCAAACGGAGAGGTTCTGGATTCCCAAGTTAGCGTAGGCTCCACGATCACGGCCAAGCTTACCATCAGAAACGACGACAACGAAACGGCCCAGGACGTAAAGATATTCAAATATTTCGATCAAAACCAAACCTCCTATAACCCAGAGAGTACCCTGGTACAAAATGTAGGCTCTACCCAAAAGATACCTCAAACCGACGCCGCGGGAGACGATTTGGTAGACTACAGCGAAAACGATAGTCTATTAACCGTCAGACTCGGTACCGGCGCGGACTCGACAACGGGAGGCACCTTCCTGCCCGCGGACGTAGCCTATTTGGATTACAACTTTACCGTAAGAACCACGGACTCCTTTAGTTTGTCGTATAAAACCTCATATATATTCAACATAGCCGGCCAGGAGTTCACTTTTGACGGCAATCTGCCAAAGTGCGAAGACTTCGACAATGCTATCAGCGCATACATACCCGCCAAGGGGGTCTTCAACGTAGTCAACGAAAACTTCAACTCCGCAACCGATCCGGTTGACGCCAACAGCGCTCTAAACTCCTTATATACGCAAATAGCCGGCAAATATTTCGGCGTCAAGGTGGTAAAAGTCTCCAACGATCTCGAGACTCTAGAAAACTTTAACGGAATCGTCAAGATCAGCATCATAGACACTCCCAATTTCCCCGAAAACGCCACCGACGAGACAAAAAACCAGATGTGTTACGACGCCCCGGCACAGTGGGAAAAGTTCGTGACGTTCAACAGAGAGTCTTTGAAATACGTAAACGACGCGATAGCGAACATGGCATCCCAAAGCGCCACGTTCAAAATCACCTATCTTGCCGACAACAACGGTTACGCCATAGAGACCAACCAGAGCTGCTTCGACGCTACATACAACTGCGTCTGGGGAATGTTGACGCAGGCATATACCATCAAATACGGCAACGACTGTCCAACGGGACAGCTCGATAACGGCGAAAGCTGCACATGCGCCGACGTTTGCTACTACGCCAATTACGGAGGGGGGCACGGCGGAGAGGATAACGCCAACGAAGAGTGTTTAGAGTGTGTATTCGGCAGCGATCTAGCAAAGGCTCTATGCGCCAGAGATAATTTTGCCATCAGACCCGATACCTACTCTTTCGATTTCAACGAAACCAAGTTAATAGGCGCAAAAACTTATAAACTCGATATAGCCGCGCTAAAATACTACAGTAGCGACAATACATTAAAATACGACCAGACAATAGATCAATCAACCGATAAAAACATAACCAACGCATTAATTTTGCCTCTTACCTGTACCACGCTCTCCGGAGCTCCGATAGCGGCAAACGTGAGCACTTTTAGTTTCAGCGACGGCAACGCCACGGTTTACTATAAATACAACAACGTCGGAGATCTGAATATCACCCTCAGCGACAACCAGTGGACCCAAATAGACCAAAACGTAAAAGACGACGGCACCAAAGACTGTATTGAAAACAGCGATACAAATATTCCCGTAGGCGGCAAAATAGGATGTCTGATCAGAGGCAGCTCGAACGTCAAATTCATACCGCAAGAGTATAAAAACAGCGTAACGCTGCAAAACGCCAACGGCGGAAGTTTCACATACCTGTCCCAGGACGCCAACATGTCGGCCAGAATCAACCTGTCGGTTTCCGCGCTACTTGCCGATGGAAATATCGCGACCAACTATACCGCCGGATGTTTTGCCGAAGATATAAACTATACGCTTTCTTTGATTAACAATCGAACTCTAACCTGGAGCGATTCGCAAACCAGAATCAGATTTTTCGAAACCTCCACTGCAGATGCCGTTTCAGCGGATCTGACGCAACCCACAGTCACTTTCCGAAGTTCGGAAGGAAACTTTACTTCGGGAGTATCCAACCTATCGGTCAGATTCAATTTCGACAGAAACGTCAGCAGAGCAGATGAGCCTTTTCAGATTTTCAGAAACGATTTCAACATCACGCTGGTAACCAATCCAGACGGCAACGTAACGGGCAACGACTTCAACCGAACGTCGGACCATCCGGTCAACTTTTATTACGGAAGAATACATTCGCCCGATTACACCGACAGCGATTCGGATAACACCATAGCCGCTACACTGTTTTACGAGGTATATATCAAAAACGGCACCGACTTTGCCGGCATACGAGGTTCCGAAAGCGTGGACGACGTCTACTGGTACGTCAACACCGCTCATACGATCCAAGACGGCAACATAACCTCGCTTCAATCATTTAGCGGTACCTCATCCTTGAATTTCAATCCGGGTTCCAGCCTAAACGTTACAGGCGGCGCCGAAACTCAAAACATAACATATAGCGGAACCTCCTTCCCGTTCAAAGACAAAATAATAATCTCTACCCAGCCGTGGATGATATTTAACAAGTTCGATCCCACGGCTACAACTGAAGAGTTCGAGGTATACTTCCCGGGTCAACCAAAAGATTGGGCCGGAATAGGTAGTACGGGAGAAACAGTCGATCTGAACATGAGCGGCTCGACGCAACAAAGGATAGAGTGGTGAGAAGAGGCGCATCGCTGATAGAACTGATATTTACAATAGTAGTTATGGGTATATCGATGGCGGCTATTCCGCCTTTGCTGGTCTCCATTAGCAAAAGTAACGACTTTTCGATAAATCAGGAGGCCATTTTGGCAGGCGTAACCAAAGTGGACAATATTTTAACCTACGAATGGGACGAGAGCAACACAGGTTCGGTTACGCTAAAACACGTTCTGGACGTAAACGGCGGAGACAACGAACTGGATAGATTCCCCACTATAACCAGCACGATGCGAAGGGGTCACTTTGTTGGCACAGACAGAAGAAAATTCTGGCCTACGACTCTAAACGCTTCCGCGATAGGAATCGACAACCCGGCAGAAGCTACATCGCCGAACGATATCGACGACTTTAACGGCAGAGTAGACAACCTCATAGTTAACTCCGCCTCGAATACCGATTACGTCAAGGATTTCAGGCTCGAAACCACCGTGGCTTATGTTGCTGATGCCACCGATTACACACAATCGACGATAACCTTTAATTTCTCCACCGCGCCTGTCGCGGCCGGAACCACCACAAACATAAAGATGGTGGAAGTCAGAGTCGTTGATCTGTTAAACAACGAAACAGTTTCCATCATCAGAAGTTTCGCCTCTAACATAGGCAGCACAAAACTTTTAACCAGGACGTTCAATTGAAAAAAGCCTTTACCCTTATCGAGCTTATATTCGTAATAGTTATTTTAGCCGTTATTTCCATATTCGCCGCCAAAATATTGACCAAAATATACGATGAATATCTAATGACCAGAGCGGTGAACGAACTGCAGACCAAAACCGAGCTGACCCTCAACAAACTGGCGGCGCTGCTGCAGTATAGAATAAAGCCCACGGTAATAGCCAGAAGGCTTCCTCCAAACGATACGAACATCACCGCATTGCAAAACGCCGACGACAACTACGAGATTTTAGAGTGGATCTCCTACGATTTCGAAGGATTCAGAGGAGGATTCGATTCTACGAAAAACATTTATACGCCGGGCTGGAGCGGTTTTGTGGATCTGGACTCGGCGGAAACCAACGCAACATCGATAAAAACGCCGGGGAGCAGTCTCTCGGTAGCCGACGCCATAATCAGCCAGCTCTCAGGAGGTAACGCGTCGCTGACCCTGGGTAACGTGGGATTGATATTCAAAGGAATACCCGCCGGATTCAACGTGGTAAACTACGGCTGGAACGACTATAGCGGAGCGATAAACAACTCATACGTGGAAAACGTATCCTGTCCGGCACCCTGTACGGACAGACTTATTTTGACAGAACCGGTTCCGGCGGGAGGCAGAAACGTCTCCGAACAGTACTATCTGGCATGGACGGCGTATGCGGTGGTACCGCAAGCCGGAACAAACGGATTGAGCAATCTATTGCTGTTTTATAACTACAGACCGTGGGCAGGGGAGAGCTACCAAGATACGCAAACCCTTTCTGCCCTTTTGTGCGAAGGGGTTTCGGTATTTAAATTCAAACAGGTAGACAGAGTGATCAGACTCAAACTCTGTTTGACAAAAAGCGTCACCCCTGACTACAATATAACATTTTGCAAAGAGAAAGCGGTATACTGATGAGAAAAGCGTTCAGTTTAATAACGGCGATAATAATCCTGGTAGTAATGGCTACCCTCTTGGTGTTGACCCTCTCGCTCTCTATGCAGACATCCAAACAGACAGGAGATATCTATCTAAAGGAGCAGGCCCAGCTTTTGGCCAGAAGCGCCACGGAATATGCTCTATTGGCTATTAGCGGCCATGAACGAAATATAACGACAGGATGCGTCGAGAATATAAATATCACCTACCCTTCCGCAACCGCGGCGGAATACGACATAAACATAACCATCATGTATATAGGCAACAACATGCCGTGCACTAATGCAAGAGAGCTTGATGACGCCATTGCGACAACGGATTCAAACGGAACCGTGATAATCGATACCACCGTAACCAATCTCGTTTCCCAAGAGCCGATCAGATATCATCGCAGAACTATCCAAAAGCCCTGAAATCTTACTGCTTTTTAAGCCCCGTTTGGTTAAAATTCAAAAAAATCTACCAAAAAAAGGAAGGGCTGATGGATTATATACATATTTACGGTAAATCTTTCGATTTGACCGATACCATCAAAGATTACATCAACAAAGCAATAGACTCTTTGGGAAAGTACAATCTCGATATCACAGGAGTCAACGTTACCGTATCCGGGGACGAGAGAAAGGGCTGGAAAGGGTATAACGTAGAGTTCGACATACATCTGGCGAAAAAAGGAAACGTGGTTATAAAGCAAAAGGACAAAGACGTATACGCCGCGATAGACCTGGCTTTAGATAGAGCCAGCAAGGTTCTTAGAAGATACGCGGACAAAATAAAGAGCCACAAGAACATCTCGCTCGAAGAGATCCTGGCCGAGCCTATGTTGCAAGAAGAGATAAACGAAGCGATGAAATATTCAGAAGAGATTGTTCCGCATCAGCTGGACATCGATAAGCCTGTGGATATAGAAGAGGCTATCGAGTATCTGGAAAACAGCGACAACTACTTTATAGTATTCGAAGACCGAAGCGGAAAGATCAGAGTTCTATACAAAAGAGCCGACGGCAGATTCGGTCTATACTAAGACAAGAGCGCGGAGAGATCGCTCTTCGCCTCTTTTATTATCTCCAAATCCTCGGAAAGATCTATCCATCTGAAACTTTTGCCGCTTTGCTCTTTACCGCTTAGCAGATCGCCGCTTTTTCTAAATTTTAGATCCAGTTCGGCAACTTCGAAGCCGCTTTTTAATTTACAAAATCTCTTTAATCTTTCGTTATCTTTGTTGTGAGTATACAAAAAACAGTACCCCTTTAAACCGTTTCTGGCCACTCTGCCTCTGAGCTGATGCAGAGTCGCAAGCCCCATCTTTTCCGCTCCGACTATTACGACGGTAGAAAGCCTGGGCAGAGAAATACCCACCTCCACCACGGTGGTTGAGAGCAATATTTTGCCTTTTGAGGCAAACTCTTTTATGATCTTCTCTTTGGCCGGATCTTTTCCGTGCGTAAAATATACCCCCTCAAAGGATGACTCCCAAAACCGTTTAGCCTCTTCAATCGATTTGTATTGACTCTTTTCGCCCTCTTGTACCAACGGATAGACGATTAGCACCTGTCTATCGTTTTGTGTTTCATATCTAATATGCTCGATCACCCTTTTAAAGTCCTCTTTAGATACGATCTGAGTTACCACCTCTCTTTTAAAAGGAGTCTCCCTCAAAAAAGAAAAATCTACCATGGCAGACTCTATCATTGCCTGAGTTCTCGGAATGGGAGTGGCTGAAAACTGTATATAGTGAACCCTCTTTTGCCCCTCTCTCAGCAGAGCCGACAGCGCGGCTCTCTGCGCGGTACCGAAACGGTGCTGTTCGTCTACCATTACCAGACATGCTTTGGGCAGTTTTCTATACAGCAAAGCGTGCGTTCCGATAATCAGCTCACCCTTTTCAATCGAATCGCCGCTCTCTTTCGAGGTGACCAACGAAACCTCCACCAATCCCGCCAGAAATCTTTTCGCCTCTCTATAGAGTTGATCCGCCAGTACCGTTGTGGGAGCCATCAAGATCGATCTCCTGGGAGCCGCTATATATGCCGCCGCAAACATCAAAACGCTCTTGCCGCTGCCCACGTCGCCCACGACTATCCTGCGAGCCGCCCTTTCGCTTTTTAGATCGAGCGCGATAGCCTCTATGGCTCTTCGTTGATCGCCTGTAAGTTCAAAAGGCAGCCTTTCTAAAAACGGCTTTATATCCTTTTCGCACCTCTTAATAGCCGCATAGTTTATTCTCTTGTTTCGAGCCCTCTTTAGATAGTCGAAAATCTCCAGATACTTCAAAGCCTTTAGGTAGGGTCCCGGAATCGACCGCTCTTTTAGATAGAGCCGAAAAAACTCCTCGTCCGGAAAATGGATTTTAAAAACGTTTTCAGCTATTTTCCTTTTGACGCCCTCGCTTATTAGATTCTCCACACTTACATATTTTTTGATAATATTCACCAAAACGTTCTCTCTAAGAGAAGTCTTGTAAGAGGCGAAAATTTTTCCCACCTTATATTCGGAAACCGCTTTTGGCTGAATCACCGTAAGTCTGCCGAAACGTTCTTCGGTCTTGCCGTAGAGATAGAGTCTCGCTCCCACGGAGAATCTCTTTTTGTAATAGAAGGGAAAATTGAAAAAAATCGCTTCCACTCGTCTCAAAGAGGTAATATCCCTAAGGGTTACTCTAACCGTTTTCGCGTTTTTAGAAATACCCTCCACCTCGGCGAAAAACAGCCTCTCTCCGGCTGCCGCGGCCTTTATTCTAAAGTCGTAGTATCGCGCCGGAGCCACAAGAGCCAATGAGGTCACGCTGTTGACGCCAATGCGTTTGAGGGTCTCAAGATCGCTCTCAGCTATCTTTGAGACCATCATCGCTCTCCTCTTCGCGCTCTCCTCTCCTTTTCGGACTTAAAATTACGGGAGTGCCCTCCAGATCGAAACGGTCCCTGATTTTGTTTACCAGATATCTTTTGTAACTAAAGTGGAGATCTTCGGGTCTGTTCATAATCAGAGCGATTCTGGGCGGTTTAGTATCGTACTGAACGGCATAGAGAATATTGACGGCTTTGCCGTAATAGGAGGGAATGGCGTGACGTCTGATGGCTTCTTTGATAACGCTGTTGAGCTCCGAGGTGGACAGCCTTTTAGAGTAATTTGCGTAAACTTTCAATATCAGCTCGAAAATTCTGTCCACTCTTTTACCCGTTTTCGCTGATACCGTTATAATCGGAGCGTAGCTCAAAAATTTGAATCGGTGCCTCACCTCCTGTACCGCCTCTTTGTAATCCATGGAGGATTCGTCCCACTTGTTCAAAACTATAACGGCTCCCAAAGAGTACTTTTCCACCAGTGAGGCGATCTTTTCATCTTGTTCAGCGAACCCTTCCTTGGCATCCAGCACCAGTAGAGCGATATCGGCCTTTTGAAGCATCTTTTGGGTTCTGTTTAGCGCAAACTTTTCTATTCCTTCTATTTTGCCTCTACGCCTGATACCGGCGGTATCGATAAAGGTAACCGGACGATCCCGATAAATCACCGTCTCGTCCACCACGTCTATGGTGGTTCCGGCAACCTCGCTGACGATAGAGCGCTCCTCTTTGGTTAGAGCGTTCAAAAGAGAGCTTTTGCCTACGTTGACTCTGCCTATTATCGCGACTTTGATCTCCTCATTATCGTCGTTATCAGACTCAATCTCCTCCAAAAAGCTTTCCAGATCCGGCTCTTCGGGCTCCAATGCGTATGTCTGGCTATCGGGAAGTCTTTTTGATATCCACTCCAGCAGTCTGCCGACCCTTCTGTTGTGCGTTACCGAAATACCGAAAATATCCTTTGCCCCGAAACTGTAAAACTCCCAAAGATTCTCTTCGATCTTGTCATTGTCCAGTTTGTTTACCACCAGCGCCAACTCTTTGCCCTTTCTCTGCAGATCGTAAAACAGACGTCTATCCTCCTCCAGAGGCAGCGTTTTACCGTCTACCACGTATAGAATGATATCGGCCTGATCGGCCGCGTCCAAAGCCTTCTTTTTCACCTTTTCAAATAGCTCGTCTCTATCCTCCAGGCCGCCGGTATCTATAATCATCGCCTCTTTGCCCTCTATCTGAACGATCCTCTTTTTAAGATCTCTCGTGGTTCCGGCTTCGGAACTGGTGATGGCCTCTTTCGAACCGGTTAATCTGTTGAACAGGGAGCTTTTTCCAACGTTGGGTCTGCCCAAAATCGCTATCTTTTTCATTCGGCGCTCTCCGGCAGTTTTTCAATATATAGAGACTGACTCGGAAAAGCAAATTCGCATCCGGCGTTTTCGACGATTTCCATAATCTTGATATTCACATCCTCGCGGATCTCCAGATACCGCTGCCAGTTTGCCGTATTGGTAAAACAGTATATAAAAATACTGAGGCTGCTATCTTCGAATAGGTCGAAATTAACCAGCATCGTCGCGTTTTGATCTATTCCTGGATGGTTTTTTAGCATCTGCCGTATCTCTAAAAGCACTCTTTCCATCTGCTCTTTGGTGGTATCGTACGTCAATCCTATCCTCATCTTGATTCTTCTGATCTCTCGTCTGGAAAAGTTTTCGATCGGATTGTTGGCCACGATCTGATTCGGCACCGTAACCAGAGACTTTTCAAAGGTTCTGACCTTGATTGTTCTTAGACCTATATCCTCTACGGTTCCCTCTACGCCGTTTACTCTGATCCAGTCGTCTATCTTCAGAGATTTGTCCGCAAGTATGGTCAACCCTCCGAACAGATTGGCCGCCGTATCCTTGGCCGCAAGAGCGAATGCCAAACCTCCAAGTCCCAAAGAGGCTATAAACGCGCTGACGTTGATATCCCACTCTTGCAAAACCGCAACGAACCCTACGGAAAAAATAAATATCTTCAGACTCTTTACGAAAAAGCTCCCTATCTCCCTATAGAGCTCTTTGCCGAACTTTTTGGCGAAATTGTAAATTCCGCTCTCCATTACCGACACGCCCTCGAAAAAGAGCCAGAAAATCGCGGCGATTATCATCGATCTGACTATATGGTCGACGGTTTGCGACTCGACGCCCATAACGCGTACCGCAAGATAAAAACCGAGTATAACGAAAGCGAATTTCAGAGGTTCCGAAACTATGGCCAGCACCGCGTCGTCAACGGAGCTTTTTGTCTTGGCGGTGATCTTTCGCAGTACCTTTAGTACTATCAACACAAAGAGTTTTCTAAGAAAGAGAAAAAACAAAAATATCCCGATTCCGGCCGCGATTTTGTACAAAGGAACGTTCATTACCCTGTTTTGGGTCATAAAAGCCATTATCGTCTCTTTGGTCTCGTAAAACAAAGCGGCGCTTCTGCCGAGCCTCTTTTCGATCGCATAACCGGTAGTGGACTCAAGAGCCTCCCGATAGCTCTCTTTTAGAGCCTCGGCCTCTTTTAAAATCATGTTCTTTATCTCGAAAGCCTTCTCGCTCTTTTGTTTTAGAGCTTCGAAAAACAGATTCGATCTCTCCTTTATCACTCTCTTTCTTAAAGAGTCCGCGGTTTTTTTGATTCTTTGGATCTCTTTTTGAACGTTTTGTTCATATTTTGATCTACCCAGAATCCTCCATCGCTCTTTTTCGATTTTCAGCTTTTTGAGTCTCTTTTCGTACGATTCTATCTTCTTTTTGAGCTCTTTTACTCTTTTTTGGACCCCTTCGGTATCGAAAGAAACCGTATCGAGCTTTGATAACAGAGCTTCCAGCCACCCTCTATAGGAAGATAGAATCTCCTCACTCTCCTTGCGGAACTTCTCCATCTTTTTATAGTAATAGGCATACTCGAGCTGCAATGATAGAAGATCGGTGGAGTTTTGATCCCTTTTTGCGATATCGTCGCTTATATCGTCTAGCTGCTCTTTTATTAGATCTATACTCTTTTCATGCTCCAGCGCTTTAGCCACCGTTTCCGTAATATCAAAAAAGGCTTCAACGAAATCTTTGGAATTTTCAATCTTTTTTGAAATCTCGAAACTCTTTTTACTCTCGCTCAGGGCTATTATCTTCTGCAATAGCGTCTTTTGCAAGCTCTTTTGAGAATCCTGAGAGGCCTCCACCTCATCCAACAGCTCCCTGTAAACGGCCGGATCATCGGTAGTAGCCAAGGTTTTATTGATATCGGCCGCCCACAATAGCTGCAAAAAAAACATCATCAACAAAAAGAGTCTTTTCAATCTTTGCCTCTCTTTTTTTAATTTATTGTAAAATTCTACTCCAATTTTTATTAAATAAAAAGGCGTCCAATGAGATCGGTTTTGCTTTTAATCCTTTTTATAACTCTCTCCAGCGCCGAGATTTTAGAGGCTAAATATAAAATCACCTACGGAATTTTCGGCAAAATCGGATACGCCGTAGCCAGACTCGAAACCCGAGGGCAAAGATACTCCATCAGCGTCAAAGCCAAAGCAACCGGACTGGCCAAAATTCTTAGTAACGGCCGCCGCGAAGAGTATATCAGCCAAGGATACATAAAAAACGGAATGTTCATTCCCGACCTATACAAAAAGATCCGAAGCAACAGCACAAAAAAGGATATAAAAATTTACAGTTTCGACCATAGCCGGAGAGTTGTCCATCTTCGTACCAAACGATTTAAAAACGGAAAACTAGACCACGACTCCGAAGAGACCCTACCGTTTTACGCAAAAGAGGATATTTTGAGCCTCTATTTCAACCTTCCGCTGCATCTCCACAAAGAGGCTAAACACCTGATCCTCCACGCCGTCGGAGGCGATAGAAAAACGGGTAGAGTGGATATATATCTCCCCGCTGGCGAAGAGCTCAAAAAACTAAAAAGGCTTCTGCGCATCAAAGAGGGAAAGATCGTAGACGTGGTGATACATCAAAAAATATTCTCCTCAAAAAACGGCAGACTCCATATCGCTCTGCAGAAAAACTCGCCCATAGCCAAAAAAGCTCTGCTAAAGGACGTGATTCTGTTCGGGGACATAACCGGAACCCTCGAAAAGGTAACAAAAAAATAGATGAGCGCAAAAGATTTGGACAGAGGCATCGTATATATGTTCATCGCCTCGATACTGTTCGCGGCAATGGGGGTGTTCGCAAAACTTCTATCGCAACATCTCCCCTCGCTCGAGGTCGTCTTTTTTAGAAACCTTTTCGGAGTGGTTTTAATAGGCGCCTCTTTAATGGCCAAGCCTCTTAATCAAAAAGGAGGGAGGCCCTTTTTGCTTCTCTTTAGAGGTCTGATGGGTTTTTTCGCTCTTTTGTGTTTCTTTTACGATATTGCCCACATACCTCTCGGAGAGGCTATGACCTATTCTAAAACATCTCCGATTTTTACCGCTCTGTTTGCCTATATATTCCTAAAAGAGGTTCTCGGTAAGAGAGGATGGTTCGCCCTTTTTGTAGGATTTGGCGGCATCGTTTTGATTACCGATCCGTTTAGAACACCCTTTGACAAATACGATCTTTTGGGCATTCTCAGCGGCATCGGGGCGGCGCTGGCTTATACGAGCGTAAAAGAGCTGAAAAAACACTACGACACCAGAGCCATCGTTCTCTCTTTTATGGGAGTTGGAACCCTGGGGCCGTTGATTCTGATGGGAATAGCCAAATACTACTCGCCACCCCAACTCGATTTTTTGCTCTCTCCTTTTATTATGCCCAGCGGAGTCATGTGGCTATATATAGTATGTATGGGGGTCCTGGCCACAGGCGCGCAGATATATATGACAAAAGCCTACGGCGTATCCAAAGCCGGGGTGGTAGGCACCGTAAGCTATTCTAATATTCTGTTTTCTATTCTTTTTGGTATGCTGTTTTTAAACGATCCCTTTCCGGAAACGATAAAGATTTTAGGTATAATCTTGATTGTAATTAGCGGAATAATGGTAGCGAAAAAATAACAAAGGCCGAAGATGATTTTGATAGCGGGTCCATGCGTTATAGAGAGCGAGAGCCAGATCAACAAAATCGCCGAGGAGCTCGTCGAGTTTGCCGAAGATCCCCAAATAGATTTCTATTTCAAAGCCAGCTACGACAAGGCCAACAGAACCAGTCTGGAAAGTTACAGAGGACCGGGACTGAAAGAGGGTCTTAGGATACTCGAAAACGTCAAGGAGCGGTTCAAATTCAAAATCCTCACAGACGTACACGAAACATCGCACGTCAAACCGGCCGCGGAGGTAGCTGACGCTCTACAGATACCGGCGTTCCTGTGCAGGCAGACGGATCTGCTGGTGGAAGCGGCCAAGACCAACAAGATAGTCAATATAAAAAAGGGACAGTTTATGAACCCAGAAGATATGCAATACAGCGTTTTGAAGGTCTTGAAAACCAAAAATTCCGACATAGAAAAAGCCGATTTCGAAACCTCAAAAAATTTAGGAGTATGGCTGACCGAAAGAGGCAGCAGCTTCGGCTACGGAAATCTGGTCGTAGATATGAGGGGACTCCTTATAATGAGAAAATTCGCTCCGGTTATATTCGACGCCACCCATTCGGTGCAGATGCCCGGCGGTGCCCAAGGGAAAAGCTCCGGCAAAAGAGAGTACGTGGCTCCTTTGGCAAAGGCCGCCGCCGCAGTCGGATGCGACGGTTTTTTCTTTGAGACCCATTACGATCCGGATAACGCTCTTAGCGACGGACCGAACATGATAACCACGAACGAGCTCAAAAATCTCGTGCGAAAAATAAAAAATATCAAAAAATCTGCCGAGGAGATATGATGAAGGTAATAGAAGGTAAACTGAGATTAACCGGAGAGGAGAAGGTTGCCATAATAGCCAGCAGATTCAACCACATAATAACGGACAGACTCGTAGAAGGCGCAAAGGACGCCTTTTTAAGACACGGAGGAAATATCGAAAATCTCTCTTTGGTCCTGGTGCCAGGGGCTTTTGAACTCCCTTTCGTTCTCGATAAAATTCTGAGCGAAAAGAGATTCGACGGTGTATGCTGTCTGGGAGCCATCATCAGAGGATCTACGCCCCATTTCGATTACGTGGCGGCCGAAGCAACAAAAGGTATAGCCAACACCACGTTGAAATATCAAAAACCGGTCACCTTCGGAGTGCTAACAACCGACACTCTGGAACAGGCCATAGAGAGAGCCGGAAGCAAATCGGGAAACAAAGGTTTCGAGGCTATGGCTGGACTGATCGAGATGATCGATCTATACAGGAACATTTAATGGCGACGAGACATCAAGCCAGAGAAGCCGTCATAGGTCTGCTTTACGCGTACGATCTCGGAAATCGCGAAATAAAAAAATTCGCCGAGGAGATTTTGGAAGACAAAAAGATAAGAAACAGACAAAGGGAGTTCGCGCTCTCCCTATTCGGCGGCGTCGTAGACAGGATAAACGAGCTGGACGAAATGATAAAAAAACATCTCGAAGGCTGGGATCTAGAGAGAGTAGGTCACATAGAAAGAGCCATTCTCAGACTGGGAACCTACGAGCTGCTATTTAGCGGTCTCGATAGAGCCATCGCCATAGACGAAGCCGTCGAACTGGCAAAAAGACTGGGTACCGATCAGTCGCCTAAATTCATAAACGGGGTTCTCGACGCGATCGCCAAAGAGAGAGGAGACAAGAGTGAGACTGAGTAAGCGTGAGGCTCTGGATCTGATAAAAAACGCCGATCTCAAAGAACTGGGCGAAATGGCCTTAAAAAAAAAGAGAGAACTCCATCCTAAACGAATAACCACGTTCATAGTGGACAGAAATATCAACTATACCAACGCCTGCTGGGTAGATTGCGACTTTTGCGCATTTTATAGAGACCACAGATCGAGTGAGGCGTATTTGCTCTCATATGAGGAGATAGACAGAAAAATCGAAGAGCTTATCGAAATAGGCGGAACCCAGATTCTGTTTCAAGGAGGGGTTCATCCCAAACTGAAAATAGAATATTACGAAAATCTTATAGAGCATATTCACAAAAAATTCCCCCAAATCACCATTCACGGCTTTAGCGCCGTAGAGATAGACTTTATATCCAAAACGAGCAGACTCAGCTACAAAGAGACCCTTCAAAGACTAAAGGACAAAGGGCTCTCCTCGATCCCCGGCGCCGGAGCCGAGATTCTCAGCGACAGGGTCAGATCGATTATCAGTCCCAAAAAGCTCTCCAGCGGCGAATGGCTAAAAATTCACGAAACGGCGCACGAAATCGGTATGAAAACCACCGCCACCATGATGTACGGTACCGTCGAAACTGATGAGGAGATCGTGGAACATCTGGCGAAAATAAGGGAGTTACAAGACAAAACCGGGGGATTTAGGGCGTTTATAATGTGGTCCTTTCAGCCCTCCAATACCAAACTACAAAAAGAGGGCATAGTAAAATACAAGAGCTCGTCTAATAGATATTTAAGACTTTTGGCGGTGTCGAGGCTCTTTTTGGACAACTTTAAGAATATACAGAGTTCCTGGGTAACTCAGGGAAGTTACATCGGCCAGCTGGCGCTGCTTTTTGGGGCTAACGATCTGGGCTCAACCATGATGGAGGAAAACGTGGTCAAAGCGGCGGGAGCCCAAAACAGAATGAACGCACAAGAGATGATCCGACTGATCAAAGACGTAGGAGAGATCCCCGCAAAGAGGGATACCGCCTACAATATTTTGGAAATATACGAAAAAGAAGAGGAGAGCGTGTGTTAAAGGCTCTCCTGTTATCCATACTGATACAAGGGGTTTTGATGAGCGCCGTTTTGGACAAGATTGAAATAAATGGTATCGAGATTCCGATTATATTCGAAAAGAGCGAAACGCTACCGATCGTTTCGATGCAGATAGTCTTTCAAAAAAGCGGCAGCATCGAGGATACGATCGACGGGCTGGCTAAGTTCAGCTCAAAAATGCTCAACCAGGGCACAAAAACGCTAGGAAACGTCGCATTTGCGCAGAAATTAGAAGAGCGAGCGATACATCTGGCGACAAATTGCGGAACTGAGACTATGGTTATACAGATAAGCTCCCTAAAAGAGGAGTTTCCCTACGGAATAGAGCTGTTGTCGGAACTCCTAAAAGAGCCCAATCTAACCGAAGAGGCTTTCGAAAAGGTCAAAACCACAACTTTAGGTTTTCTCTCGAGAAAAGAGAACGACTACGACTACATAGCGGGCGTAAATCTGAAAAAGACGCTTTTCGAAAATACGCCCATAGGACACCCCTCCAACGGAACCGTAGAGAGTATAAAACGTTTAAAGCTACAAGATGTAAAAGAGTTTTTACAAAAACATCTGGTACTAAAAAGAGCGATTTTGGTAATTGGGGGCGATCTTGATTTACGGCAGGCCAAAGAGTTTGCAAAAAAAGCGCTACAGCCTCTGCCAGCCGGATCGATAGAGCCGCTTCCGTTCTTCGAAGCCTCAAAAGCTCAAAAAACCGTCACCGTTCAAAAGGAGACCGAACAGGCCTATATCTATTTCGGAGCCCCATTTTATATGAGAGTTGAGAGCGATGAGCTGTATCTGGCGAAAGTAGCTTCTTTTATCCTGGGCTCTGGCGGATTCGGTAGCAGAATGATGGAGGAGATCAGAGTAAAAAGAGGTCTTGCCTATTCGGCATACTCCAGATTCAACGTCAACAGATCTCACAGCTATTTCAGCGGCTATTTACAGACAAAACTAGATTCGGCCCAAGAGGCTATAAAACTTGTCAAAGAGCTGGTTGGCGAGTTTATCGAAAAGGGAGCTACGCAAGCCGAACTGGAGGCCGCGGTAAAGTTCCTTACCGGCAGCGAGCCTCTAAGAGCCGAAACGTTGTCGCAACGACTATCGAGAGCCTTTAACGAATATTATAGAGGGCATAAACTGGGCTATTCAAAAAAAGAGCTCGAACTGATAAAAAAGATAGATCTCGATACCTTGAACAGATTTATAAAAAAACATTCGGAAATAGAGCTGATGACCTTTTCCATAGTTACCGACAAAGGAGATCGATGAGAGTAATAAGCGGAATGAGACCCACCGGCAGACTCCACCTGGGGCACTATCTCGGAGTTTTGAAAAACTGGCAAAAGCTTCAAAACGATTATGAATCTCTCTTTTTCGTAGCAGACTGGCACGCGCTCTCTACAGGTTATCAAGACGGACTCGACATAAAGAAACTAACGATAGACCTGATCAGAGAGTGGATTAGCGCCGGCATAGATCCCCAAAAATCGATTCTTTTCGTCCAGAGCGCGGTAAAGGAACACGCGGAGCTATACCTTATTTTGAATATGATCACTCCTCTGGGATGGCTGGAGAGAAACCCCACATACAAAGAGCAGCTGCAACAGCTACAGGAAAAAGGGGGCAAAGATATCAGAACGGCGGGATTTTTTACCTATCCGGTACTTCAAACGGCCGACATTATACTATACGACGCGGAGAGGGTCCCCATAGGAGAGGATCAAAGGCCTCACCTCGAGATCGCCAGAGAGATCGTCAGGAGATTTCATCATCTATTCAAATGCGAAATATTTACCGAACCCCAGGAGATTTTGAGCGAAACGCCTAGGCTACCTGGTTTAGACGGCAGAAAAATGAGCAAAAGCTACAACAACGCCATATATCTGGACGATACGCCGCAAGATGTGGCGCAAAAATTGAGATCGGCAAAAACCGATCCCAACCGAATCAGAAGACACGACCCAGGAAATCCGGAAGTCTGCCTCGTCTACGACTATCATAAAGCTTTTAGCGATCCAAAAACCGTAAAAGAGATCGAAGAGGGATGCAAAAGCGCAGCTATAGGATGCGTAGAGTGTAAACGTATCTGCGCTTCGTCCATAGAGAGAATTTTGGAGCCGATCAGAGCCAAAAGAGAAAAAATCACTAAAGAGTACGTACTGGAGGTAATAAGATCCGGCAACGAAAAAGCTAAAGAGATGGCCCGAAAGAAAATGGAGAGCGTAAACAGAGCGGTTTTCGAGATCCAAGAACATAGCCGGAGCGATAGATGAAAAGATATCTAGGCCCCAGAAAGGCAATGAGAATCTATATAGACAGCAGCGACAAATTCGGCGACTCCCCCCTTTGGGAGGAGATACTAAAAAGAGCCAAACAGGAGGGTATCGCCGGAGCCACCGTTTTTAAGGGAGTTGCTGGGATGGGCGTGCATTCGGAAATCTCCTCTTTTTCCATCGTTAGCCTTAGCCAAAAGCTGCCTATAGTAATAGAGATCATAGACAAAGAGGATAAAATCATGAGTTTTGTAAAAATCGTGGACTCCATGGTCTCAGAAGGGCTGGTAACGCTGTTCGACATCGAGGTTATCAGCTACAAACATCCGGGATTCTCTTGATGGATATAAAGCTTTTTCTGGCTATAGGCGCCGGCGGTTTTCTCGGAGCCGTAGCGAGGTTTGCCATTTCGACCTTCTTGCAAAAAAGCAGCGCCACCCTGTTTCCGGTAGGCACGTTAGGGGTAAATGTACTGGGCAGTTTCGCCATAGGGTTTTTGATACTCTATTTCGAAAACGTAATATCTCCTATCGCGCGTGCGGCTTTGATAACCGGTCTACTGGGGGCTTTGACCACATTTTCGACTTTTAGTTACGAAACGGTTTCCCTTTTTCAAAGCGGTGCATATCAAAAAGCGCTTTTAAATATTTTTCTAAACGTAACTCTTTCAATTTCGGCCACAATCGGGGGTATGATACTCTTTAAAAAAATGTACGGAGGTGTATGATGTACAAAATAGTTCTCGAAAAGATGTGCAGCTGCGCCAAAAAGGATGAAGATTTACATAAAAACTGGCTCGATAAAAGTTTTTCTAGCAAGGAAGAGGCCGTCGTCGAAGCCCTGAGGCTGGCCAATCACGCCAACGCCACATGGTGTAAAAAGCATAGATTCTACGCCGTCGACGAGGGTGAAAATATCAAAATAATAGTCGAAACATCCTGTCCCAAAGAGGTTTGATGGAGCATTTCGTTCTGCCGCCGCTACTGAAAAACGGCGACGGCAAACTGAGAAGAGCTGGTTTCGAAATAGAGTTTTCGGGCCTTACCCCAGTCCAAAGCGCGGCCGTAATAGTGGAGCTTTTCGGCGGCGAGACCCGGATCGAAAGCGAATACGAATATCTGATAAAAAACACCTCACTGGGCGATTTTCAGATCTATCTCGACAGCAAATATCTGTTAAAGAGACAGAAAAAGAGCGGCTCGGAGTTTTGGGAGGAGATTTTGGCTTTCGTTTCCGAAATATTCGTCCCGTACGAAATAGTTACCCCTCCCGTACCGTTTGACAGACTCGAGCAGATAGAAAAACTAAGAGAGTTTTTAAAACGCGAAGGCGCGCTGGGAACCAGGGCTTCTTTGTTTTACGCGTTCGGTCTGCATATAAACATAGAGGCCCCCTCATTAAAAGCTAAAGACATTCTAAACATTCTACGTGCTTTTTTGGTTCTGTACGAGTGGATAAAAGAGCAAGAAGAGATCGACCTAACCAGAAAACTCTCGTGGTTTATAGAGCCTTTTGACAAAGAGTACATACTAAAGACGCTAAATCCCGAATACTCGCCGAATATCGAGGAGTTCATCGCCGATTACATCTATTTCAATCCGACCAGAAACAGATCTTTGGATCTGCTGCCTCTGCTTTGCCATATCGAACCCGAAACAAGATCCATGATAGCTCAAGAAAAGATCCGTCCAAGACCGGCGTTTCATTACAGACTCCCAAACTGCAGGATAGACGAAGAGGAGTGGAGCGTAGCGGCCGAATTCAACAACTGGACGCTTATCGAAGAGCTGGCTTTTGAAGAGGAATATCTAATCCAAGTCTCCAAAGAGTATCTGGAATTTCTAAACTCCCCCTTATGGTTTATGACATCGCTGTGGATCCAAAGATGCGACTCAATCGTGGAGAGACTCAGAAAAGGGCAAAGAGGTTGCCGATGAAGAAGGTACTAGTTACCGGTTCCGGCTCAAAAAGCCGATTCGCGTGGGGAGCGATCAGGCTGATATACGCCATGTACGGAATCAAACCTACTTTCGTCTCGGCGGGAGATTTTTACGCCAAAAAAGAGTTTGACGCTCTAATAATCAGTGGCGGAGAAGATATAGATCCCTCAACTTACGGCAGCAGAGCCGGCTGTCGCCACAGATGCGACAAAAAGAGGGACCTAATGGAGCTAACCCTTTTGGAAAAGGCTTTGGAAAAAAAGGCGCCGATTCTCGGAATCTGCAGGGGAATGCAGCTGATCAACGTATTTTTCAAAGGTACCCTGCATTACGACATAAAAGGCCTCGATCTGCCCTATCCGCACCCTCATACCCCTTTGCCGCTAAAAACCGTATATCTAAAAGATGGATCGGTATTGAAAAGCCTGGCGAAACGAGATACGATCAGGGTAAACGCACTGCACCGTCAAGCGATAGAGAAACCGGGAGAGAATATCAAAGCCACCGCACTCGATAGAAACTCTATAATACAGGCTATAGAGCATGAGCGTTACGAATCGCTAATAGGCGTGCAGTGGCATCCCGAGTTTATGCCCTATTC
>JAMONM010000106.1 GCA_027065825.1 Campylobacterales bacterium | reverse complement strand
GAAAATTTCCCCAGTATACGAAAGGCCGGCTTTTGAAAGCATTCAAAAAAGTTCCGAGCCGGCGGTCAAGGAGTTTCAAGAACTTTTTGAAGAGTTCGTAGCCGAAATCAACGACGATCTCAAAGCGGCGGGCGTTGCCAAGGAAAAACTGCTCCAGGGGGATGTATCAAATATCGAAGAGCTGATGGTGCAGATACAAAAGGCCGACATATCTTTGCGGCTGATTACCGAAATTAGAAACAAAGCGCTGGAGAGCTATCAAGAGATCATGAGAATGCAGGTATAGGAGATACCTTTTGGCTTTCGATTTTAACGACTTTTCCAACAAGACCGCCGATCTATTCAAAAACGAGAAGTTTTTAAAAAAGCTCTTTTTCGCTCTGGCTGGCGCCGCTATTTTTCTACTGATAGCCATCGTTGTCCTCAAGACCGTTCAAAAAGAGAACTACGGAGTTTTGTATACCCATCTCAATCCCGACGACGCTGGTGCGATTTTGAGCGTGCTCCAGGAAGAGAAGATTCCCTACAAAATAGAGGGGGACGGCACCATTATAATGGTTCCTAAAGAGAAAATCTACGATGTTAGGCTCAAACTGGCGGCGAAAGGTTTGCCCTCTTCGAAGGTGGTGGGGTTTGAGATTTTCGAAGAGCCCAAAATGGGGACCACCCATTTTCAGGAGAACGTAAACTATTTAAGGGCGATCGAAGGAGAGCTTACAAGAACGATTAAGGAACTAGACGCCGTCAGCGGAGCCAAAGTGAATATAGCACTTCCGCAATCTTCGATATTCGCCAGAGAAGAGGATGAAGCGAAGGCTTCGGTAATAGTTAAGCTAAGACCGGGTATGGATCTGAGTAAAGAGCAGATTAAAGCTGTCGTTTTTCTAGTTTCCCACGCCGTTCCGAAACTAAAACCACAAAACGTCACCGTTGTAGACAATAGGGGAAGAGTGCTTTCGGATATTCTCGAAGAGTCCAAACAAAAAGATCTCTCCGATCCGGTAGCTCTGAAAAAGAGAGTGGAAAGAGATATCGAAAAGAGAATCCAGTCGATGTTGGCTCAGGCTATAGGTCCCCAGCGGGTGGTGGTCAGGGCTACGGTGGATATAGATAGTGCCAAAATCACTCAAAGAAACGAGATTTACGATCCGGACAAGGCGGCGGTAGTTAGCGAAAGAAAGATTCAGGAGAAAGAAAAAGGGCTAAAAAGAGATCAAACCGGCGCTCCCGGGACACCTACAAACGTTCCGGCGGTAATATCTACCGGTAACAACTCCGTAGTGTTGGATAGAAACAAAAAGGATGTCACCACCAATTACAACGTTTCTAAATCATTGATAGATACCCAAAAGGAGCTGTTTGAGATAAAAAAACTAAGCATCGGGGTATTGATTGACGGCAAATATATCGAGAAAAAGGACGGAAACACCACAAAAAAAGAGTTTGTGCCCAGAAGCAAGGAAGAGCTGGCTTCTTACGAGGAGCTCATAAAGAGCGCCGTTGGGTTCGATCCTAAAAGAGGGGACAAGATTACCGTAATAAGCGTCCCTTTTGAGGCTACCGAAGAGGAGTTTTTCAAAGAGAGCGCCTTCGGCGGAGAGGACAAAACCCTGCTTTTCGCGCTGGGAGGAGCCGCCGCCGTATTGTTGGTGCTTCTGCTCTTTTTCGTAAAAAAAGCTAAAAAAGCCAAAGAGGAGGCGCAAAGAATCGCTCTGGAGCAACAGACCGTCAGGGAATCTATGGAGGAGATGAGCAAGCTGCACCAGGAAGAGAGCGCACTGATAGATCTCAGCTCCGAGCCCTCCTATCAGAAAATTCTGGATATGGTGGACGAGAATCCGGAACTGATCGCCTCGATGGTCAGTAAATGGATGAAAGAAGAGATTAAGTGATGCTAAATCTGGACGATTTCGGCAAACTCAAAGATATAAACGTCTTAAAAAGTAAAAGCTCCGAAGAGGACAAGACCCCAAAAGAGATAGAAAAGTATTACCAGGAAAAAATTTTACAGTTGCAAAGAGAGTACGAAGAGCTGGTTAAGAAAGTGGAGGCCGAAGCCTTCGAAAAGGGGTACGAAAAAGGATTGAGCGTAGCGAAGGAGGAGTTTGAAAAAAGGCTTCTGCAGGAGAGTGAACGGATAAAAAGCGAATACGAAAAATCTCTTGCCGAAATATCGAATCGCTATAGCGATATAAAATCCGCCTTGGAGCGTAAAAGCGAAGAGTATCTGCATCGACTCAGCGAAATTTTACTGGACAATCTCTCGGAAATGTTCGAGTTTCTATATATAAAAGAGTGCAATATAGAAGAGATCAAGGACGCCATAACCAAAACCATCGAGGAGTTCAAAGAGGCGCTTCCGATGCAGATAAGAGTTTCAAAATCGCTGTTTGAGCACGTAAAGGGCGCTTTCGCCAATATAAAGGTGGTTTTGGACGAAAATCTAAAAGAGGGCGATTTTGTGATCGAGTTTTATGAATTCAAACTCGAGAACTCCATAAAAGAGAAGTTGGAAGTGCTCAAAGATGAAATTAAAAGAGAGACTAAAAAGTTTACCTAAATACAAGGTCAAAGGCAAGATCGTAGGAGTCAGCGGGCCGATAATTGAGGCGATATTGCCCAAGGTTTCCATAGGTGATTGTTGCGTGTTCGAAAACGGTGGGGAGGCGGAGATAGTAGGTTTCAAAGAGCACAAGACTTTGCTTATGGCCTACGACGACACCAGGGGCGTAAAGGTAGGCAGCTTCGTAGAGGCGAGACTCGAACCGGTCAGCATAGGAGTTGGCGAAGATCTTCTGGGCAGCGTGGTGGATCCTTTTGGAAATCCTTTGAATAGAGAGAGTATAGAGTTTAGCAACTTCTACTATTTAAAAAACCATCCCATAAATCCTATGAAACGGGAACGCATTACCGAACCCCTGGATATGGGCGTGAGGGCTATTAACGCTCTGCTGACCGTGGGAAAGGGGCAGAGAATGGGCATCTTTGCCGGAGCCGGTTTGGGAAAGAGTACGCTACTTGGGATGATATCACGCTTTACCGAAGCCGACGTGAACGTAATAGCCATGATCGGAGAGAGGGGTAGAGAGGTTAGAGAGTTCATAGAGGACAACCTGGGCGAAGAGGGGCTCAAAAAATCGGTGGTGGTGGTCGCAACCTCCGATCAGACTCCACTTGTAAAGGTAAGAGCCGTATTTTCCGCCATAGCGATCGCCAACTATTTTTCCAACAGAGGAAAAGACGTTCTGTTTTTGGTGGACTCTCTGACCAGGTTGGCGATGGCGCAGAGGGAAATAGGACTGGCCGTGGGCGAGCCTCCGACTACAAAAGGGTATACCCCTTCGGTTTTTTCTCTTTTGCCGAAAATTATAGAGCAGGCCGGCACCTTCCAGAACAAAGGCAGTATTACCGGAATATATACGGTTTTGGTCGAAGGCGACGACGTTACGTTGGATCCGGTAGCTGATGCGGCGGTAGGCTTTTTGGACGGACATATTCTCCTCTCCAGAGCTATGGCCCAAAAGAGAGTGTTTCCGGCCATAGATACTTTAAAGAGCATCAGCAGACTGGCTCCTCAGCTGGTGAACGAGGATATTTTAAACGCGCAGGCCAAATTCGCCCAGATCGAATCGGTATACAGAGAGTCCGAAGAGATGATCAATCTGGGACTTTATAGAACCGGAACATCCAAAAGAGTGGATACGGCTATAAAATATCATCCTATGCTCGAAGGATTCATCCGCCAGGATGTGGACGAAAGAGTGGGATTAAAGAAGAGCTTCGATCAGCTGCTTGAACTGGTCTCCTCCATCGAAGAGGTATAACTCCCTTTTTTAGGCTTCTTTTTAGATTTTTTTAATTTTCTTTAGATAAAATTAGTAAACAGTCCCCAAAATAGACGTTTAATTATGTCACTAAAAGGATACGAGATGGACAACGCGATCGGGACGATTACGAGCATTACCGGCGAGCAGATCGCGGTATATGACGCCAACTACGACAACTCCCAGATGAGTCAGGAGGATTTTTTAAAGGTTCTGCTGGCGAACTTTCAGTATCAGGATCCTTTCGAAGCGGAGGATATCAGCCAGTTCATAGACGACACGCTGAGTCTGAGACAGCTTGAGACCATGGACAACTTTGAGGAGGCTGTGGCTACGCTGACGTCGGGAAGTTCCGCCACTTTGCTGCTGCAGGCTTCCAGTCTGATAGATCAAAAAGTGCTCTATGAAGGAAATATGACCTATTTCCAAAACGGTAGCAGTAAAATAGAGTTCACCCTGGCCGACAGCGCAGATACCGTGGAGCTTTATGTCTACGACGCCGAGGGTAACGTGGTCGAGAGCGAAACATTTACCGGGTTGAGCGCCGGAACTCTTTACCCTTTCGAAATAGAAAACGGATCGATAGCGGACGGATACTACTCTGTATCTATCGTGGCTAAAAACGGAAGCGAAAACGTTGAATCGGTGGTCTATTCCACAGCTTTGGTAAGCGGCATAGAGAGATACGGGGATCAGATAGTGGCGCTGTACGATTACGGTTCGATAGATATAGATACAATAAAGCAGATAGGAGGATAAGATGCTGCAGTCGTTTTATACAGGAAATACGGGATTGAACGCCAATAAGACCTGGCTGTCCGTTATTTCCGACAATATCGCCAACGTAAATACGATAGGTTTCAAGCAAGAGAGGGTCAATTTTCAAGATCTGATTTCCAGCTCATTGACCACATATTCAACAAGCGGCGTTCCAAAAAACAAAGAGATTGGCGGCGGAGCCGTTGCGGCCTCCACGGTCAAAGATTTCTCCCAGGGGACGTTTCAGACCACGAACTCTCCTTTGGCGCTGGCTCTGGACGGAGAAGGTTTTTTTATGGTTAAAAACCCGGCTGCGGACCTGACCTACTACACAAGAGCCGGAGATTTTAGGATTGACGCAAACGGCGACGTGGTTAACCAAAACGGATACAAACTGCAGGGCTGGACTCTGGACGAGGCCGGAAATATAGCCGGCGCAATGGGAAGTATCAATATTCCCAACTCTCTTGATCCCAGAAATACGGATATTATCAAATTCGAAAATCCGGCCAATCTAGACGCCAACGTGGAAGCGATCACCGCCACTTTCGATCCCAGCGATCCGGCCACGTATCATTACGTAAATACGATAACCACCTATGACAGTCTCGGAACCTCACATATACTCAAACACTATTTCACCAAAACGGATATAAATACCTGGAGAGTATACACGCAAATAGACGACAGAGCGGTTCTGTACACGGATGGCACCAACAACTACGCCTCTATAGAGCTGACTTTCAACGGTAAGGGTGAGTTGACTTCCGGACAGTACGTTTCGATTCCGAATCTAAACGATCCGGCTACGGCTACTGAGAACAACGACGACGGTGTGTTTACCGTAGGCGGCAATACGCCGGTTCTGCCAGGTAGTGTATATATAACCCAGGATCAAAACGGAAACGCGGTTACGTGGAACGACGACGGCGCCGGTAACATAGTGGATATAGCGACCGGAGAGATCAAGGGAACTATCAGTTACGACGACGGCAAAATAAC
>JAMONM010000105.1 GCA_027065825.1 Campylobacterales bacterium | reverse complement strand
GCTGGAAAACATTCATTTTTCATATGGCGAAAAGGAGGTCTTAAAAGGGGTCGATATGAAGTTTGCCGCCGGCAAAAAGAGCGCCGTTGTGGGAGCCAGCGGTAGCGGAAAAACAACTTTGGCCAGAATATTGGTAGGTTTTTATCCTATTCAAAAGGGGGATATTTTTTATAACGGCGTATCTATCAAAGAGATAGGACTTGACGTTGTTCGAGAGAACGTGGCCCTTGTATTGCAGTCTCCGGTGTTATTTAACGATACCTTGGAGTTTAATCTGACCCTTGGTAAAAACCACTCTCCCGAAGAGATCCGAAATGCTTTGAAAATGGCCAGGCTAGAAGAAGTGGTCAAAGAGTTGCCGGAGGGTTTAAAAAGCATTGTGGGAAAAGGGGGAGTCAAACTATCCGGCGGCCAACGTCAAAGGGTGGCCATAGCCAGGATGGTTTTACAAAATCCGAAAGTTGTGATTTTGGACGAATCGACTTCCGCTCTCGATATGGATACGGAAAGAGAGCTTTTTGATATGTTAGAGGAGTTTTTACGAAACAGAACAACTATTATAATCGCCCATCGAGTCAGTACAATCAAACAGGCCGACTATATTTACGTTCTGGACGAGGGGAGGGTTGTGGAGATGGGAGATTTCGAAAAATTTATTCACTAGCGTTGGTATCTAGATTTAAAACGTACTCTTTCCCGCCCCAACCGTCTTTGTTGCAGTGCGCTTTGAAAATCAGCTTTTTAGTTCCTTCCGGAACCGCGAATCCGTAAAGATATGATTCTATCGTCTCTTTTTCGGTAGTGGGAGAAAAGATGATTCTAATAGTCAACCGTTTGCCATTTTGGTCGAATATCTCCCATCTATCGGCAAAGTGCTCATAGCCTTCGTCTTTGTGGTCTATCTTGACGTAGGCCACATACTTTCCGCCGAAACTCTTTTTGACTTTTGCCTCTATAACATCCGCTTTTTGGGCTAGCAGCGGGATCAGAAAAACTGCCGATAAAAGCAGACCCGTCTTTTTCATAGCGGCTCCTTTTTGTAAATTATTATATCAAATAAACCGGTTCTATGTTATGATAGTTATAAAATTTTGTTAAAGGTCGCCGATGCGGACGGTTATTTTAATACAGCTTTTTTTGGTTTCGTTCCTCTTTGCGGAGCAGCTGCGCATAATAAAGAGCGGAAATACGATTTTGGCCGTAAAGGAGGCTCAGGAAAGGCCGGAGTGTATTGAGGAGATCGAGAGACTCAAATCCGAAATTTCAAAGCTCAAAAAAGAACTCTCAAGCCAAAAAACGGTAAAAGTTACCGAAAACTCTTTGGAGATTGAAAAAGATAAGATCGCAGTTGCGAAATTTGAACCCACAACTTACGTTTTGGTAAAAGAGTGCAGATCCTCCTCTATCGACGGAGAGGAGAGAATCAGGTTCTACCCGGGAGATAGAATAACATCTTATCTCAAAGATCAGGCCGGGAGAATAAAAATTACGGGAATAGTGGCCAAGAACGGCTGGATCGAAAACAGACTCGATCTATGGATCGATCTGGACTGTCTAGAAAAGATCGAAAAATAGATTTTGACTCTTTTTGCAAAGTTTCTCAGAAGTTTTCCAAGGTAATTAAATATCGACTCCAAGGCGCTATTTAATTTTTGTAAATCTAATCCCCCTAAAAGTTTTACAAATTTTTAAGTTTTACAGAAGTTTCTCAAAGGCTCTGGAAGTCCGATTTTCGGGGGTTTTAAAGGGGTTGTGAGTGGTGACCCCAGGGGGACTCGAACCCCCGTCACCGCCGTGAAAGGGCGGTGTCCTAACCGCTAGACGATGGGGCCGTCAGCTTTGATAAAACGATTGAAATTATACATTATAACCTTTAAACGTGGCTTAAACAAAAGGGATATCGAGATTTGAAATTTTTTGCAAAACTTTTTCGTAAGGGGAGCTTTTGGGGGCTATTTTCCCCGATTTTTTTAAAACCTGATAGAGTGGAATTTCGTTATATCCCATTTTCAGATGAAACAAAGGGGCCGTATCTCCTCCGTTTTTTACAAAATTTATCGATTCGCAAAACCACTCCAGCAAAGATCCATCTCTGGTAAAGCCTCCGCATCTGTGCGAACTCACTGTATAGTAAAAGGCCTTTTTTTCGTCGTTAAAAATATCGTACAGATATTCAAACACACTTTTAAAGTCGTATCCGCCGCACATTTGAAGAGCGCTGATATATTTGGCGCATAGATTTTTTAGCACGTTTTCTCCGTGGTTTATGTATGATACGCAAAGCGAGATTCCCTCTTTGAGTCGCTCGTGACCGAAAATTGCGCCGTCGAATATGGGCGGTTTGTCTAAAGAGGCGACGATTTCGGTTTTGATTTTTATCTCATCCGAAACCGGATAGGAATAGGCGAATTTTTCGATAAACTGGCCGTTAACGACTACTTTGGAGTTCTCTTCGACGATATAGGGCGAAAATATGGATTCGTTTTTTTCTGCGAAAGCTTTTGATTCGGTTTTGAGATCATCGTTGGAGGTTAATATTTTTAACGCATACTTTTCGTAATCTGTGTCGGGTTTTCCGTACAGCTGCAGCGATTTTGCGAAAAAAGGCTCCTCGTCTCTGTATCTTATCATATCGAGTTTGCAGTTTAACTCCTCTTTTTTTTTCAAAAAGTTGTAAAAAAAGTAAGGATCGTCTATCTCTTCGATATCGAGCCTGCAAAGTTCGTTTTTTAGGTGCGTAACGTTGATGGTGGAGGGCCTATAGAGCAGTTTTGGAACCTTTTTGTATCCGGAGGCTTTAAACTCTTCCCAGGCGTTTGGGAAATTTATAGGTTCGCAAAGATATAAAAACTCCGTTTTTTTCTCTATTTCGTTGAGTTTTCGGACTATATTGGAGAAGATTTTCGTATAACATTTCTTCGGCGCTTGAGTGAAGTCTATGTGGCGGCTATTGTTGGTTCTGTAAAAGATCGCAAAGAGGCTCTTTTTGCACGCTTTGGCAAATCCCTTGTGAACTTTGTCCAAAGCTACTGGATCGATTCTGTCGCCTTTTTTGTATATCGGTGAAGTGTCTATTTTGATTTTGCAGATATCGTTGCTCTTTTTTATTCCTTTTACTAGCAAAAGGGATGCTTCGCCCCTCTTTTTCCCTAATGTTATCTCTTCTAGATGCTCCTTGAGAATTTCGGCCCCTTTGGATATTTCGCCTGATTTGGTAATTTCGATGGTAAAATGGGGTTTTTCTCTGTCGATCCGTTCCCCTTCGATTTTGATGGTGAGAAAAAAACCGAAACTCTCTTTGGCTCTGTTTTTTAGTTCCTCCAAAAACGGATCTATACTGTCTCGAAGAGTCTCTTTGGTAGCTATGATATAGGGATACTCTCCCAGTACCATTCTCTTTAGTGCCGGATCGCTTTGCTGAAGTTCGTGAATCAGAACGAAGGGTACGAAATTCTCTATATTTATTCTGCCTCCTTCAGGAAGTCTCTGTTTTATCGGAGTATTCGAGACTATTTTTTTTAAAATCGTTTTTGGATCTTTGAAATTGGTTTTGAATATGTTAGAGGCTCTTCTCATAATTTCTCCAGACCGGTTAGGTTGAATTAATGTCAAAGCTTAAAGGAACTCATAGCCCTTTAATGTAATTTTAACACCTAAGTTATTAAATTTTATTTATAATGTTGATAAAAACAACTAAAATTGATCTGGATTAACGAAACGTGAAAAGTTTTTTCATATACTTACTTATGAAAAACCGTTAGGGTTCGAAATAGAGGAGGTTGGATTTGGAACTTGCTCTTTATTTTCATCTGTTGGCGGCTACGGCGTGGATTGGAGGATCGCTTTTTCTGTTCGCGCTGGGAATATTTTTAAAAGACAAAAACGCTCAAAAAAACGTTTATGAGCATATAGGTCCTCTTTATGGATATTTTGAATCGGTATGGTTGGCGGTTTTGATAGCTACTGGGACTTATATGTTCATGGGACATGGACTCATCGAGGTTTTGAGAGAGGCTCCCGATTCTCAACTGGCGCATCTGGCTTGGATGAAGATTTCTCTTGTGGCAGCGATAACGCTATTTACCGTTATACATATGTATATAGCCTTTAAAACCCACAAAAAAGAGAGAAGCAAAACGGAACTGATCCTGTCTCGGGGCAGTTCGATGATGATTTTCATTTTGAATCTGATAATTTTATGGTATGCGGCGGAATTGAGAACGGTTTTGTAGCAATAATTGATTAGAGTCAATGCCAATAAAACAAATGGTCTGTATAATCAGATGAAATATATCCTAATTAAGGAGTTGATCATGAATATTCCCCAAGACGCCCAAAAAGTCGAAGTTCCAGGCGCTACGGTGGACTTTTACAAGTTTGAGCGAGACGGTGTTACCTACTACGCTTTCGATACCAGCAGATGCGGGCCGCCGGAACCGATGGTAAACGCGATGGCCGGTCTAAAGCTGGTAGACTCTCCTAATGTTAAGCTTATTATGATCAATCATAAAAAGCCGATGGGTCTGCTAAATAAGATCGGCGAAAACTACGATATAGAGATCCAAGAACTTGACGACGGCAGAGTTAAACTGGTATTTGGCTACAAGGAAGGAGCCAGCGAGAAGGCCGATCTGAGCGACAACAGCTGTCACGGATAGGAGAGCCGAAATGATGGCCGTTTCAAAGGAGTTCGCCCCTCCGTTTAAGCTGATAGCCCCATTTTTTGTGGCCGGGATACTGTTTTATCTCTTTTTTGGAATCAGTTCGCTTTTTTTCGATATCGACTATGAATTCATGAACGTTCACGTGGCGGGTGCGGTGCACCTTTTTTTGCTGGGATACGTTATGATGATAATTTTCGGTGCCATGGCGCAGCTCGTTCCTGTAGTTCTTGAAACCGGACATTTTAGCGTGGATCTGTATTATGTGATATTTCCTCTTTTGGCGGCGGGAGCCGCGACTATGGTGATAGGGTTTTGGTTTTGGCCGGTTGCCGTAGGTTTTGGAGGATTGTTGGTTTTGATATCTATGCTGATATTTTCTACCGAGGTTTTGCTGACCATTAAAAAGAGTACGATTACGTCCAATACGCTAAAGAGCGTAAAGATTGCGAATATATTTTTGCTAATAGGTATAGTTAGCGGCTTTTTACTGGCTACTACGGTTTCTGGAATCGGTTGGTTCGATATGGATAGATTGTTGAAGGTTCACGTTTACGCGGTATTGGGCGGTTACGTTATGATAACCGTAATGGGTATTTCGATGATACTGCTGCCAATGTTCGGTCTCTCTCACGGATTTGACGAAAAACCCTTCGAGTCGGCTCTAAAAATCATGACCATCTCGGTAGTAGCGGTAATACTCGGCGGATTGACAAATATCGATCCTCTGGCTCAACTGGGCTATATCGGCTCTTTTGCGGCTACCGGAATATATCTGTATCAGATATTTTTGATCTATAAAACCAGAGCCCGCAAGGAGAACGATATATGGTTTTTTTCGGTTTTGACGGCATATATATCTTTGGCGATCGCTCTAATTTGCGGCTTTTTATATCTGCTGTCAGCCGATTACAGGCCTCTTTTATACGGGGCAGTTTGGCTGTTTTTTATCG
>JAMONM010000104.1 GCA_027065825.1 Campylobacterales bacterium | reverse complement strand
TGATCGACAAAATTACAAAAAAGGAGGTGTTACCTCCGGTAGCACTAATTACCGCCTGCCAAAAATCGGGCGTCGGCAGCCGCGGAAACAGATGGATAGGAATAGACGGAAACCTCTTTTTATCTTTTGCGGTTTCAAAAAACGATCTTCCCGCCGATCTGCCCCTTCACTCTGCTTCTATATATTTTTCTTATATTTTAAAAGAGATTTTGGCAAAAAAAGGTTCGAAAATCTGGTTAAAGTGGCCCAACGATTTTTTTGTGGGCAACAAAAAAGCCGGAGGGTGCGTAACGAATATAGTGGGAGAGGTTCTTATTTGCGGAATAGGTTTAAATATCGTCGCGGCTCCCCGCGGTTACGGCAAACTCGATATTGTTGCGGAGCCTTTCGAATTGGGATGCCGATTTTTGGAGGAGGTTGAAAAAAAGATTTCATGGAAGCAAATTTTTAGTAAATATAAGTTAGAATTTCATTTAAGCAAGAGCTTCGTTTTCAACCACGAAGGCGAAACAAAAGATCTAAAAGACGCCGAACTGTCGGAGGACGGCTCCGTCATCATAAACGGGAAAAGGATATATTCGTTAAGATGAGCGAGATAATTACGATAGCCAATCAGAAGGGAGGCGTTGGCAAGACCACCACCGCCGTAAACCTCGCGGCCTCTTTGGCGCTGGAGAAAAAGAGGGTGCTGATAATTGACGCCGATCCCCAGGCGAACGCGACTACCAGTCTGGGTTATAGCAGGAACGACTACGAATTCAATATATACCACGTAATGATAGGTTCCAAAAAGCTTTCGGAGATAGTCTTAAAAACCTCCGTAGAGAGACTCTATCTGGCTCCGTCGAATATCGGCCTTGTTGGCGTTGAAAAGGAGTTTTACAGCTCCAAGGCCAAACAGAGGGAACTGGTGCTAAAGGAGAAGATCTCAGAACTTAAAGAGGAGTTCGATTTCATTATTATCGATTCTCCTCCGGCTTTGGGTCCTATGACCATCAACGCGCTCAGCGCCGCAAATTCGGTTATAATCCCTATCCAGTGCGAGTTTTTCGCGCTGGAAGGACTGGCCCAGCTGTTAAATACGATCAGACTTATACGTAAAACCATTAATCCGAAACTGACGATTAAAGGTTTCTTGCCTACAATGTACAGTAAACAGAATAATCTTTCCAAACAGGTTTTTGCCGATCTGTCGCACCATTTTAAAAACAAACTGTTCAAAGATAAAAAAAGCTCTTCGTTTATAGTGATCCCAAGAAACGTAAAACTCGCAGAGTCCCCGAGCTTTGGCAAACCGGTGATTTTATACGATAGCAAATCCACGGGAAGCATGGCGTATCAATCCTTGGCAAAAGTGATTTTGGAACAGGCATGAAAAGAAAGAATCTCGGAAGGGGACTCGACGCGATTTTAGGAGAGGTGAGCGAAGCATACGATAAGGCTACAGAGTTTGACGAAAACAGAATAGTGGAACTCGATATAGAAGCCATTCGTCCAAACCCTCATCAGCCTAGAAAAGAGTTCGATCCGGAATCTTTAAAGGAACTGGCCGATTCCATAAGGCGTCACGGCCTTTTGCAACCGGTTGTGGTCATAGAGGATCTTGACGGTTTTGTGTTAATAGCCGGGGAGAGGAGGCTTAGGGCTTCGAAAATGGCCGGCTTTGAGAAAATCAAAGCGATTGTAGCCGAAATAGAGCCTTCCAGGTTCAGGGAGATGGCTCTAATAGAGAATATTCAGCGCGAAGATCTTTCCCCTCTGGAGCTGGCCGAATCATACCGGGAACTGATCGAGGACTACTCCATCACCCACGAGGAACTGGCCTCCATCGTAAACAAGAGCAGAGCGCATATTACCAATACTCTTAGACTGCTCAATCTCGCCGATTACGCGAAAGAGGCACTCGCGGCCGGCAAGATCACCGCCGGTCACGCTAAAGCTCTGGCCGGACTAGATCCCGAGAGGCAAAGGGTTCTCGTTGATTCCATTACCGGACAGAAACTTTCAGTGAGAGAGACGGAAAAACTCGTCAAAAAAGAGAAAAAAACCGAGAAAAAAGTTGAAAAACTGGATACGGAGCCTTTAAAGAGAGCGCTAAAGGATTCGGGACTGAAATTTAGGGTCAAGGGCAACAGATTGACGATAGAGTTCGGTTCTGATGAGGAGATTGGTTACTTTATAGAGAGATTTTTAAGAAAAAGCTATTAGTTTAATAAAAATATATAATTCAATATGATAAAATCTCAAACAATTTGAGAGAAGAAGGAGAGGAGATGTTGGATATCAGTGCCGGTCTGGTGGCTTTGACGGCGGTTTTGTTCTTTGTCCTTGTCTTTTTGCTGAACAACTGGCTCTACAGACCTCTTTTGAGCTTTATGGAAGAGAGGGAGAACAGCATTAGAAAGGACATGGAAAAGGCCAAGGAGAACAGCAGCGGCTCTCAGGAGCTTTTGGAGGAGGCCGAGGAGATTCTTTCAAAAGCCAAGAGCGAAGCCGCCGCAATGAAGGCCGAAGCGGTAGAGGAGGCCAGAGCTTACGCTCAAAAGGTAATCGAAGAGAAAAGAGCTGAGCTGGCCAGGGAGTACGAGGAGTTCAAACAGAGACTCTCCAAAGAGGAGGAGGAGCTAAAGAGCGTACTGCTTTCTCAGGCTCCGCTGTTTAGAGAGGCTCTAAAAGCTAAATTTAGCAAACTCAGTTAAGGAGCAGAGGTGAAAAGAGTTGCCCTATTTACTTTGATCTTTTCTGTAGCGGCGTTTGCCGGCGGCGGGGGAGGCGAAACGGATATTCTGCCCAGAACCGTCAACTTTATTATTTTCGCCGCGATAGTCTACTATCTGTTGGCCGACAAGGTCAGGGAGTTCTTCAAAAACAGAAGCGCGTCGATAGCCGCGAAACTCGAAAGCGTCCAAGCCCATCTGAAAGAGGCGCGAGAAGAGAAGGCCAGAGCGGAAAAAGAGCTGGAAAACGCGAAAAAGCTGGCCGCGGAAATAATCGAAACGGCTAAAGAAGAGAGCAAGCTTCTGAGCGAAAAGATCAAAAACGATCTGCAAGAAGAGCTCAAGGTTATGGAGAAGATTTTCGCCGAAAACTGCGAACTCGAAGAGAGAAAAATGGTCAGAGAAGTCATCAAAAACATTCTTGATGAGACCTTCGAGGATAAAAATATCGTAATCAACGAGAAAGAGTTCGTCAATCTAATCGTGAAAAAGGTTGCTTAAATGGTGGAGTTGGTAGCAAAACGGTACATCAAGGCTCTGATCGAGAGCTCTTCGCTGGAGGAGCTAAAGGGATATGCCGAGAATCTGGCGGTTTTGAGCGAGGCTTTTTATGAGGAGAAGGCCAGAGCCTTTTTGCTCTCTCCCGAAGTCGAGGAGAACAAAAAGGCGGAG
This sequence comes from Campylobacterales bacterium, assembly GCA_027065825.1. Taxonomy (GTDB): domain Bacteria; phylum Campylobacterota; class Campylobacteria; order Campylobacterales; family Nitratiruptoraceae; genus Nitrosophilus_A. The sequence continues at coordinate 2,382 of JAMONM010000104.1, read as the reverse complement.
GTTCTGCTCTCTTTGCTGAAGGAGAGCGACGCCAAATTCACCAATTTCGTCAAGCTCTTGGCCTCTAAAAAGAGGATATCCATTATACCCGATCTTTACAGGGAACTGGTCGAGAGACTCCATTTTCTGGAGAACAGATTCGAAGGCGTCGTCTATTCCGAAACAGAGCTCAAAAGGGAAGAGATCAACGAGATCGAGCAGACGCTCTCAAAAAGAGTCGGCGCTCAGATAGAGCTCAAGCCTGCGCCGGGAGAGTTTGACGGCATAAAAGTGGAAGTTGAGAGCTTGGGCATAGAGATAAGTTTTTCAAGATCGAGAATCAAGTCGCAAATAATAGAGCATATACTAAAAGCAATATAGAAAGGAGAAACAGTGGCACACAAACTGCAAGCGGACGAGATCAGCTCTATCATAAAAGAGAGAATCGAAGATTTCGAGATCAAAATCGATATCGAAGAGACCGGAAAGGTCATCTCTTTCGCTGACGGAATAGCAAAAGTCTACGGTCTAAATAACGTAATGGCCGGCGAGATGCTTGAGTTCGAAAACGGCGAAAAGGGTATGGCCGCTAACCTGGAAGAGTCTTCGGTCGGTGTGGTCGTTCTCGGTAAAGGCGAGGGGATCAGAGAGGGCATGAGCGTCAAAAGACTCGGAAATCTTCTAAGAACGCCGGTGGGCGAATCTCTCATCGGTAGAGTAATCAATCCTCTGGGAGAGCCTATCGACGGCAAAGGTCCCATTGAGGCCAACGAGTTTAGATTCGTCGAGGAAAAGGCTCCAGGCATTATGGCGAGAAAATCGGTTCACGAGCCGCTACAGACCGGTATAAAGGCTATAGACGCTCTTGTTCCGATCGGTAGAGGGCAAAGGGAGCTGATCATCGGCGACAGACAGACAGGTAAAACCACCGTTGCCATCGATACCATAATCAACCAAAAAGGCCAAGACGTAATCTGTATATACGTAGCTATCGGACAAAAGCAGTCAACCGTGGCTCAAGTGGTGAGAAAGCTGGAAGAGCACGGAGCTATGGAATATACCATAGTCGTAAACGCCGGTGCCTCAGACTCCTCAACGCTGCAGTTCTTGGCTCCCTATACCGGGGTTACGATAGGCGAATATTTCAGAGACAACGGTAAACATGCTCTAATAGTCTACGACGATCTTAGCAAACACGCAGTGGCGTACAGAGAGATGTCTTTGATTCTAAGAAGACCTCCGGGCAGGGAGGCGTATCCGGGCGACGTATTCTATATTCACTCCAGACTTCTTGAAAGAGCCGCGAAGCTAAACGACGAACTCGGAGCGGGAAGTTTGACCGCACTGCCGATCATCGAGACTCAGGCGGGCGACGTTTCGGCCTATATTCCTACCAACGTCATCTCTATTACGGACGGACAGATTTTCCTCGAATCTGATCTTTTCAACGCCGGTATCAGACCTGCGATAAACGTTGGTATTTCCGTATCCAGAGTCGGCGGTGCCGCACAGATCAAAGCGATGAAACAGGTTTCCGGTACTTTGAGACTCGATTTGGCCCAGTACAGAGAGCTTCAGGCCTTTGCCCAGTTCGCCAGCGATCTTGACGAGGCGAGCAGAAAGCAGCTAGAAAGAGGTCAAAGAATGGTAGAGGTTCTAAAGCAGCCTCCATATTCTCCACTTCCTGTGGAAAAACAGATTTTGATAATCTATGCCGGCGCCAACGGCTATCTTGACGATATTCCGGTAGAAAAGGTAACTGTTTTCGAAAAAGAGCTTTATCCTTTCGTAGAAACAAAATATCCGCAGGTTTTCGAACAGATCAGAGAGAAAAAGGCTCTTGACGATGAGCTCAAAGAGATGATGAACAAGGCTATAGAAGAGTTTAAGGCAACATTCAGCGCCGAATAAGGATAACAGATGGCCAATCTAAAAGATATAAAAAGAAAGATTCAGAGTGTCAAAAACACTCAAAAGACCACAAGAGCGATGAAGCTCGTCTCCACCGCCAAACTGAGAAGGACGGAGGAGCTGGCCAAAAGATCCAGAGCCTTTGCCGCGGCTATCAACGAGACGCTGGCCGAGATCAGCTACTCCATACACAAGTATAAAGTAGGCGGCATACAGAGCAGATACTTCGAAGATATCGAACATCCCGCGGTGGTCGACATAATTTTCGTAACTGCCGACAAAGGGCTTTGCGGCGGCTTTAACTATCAGACGATAAAAGCGGTTAGAAAGCTGCTGGAAGAGTACGCCTCGAAAAATGTGAAAGTCAGACTCAGAGCGATCGGCAAAAAGGGGATTGAGTATTTCAAGTTCCAAGGCGCCCAGATGGAGGATCAGGTTGTCGGTCTGAGCTCTTCGCCCGATTACGCCAAGGCCGCCGAATTTATATCCACT
>JAMONM010000103.1 GCA_027065825.1 Campylobacterales bacterium | reverse complement strand
CTCCTTCGATCTATCCGATCCTTTGCAAAAACAGAAGGCTCTCAAGGAGACGCAGAGTTTTTTGAACACTCTTCCGCAAATACTCAAAGAGGAGTATAAACATCTAGCCGCGGCCCTGCTTTCTGTCAATACCGCTATGATCCGACTATCCGGCGATTTTGCCGCCTCGGCCCGGTTTAACAAAACCAAAGACACAAAAGAGCTGACCATAATAAAATCGCTCCTTGAGAGACCGGAGCTGATCGATACCGTTTTGGACTATATCGACTCCGGTTTTTTTCAATACCACAAAGAGGAGTTCGAGCTTTTGCTCTCCGGAAAGAAAGATCATCCAAAACTGATGGAGATCGCCGTAGACGAAGAGATAAAAAGCTACAGCGAAGAGGATCTAAAAGCGGAACTATTAGTTTTTTTGATAAAATACTACGAACGGAAAACGAGAGAGCTGGTTAGAGCTCCGATTCCGTTCGAAAAAAAGAGCTTTCTTATTAGAAAATACAAAGATTATATCAACAGACTAAAACGGGGGGAACTGGTTTTCAATGAGTGAAAAGATCAGAGCGTTGGCCCTCTTTAGCGGGGGATTGGATAGCCTTTTGGCGATGAAACTTGTTATAGAGCAGGGCGTAGATGTGGTGGCGTTGTATTTCGATACGGGATTTGGCGGAAAATCCTTCGAGAAAAAAAAGGCCTATTTACGGGAGATTACCCAAAAAATTGGCGCAAAACTGCAGATAATAGACGTAAGAGAACAGTTTGTAAAAGATATACTGTTCGATCCAAAATACGGCTACGGAAAAAATTTCAACCCCTGCATAGACTGTCACGCCAATATGATAAGGGTAGCCAAAGCGCTGCTGCCCAAATACGAGGCGCATTTCATAATCAGCGGCGAAGTGGTCGGACAAAGACCAATGAGCCAGAGATTCGACGCTTTAAAAAAAGTGGAAGAGCTAAGTACCGCCGACGGCCTGATCGTTAGACCTCTCAGCGCAAAACTGCTGCCTCCTACGATACCTGAACAGTTGGGTTGGTTAGACAGGGAAAAACTGCTGGACATTCACGGCCGAAGCAGGGAGGTCCAGATGAGACTGGCGAAGGAGTGGGGAATCGAAAACTACGAATCGCCGGGCGGAGGATGTCTGCTGACTGACGAAAACTTTTCCTCTAAAATCAAAGACCATATAAAGTACGACAGTTTCGATCTGGAAGATATAGAGGTTCTAAAATGGGGACGCCACTTCAGGCTTCCGGAGGGGAGCAAACTGATAGTCAGCAGAAACCGGGAGGAGAACGAAAAGCTGCAGGCGATAAAGAGCGACAAATATATCCGGTTCACCACTCCGCTGCCCGGTCCGGTATCTTTGCTGCGCAAGGGCGCCTCGCAAGAAGAAAAGAGACTCGCCGCCAAAATAGCCATCACCTATACAAAAGCTTCCAAAGAGAAGGAGTACGAGGTAAAGATAGCGGAATCTATCTTTAAAGTCTCGCCTTTCGATTCGAAAGAGAAGGCCAGAGAGTTTTTAATAAAATGAGAAACAGACCGAGATATTCCCTGATAAAAAACGCATCATACGCCATAGAAGGTCTGATAGAGAGTTTCAAAAACGAAACCTCCTTTAAAATAGAGGTGGTGCTCTTTTTTGTTTTCACCGTAGCTATTTGGCTGTTCGATATCTCCTTGCTTTCAAAAGTAATTATGCAAACTTCTATGCTGATTCCGCTAATAGTTGAACTAATAAACGGAGCGGTTGAGAGAGCAGTTGATCTGATAACCACAAAAAAACACCCACTGGCGAAGTTCGCAAAAGACGCCGGTGCGGCGGCCGTACTGCTCTCTTTGTTTTTAACGGCGGGCATCTGGGTCGCGGTTTTTGTTTACGAATTTGGAAAATAGAGCATTTTTTGTTATAATTTCATTCGCTTTTGAAAGGGGCGTTAGCTCAGTTGGGAGAGCGCCACGCTGGCAGCGTGGAGGTCACCGGTTCGAGCCCGGTACGCTCCACCAGATTTATCACTCGAAACTCCGCAGATACAACATTAAAATCTCTTTGAGTTTTCTATCCAGTCTTTTTATCCTTTTCATCCTCGCCTCCTTGTATTTGAATTTGATATATTCAAGTATATAAAAGGGCTTTCGCTTTTTAAAAAAAAGTTAACGATTCGTTAACTTTATCAAAGCGGACTTCTTTTTCGCCCTCCGGCTATCTTTTCCCTCAATCGGAAATAAAAATAAGTTTTCTTTATCCGCGTCTTAGCGATTTGTATTAGTTTATATTATAATAGTATGATTATAGACTTTAATGCTAGAATGTAAAAAAACAAAAGGATGCGAAATGAAAAAGACTCTTTTGCTAGCTCTGATGACAGCCTTTATAGGTATAGGCGCCTACGCGTGTCCGATGGGGGATTGCAAATGCAAAAACGGTTGCGAAGGCAAAAAAGAGTTTCAAATAGTAAAATGCGACTGCAAAACAAAAAAACAAGAGTGCAAATGCTCCTCCAAAAAGGAGAATAAAACTCTCTGCAAGTGCGACAGCAAATAAAGACCTCCCGGGTCTTTGTCGCATATAAATTTTTTTTATCCCGAAACAATTTCTTTATAATCTCTATTGATTTACTTGACTTTTTCTCCGGCTATGATCTATAATTTCAAAAAACTTATATAAAGGAATCAATTATGCACAAAGAGACTCTGGCGCTTCATTACGGTTACGACAAAGAGTGCCACGGCACTATGTCGGTACCGATATTTCAAACTACGGCATACGATTTCGAAACGGCGGAAAGAGCCGCGAACCTTTTCGCACTAAAGGAGCTGGGTCCTATTTATACCCGTCTCAACAACCCTACAACCGAAGTCTTGGAAAAGAGGCTCGCCGCTATGGAAAAAGGTGCAGCGGCAATAGTCACATCAAGCGGTCAAGCGGCTATATTCTACGCAGTTGCGAATCTCGCAGAAAGCGGAGACAACATACTGGTAGCCAAAAAGATCTACGGCGGCGCAACTACGCTATTGACGCACACAATCAAAAGATTCGGAATAGAGGCCAGACTGTTTGAAAGCGACGACGCATCCGACCTGGAGGATCTGATCGACGAAAATACAAAGGCCATATTCTTCGAGTCGCTCTCAAATCCCCACATCAGCGTAGCCGATACCGAAAAAATTGTCGAAATAGCAAATAGACACGGTATAGTTACGATATGCGACAACACCGTAGCCACTCCGATTTTGTTCAATCCGATTCAATGGGGGGTCGACGTAACGGTTCACAGTCTGAGCAAATACGTCAACGGACAAGGCAGCGCCATCGGCGGAGCGATCATAGAGAGCGAAACATTGAACCAAAAGCTGATATCAAATCCCAGATACCCTCATTTCAACGAGCCCGACGAGAGTTATCACGGACTGGTTTACGCAGATTTGCCCTTTCCTATTTATACTCTCAGAATCAGACTGTCGCTGATCAGAGATATCGGAGCGGCCCCTTCGCCGTTTAACTCGTGGCTTCATATACAGGGTCTCGAAACTCTGGGCGTTAGAATCAAAGAACACTCCAAAAACGCGTTGAAGATAGCACGATTCCTACAAGAGCACCCAAAGGTCAAAAGCGTAAACTATCCCGCATTGGAAAGCTCCCCGTACAAAGCGAAGGTGGATAAATATTTTACCGACTCCATGGCTTCCGGACTGGTCAGTTTCGACGTGGGCGATTTCGATTTTGCCAAAAAGATCCTCAACTCCACAAAGATATTTAGCGTAGTGGTAAACATAGGGGATTCAAAATCGATCATAACCCATCCGGCAAGCACCACGCACCAGCAGGTTAAGCCCGAGGAATTAGAAGCCACCGGGGTAACGGCTGGCCTCGTCAGACTGAGCGTGGGACTTGAAAACGCCGATGATCTCATATCAGACCTAAAAGATGCCCTGGAGAGTTAAATGAGCCTGCTATCTTCCAAAGGAACTTACGGATTATTGGCCATGTACGAACTCTCCAAAGAGTATCAGTTCAACAAGCCCGTCAAGATCAAACAGATAGCCGCCAGAGCCAAAATACCGCAAAACTATCTGGAACAGCTGTTGAACGTCCTGAAAAAAAACGGCTACGTAAAAAGCGTCAGGGGCGCCTACGGAGGCTATATGCTCTCCCGGCATCCGGCCGAAATAAAAATATTGGACGTACTGAGCGCTCTCGAAGGAGAACTCAAAGTCACCGAAACTTCCACCAAAAACGAAGTTCTGGAACTCTTTTTCGAAGAGGCTCAAAAAAAGTTGGAAAAGATATTCGATATGAGTCTTGAGGAGTTTAAAATATACCAACAAAGAGTCTCCAACACCCTCTTTTACTCGATTTAAAAAAATTCTCGGGTAAAAGAGGTTTTTTTACGGATGTAATCTTGAGTAATTCGATAGATTTAATAAACTGGAGGGGAGATGCACGAAAAACCGTATAGAAGCGTAGTAAAAACAGTTTCGTGGAGAGCCCTTGGAACTCTGGACACCATAGTCATCTCTTACTTTATTACCGGCAATCTGACTATGGCCGCATCGATAGGGACAATCGAACTCGTCACAAAAATGGTGCTTTATTATTTTCATGAAAGAGCATGGAACAAAATAGAGTTCGGAAAAATAAAAAAAGAGCCGGAATATCATATATAAGGAGAGATTATGAGCGATTTGGTCAAATACTCAGATGGAAAAATCGATACATCTATGGATCTGTTGCGCCTCTATTTAGACAGATACAGAGGCGAAATTACTCTTGCTTGCAGTTTCAGCATCGAAGATACTGTTTTGATAGACATGATAATGAAAATCGATCCGAAAACGGAAATTTTCACCATAGACACCGGACGGCTTCCCGAAGAGACATATCGGATCTGGGAGAAAATCGAAGAAAGATACAAAATTAAAATTACCCCCTACTTTCCGAATATGGTCGACGTAGAAAGTATGATCGCAAGAATCGGAATAAACGGTTTTTACTACTCTTTGCAAAACAGAAAGGAGTGCTGCAGGGTCAGAAAGATCGAACCGTTAAAACGGGCGCTCAAAAACAAAAAAGCCTGGATATGCGGTCTCAGAAAAGAGCAGGGAATAACCAGAGAGAATATCGAAACGGTAGAGCAAGACGAAAACGGCGTTTTAAAAATAAATCCGCTGGCCGACTGGACTTTTGAGGATTTGCTGGAATACTCCAACTGTCACGATCTACCTCTAAACGAACTATATCAAAAAGGTTATACCAGTATAGGATGCGAACCGTGTACCAGAGTCCCTACCGATCCAGACGATCCAAGGAGCGGCAGATGGTGGTGGGAAGATAGTCTTCACAAAGAGTGCGGACTACATATAAAGGAGAAACTATGAAACAGGATCATTTGGATCTCTTAGAAAGCGAAAGCATCTATATTTTAAGAGAGGTGGCCGCCTCTTTTAAAAATCCGGTAATGATGTACAGTATTGGAAAGGATAGCTCGGTAATGCTCCATCTGGCCTTAAAGGCCTTCTATCCGAAAAAGCCGCCTTTTAAGTTTTTGCATATAGATACCGGATGGAAATTCAAGGAGATGATAGAGTTTAGAGACAAAAGAGCCAAAGAGCTGGGAATAGATCTTGTAGTATATACCAACAGCGAGGGTATCGATTTAAACATCAATCCATTCGTTCACGGCAGCTCTCTCCATACGAGGATAATGAAAACCGAGGCTTTAAAAAAAGCTCTGAAAGAGGGAGGTTACGACGCCGTAATAGGCGGAGCCAGGCGGGACGAGGAGAAAAGCAGAGCAAAAGAGAGAATATTCTCCTTTAGAGATAGGCATCAAAGATGGGATCCGAAAAATCAACGGCCCGAATTGTGGAATCTATTCAATACAAAAATCAAAGAGAAAGAGAGCGTCAGGGTTTTCCCTCTTTCAAACTGGACGGAGGTGGACATTTGGCACTACATCTATAGAGAAAAAATCCCTATAGTCCCCTTATATTTTGCCAAAGACAGGAGAGTCTGCGAATATAACGGGATATATATTCTCGTAGACGACGACAGGGTACCATCGGAACTCAAAAAAAAGAGTACAGTTAAAAGAGTCAGATTCAGAACTCTGGGATGCTATCCGCTCACAGGAGCCATAGAGTCGGAGGCCGCAACCCTCGAGGAGATAATCGCAGAAACCCTTCTGGCCAGAAGCAGCGAAAGGGAGGGAAGGGCAATAGACAAAGACGAAGAGTCCAGCATGGAGAAAAAAAAGATGGAGGGTTATTTCTAATGAAAAGGATAGAACACTTTTTGAAACTGCAACGAGAAAAAACTCTTTTAAAGTTTATTACGTGCGGCAGCGTAGATGACGGAAAGTCCACTCTAATTGGACGGTTATTATACGACTCGCAGACGGTTTACCAAGATCAGCTCGAAACTGCCAAAAAAGAGAGCCTAAAATACGGTACCAAAGGCGAGGGTATAGACTTTGCGCTACTAGTAGACGGTCTTCAAAGCGAAAAGGAACAGGGTATAACCATAGACGTGGCATACAGATTTTTTTCCACGGAGAAAAAAAAGTACGTAATTGCCGATACGCCCGGCCACGAACAGTATACGAGAAACATGGTCACTGGAGCCAGCAACGCCGACGTGGCCGTAATTTTGATAGATTCCACAAAAGGGGTACTAACCCAGACCAGAAGACACGCTTTTTTGGTCTCTTTGCTCGGAATAAAAAATATCGTCGTAGCCGTAAACAAAATGGATCTTTCAAACTACTCGCAAAAACGTTTTGATCTGATCAAAAAAGATTTCAGTCTAATGTTCGAAAAACTGATCTACGCGCTTCCCTACAGACATAACGACGTCACCGTAAAATTCATTCCTATCAGCGCACTGCACGGCGAAAACGTGGTATACGGCTCCAAAAATATGAGATGGTACGATAAAGAGACTCTAATAGAATATCTCGACGCCTTAAAAATAGAAAAAGAGCATAGCCATTTCAGATTCGACGTTCAGTACGTCAACAGAGCCTATGACGGATATAGAGGCTATTGCGGTACCGTATTGGGAGACAGCATATCGAGCGAAAGCGAAATTACAATATATCCTGAGAGAAAAAATGCAAAAATATCCTCTATAATAGAGCCCAAAGCCGACGACTCGCTACCTGCGGATTCAAAAACGGCTTCGCCGCAACGCTCCGTCACGCTGCTGCTGGATAGAGAGCTGGATATCTCCAGGGGTGCACTATTTGTAAAAAGCGAGGATCTGCAACCTACTGTTTCGGACTCCTTCGAAGCTATGCTGGTCTGGATGGACGAAGAGCCCTTAAAAAAGAGGGACTATTTTTTAAAGATATACTCCTGCGAAGCCTCTTGCGAAATCGCTCAAATTTTTTACAAACAGGACGTGAACAGCTGGGAAAAGAGCAAAGGTGACACGCTGAGACTCAACGACATAGCCAGGGTAAAAGTGGAAGTGGACAGAAAGATAGCCTTTGATCTTTACGAAAGCTGTAAAAGAACGGGAGCCTTCATTATGATCGACAAAATCACCAACAACACCGTAGCGGCGGGCATGATAGTAGATACGGCCAGTACCGAAACAAAAAGATCCAAAAAATACAGCGAGGCGGAAATCGCCCTAAACAGATTCATCAGAGAGCACTACCCCGAATGGGGATGCAAAGAGATAAAGGAGTCGCTATGAGAGAGACGAAAGCCCAAAGAGTAGAAAGAATAAAAAAAACCTTGCCGCCTTTAAAGGTAATCGACAGGATATACGAATACGCGTCGGGGAAAAAGATCGATCCCGAAGATATAGACAGAATGAAATGGTACGGACTTTATACTCAAGTCGGCAGCGATATCGAAAATCCTCTGTTTATGCTAAGAGTCAAAATTCCGCGCGGAACTCTCGATAGTCGCAAACTTCAAACATTGGGAGAGATCTCAATAGAATACGCGAAAAACAGTTTGGCTCTTACCACGCGGCAGGACGTTCAGTTTCACAATATAAAAATCGAAGATCTTCCACAAATTTTTTCGAGACTCTCCGCGGTAGGATTATCCAGTAAATTCGCCGCTGGCGACGTCGTTAGAAACTGCGTCACATGTCCTTTGGACGGAGTGTCCGATTCTATAGACGATACGTCCGATCTGGTGTCGAAAATTAACGAAACGTTGTGCGATAGGACCTTTTCCAATCTCCCAAGAAAATTCAAAATCGGCCTCAGCGGATGTAAAAATCACTGCATGCCCCACGAAATTCAAGATCTTAGCTTTGTGGCCACGAACCATCTGGGCGAGATTCTTTATGCTGTCTATGTGGGAGGAGGACTCGGCAGCAACAAAAGATTCGCCGATTTCATAGGTTATATCAGGCGCGAACAGATAGTGGATCTGGCAAAAAAAATCGTAAAGATGTACCTAATCAGGGGTGACAGAACGGATAGAAAAAGAGCCAGATTGGGACATATGATAGAGAGAATGGGACTGGAGTCGTTTTTGGAGCAGCTTTCAGATTTCGACCTCATAATCGGGAAAGAGCCTCCGATAACGCCATTTGGCAAAAGACACCATTGCGGATTCATAGAGAATAAAAACGGTAGTATCCATATAGGATGCTCTCTGTTCGGCGGTAAACTCGAAGGTACCAGAGCGATAGAGTTGGCGAACATCATGAAAAGATACCGAATCGACAGCCTAAGACTAACGACGAAACAGAACTTTATACTATGCGGTGTGGAAAAAGAGAAGATTTACGATATCTGCAAAGATCTCGAAAAGATTAAAATAAATCCTTTCGTCGGGGCTTTCAGAACGAGAACCACGGCATGTACCGGTTCGGAATACTGTAAATTCGCCATCGGCGAAACCAAAGAGATCGCCAAAGAGCTCTCGCTCTATCTGGAAAACAGATTTCCTGGATTTAGAGAACCGGTAACCATAAGCGTAAACGGATGCCCAAACTCCTGCGCCCATCCCAATATCGCCCAGATAGCGCTCTGTGCCGAAAAAGTCAAAACCGAAAATGGCGTCTCGGTTTACTATAGACTCTATCTGGGGGGAAAACTCGAAGGCGACAAAAGCATCTTTGCCCAAAAAAGTTCCGTTTTACTAAAAAAAGAGGAGATAAACGGTTTTGCCGAAGAGCTTGTCCGCGAATATCTAAAAAGCGGATACGAGACGTTCGATAGGTTTTTATCGAGCTACAAAAGCGAGATTACGTGTTAACAATTGGTTTTGCGCCCTTTTTTTGGTAATATTTTTCGAAAAAAGGGCTATGTTTGGAGTATGCGGTACTGTTTTTTTCAGCTTTTGCCGCGGCGACTATTCTTCCGGTTTACAGCGAAGCGGCCCTGGCCTACTATATCCATAGGGGTCTCGATCCCTTCTGGCTCCTGTTTTGGGCTTCCGTAGGCAATACATTGGGCTCTTTGTTCAATTATGTAATAGGCTTAAAAGGCGGCGACTATCTGATAAAAAAAGGCTATCTAAAAGCGGAAAAACTCGAAAAAGGCGCCGCTATCTTTCAAAAATACGGCGGATTCGCTCTGTTGCTCTCCTGGGCGCCGGTAATAGGGGATCCGATTACCTTCGCCGCGGGGGTTTTGCGCTATGAATGGAAAAAGTTTCTGATACTGGTGTTTATAGCGAAACTGACCAGATATTTTTTCGTTTTACAAGGATATAACCTTGCAACAGGAAAATATTGAGTCCAAAACCGCCTCTTTTTTACAAAAAGAGCATCTGCTCTCTTTGGCGGTATGCTGCGATAGCGGAGCCTACGCCGCATCGCTGTTTTACGCATTCGATCCGGCAAAAAAAATACTCCTCTTCTCCTCCGATTTAGAGACGCTCCATATGCGATGCGCCCTCAAAAACAGATCGGTAGCCGGTACCGTTGCCGTCAACGCCTTGAAGGTCCTATCCATAAAGGGGGTCCAGTTCAGAGGATGTCTAAAGCTCTCAAATCCTTTAACGGCAAAACGGCTCTATGTTAAACGTTTTCCTTTCGCTTCCAAACGGGACCTGACTCTGTGGAGCATAGAGATCGCCTTTACGAAATATACCGACAACTCTATGGGTTTTGGCAAAAAGATCCTCTGGGAGTCTAAGACTCCACCAATCTGTCGATGACGAATCGCTCTATCTGGCTTTTGGGTATGTCTTTGTCCGCCGCCTCGGCGTAGAGCTGGGCCAGTTTGTGCCTGTATCTTTTATATTCGAAATGGGGCAGATGGTTTTGCCAAGCTTTTTGGATCTGTTTTTCCGCCACTCTGTTAATAAGCCACTCTTTGAATATCTGAAAGGTGGCGAAAAATATCAAAGTGAACACGATCGCCAAAATTATCGATAAATGGCAGTCCAGTTTCGCCAAAAAGGCGTGAAATATCAACGAAGCAGGAATGATTATCATGTTCCACAACACAAAATAGACTATATAGAGTCTCAAAATATTCAGCCTAAAGCCCGGAATGGTCATAGAGGGATCCAAACCGTCCACAAAAGCCTTGTTTGCCCTGAGAAACTCTATAAATCTCATAGGATGTTTGGAACACTCGAACACGTATGGAATGATTTTAGAGTCTACAAATCTCTCCCATATATTTTTCAATCTTCTCATAATCCGTCCTTAATCGCCTTGTCGTAACCGAGCATATATATTTTATCCAGATTTTCAAACGAAAATATGCCGTAACGGACGCACTCTTTTATCAAAACGTATCTTTGCGCCGTCTTAGCCGCTAAAACGGAGCCCGAATTAAACGCAATATAACAGGCTCTTTTAAAATTTCGAAAAAAACCGCCGCCCCCTTCGTATGGAGGATTTACGTCAAAAGCCCAAATCTCCCGTGAATTTTCGACGCCTCTTACGGGAAGATTATCCGCAAAACCGCCGTCGATATACGAACGTCCCCCTATTTGGAGGGGAGAAAATATCGGCATCAAAGCGCAAGAGGCAGCCAACGCGCTACAAAGATCTCCCCGACGCAAATAGTTCGGCTCCATACTCTCGTAATCACAAACGGTAACAAATAGACTCTTGCGTAAAGTGGTGAAACACCCGATACCAAGCTCTTCAAAAAGAACCCTAAGCGCTCCGGAATCAAAGAGGGCGCCTCTAAAAAAGGCCGGTTTTAGGTACCTTAAAACTCTCTTTTGCGAAATAGAACTTAAAGCCTCCAGCGGCTCGAAACCGGCCGCCAACATCGCCGCAACTACGGCGCCGCCGCTGGAACCGCCAAACTCTTCGAACTCCACTCCCTTTTCGTAAAGTCTCTGCATATATCCCAGCTGCGCCGCGCATCTGGCTCCGCCTCCGCTAAAAACGGCCGCTCTCATATCGGTTTGACTATCACCATTATCACTATTATTATCATCAAAATCGTAGGCACCTCGTTATAGGCCCTGAAAAATTTGCCGCTTTTTACGCATTCATCTTTTTCCAGTCTTTTTCTAAAATAGCCCAGACTAAAATGATAAATTACCATACCCAAAGCGGCCGTTAGTTTTATATGCAACCAAAGGCCGCTTTTAAACAGCGCCGGATTTAGAGCCAACATGGCCGAACCGCTAAGCAAAGTTGCCCAAAAAGCAGGCACTCCTATAAAATAGTACAACTTTCTTTCCTGGATTTTTACCACTTCTACAAAATCGTAATTGTCCGCAAACTCTCTATGATAGACAAACAGCCTCGGCAGATAGAACAGCATGGCCATCCAGCTGACGAAACTGATTACGTGAAAAGCCAAAATCCAGTTGTAATAGGCCATATCTCTCTCCTTTGCAAGAGTTTGAAAATTATATCAGCTTAGCCTTTAATTTTCAGGCAAATTTGCTATAATTTCATCTAAATTTTTCAAAAATTCTCAAGGAGACTAAATATGCCCGGCATCGTAGTCAGTCCTAACGAGAGTTTCGAAGAGGCCTACAGAAGGTTCAAAAAGCAGGTGGATAGAAACCTCATCGTTACCGAGGCCAGAGCCCGCAGATTCTACAAACCCCCTACGGAAATAAGAAAAGAGCAGAAAATCAAGGCCAGAAAGAAAGCCCTCAGACGGCTCTGGATGCTGCGAAGATACGAGTCGAGACTCTAACGAACCCCTCTCCCGTCCTCTTTGTTGTATAATAGGCAAAACGGACGGGAGTCTTAGGGATGAAAACCGAAATAGAGCGCAAGTTTCTTCTAAAGCCTTTCAACATAGAAAATCTACTAAAAAAATATTCTATCGGGTATGAAAAGATCCCTATAAAACAGTTTTACCTCCTACAGAGCAAAATCAGACTGAGAAAAACGGACAAAGAGTTCACTCTAACAAAAAAACGGGGCGAAGGTCTCAAAAGAGAGGAGGAGGAAAAAAATATATCCAAAAAGGAGTTCAACGCCCTATTGAATATCTACGATCACCTCTCTTTGACCAAAACCAGATTCAGATGCCAAATAGGAGACTATACGTACGAAATCGACCGTTTTAAAAAGGAACTAAATGGACTTTTCTATCTCGAGATCGAGTTCGATTCCATAAAAAACGCCGCCGATTATAAACCCGAAAAGCCGTTTAAGGATCTAATAGTCGCAGAGGTAACCGAAAAACCGGAGTTCTCAAACTACTATCTGGCAAAAAACAAAACGGTTTGGGCTTTTGTTCCCCAAGAGTCTACAAACGGATCAAGAGATATAAAACCCACAGACTCGACCCAAAAGGCGATTACGCTCCTTTTGCACAAATATTTTAGAGCTTTGCTGTACTACAGAGGAAGAATCCTGAACGGACCTTACGATCCGGAGGATCTACATCAGCTCAGAGTGGCCGCACGGCGCGCCAGAAGTATCGTAAAACTCTTTAAAGAGTATTTTACCCCAAAAAGCTTCGAGCTGCTAAACTCCCCCTTAAAAGAGCTTATGGAACAAACAGGGCCCATGCGCGATCTTGAGGTTTTGCACGAAAATATAACAAAGGATTTCAAAAACGAAACGGAGGTTTTAAAAAAAGCCCAGAAGGAGATAGAAAAAACCCTCAAAGCCGGTATCGATCAAAATAGAAAAAAACTAAAAGAGCTGTTGAGTGATGAGCGCTTCGAGAGAATAAAAAGCTCGATTCTAAACATTAACAAAAACTATTTCGAGCGAGAGTCAAAAACTCTCGTAATGATCGCCGCATACAGAGCTTTAAAGCCGAAATTAAAAAGAGTAAAAAAGATTTTGGCCTCGCTTTCCAAAAAGAGCGACTCAAAAAGATTGCACAGACTCAGAATAGAACTAAAAACCATCCGTTACGGATTAGAGGCTCTAAAAGCGTCGTTCGATCAAAAAGGCACCGAAAATCTTCTCAAAAAGATAAAAAAAATGCAAAATCTTCTAGGTAGGCACCAGGATATGCAGATTCAGCAGCTACTGCTCATCCGAAAACTAAAAAGCGACGGACCCTCTCCGGAGGCTCTTATGGCGGCGGGCGAGATTCTGTTCAAAATGGAAAAAGAGAGAGCCAGATCCAAAAAAAGATTTCTGAAAAAGCGCCGAAAATTTTACAGCGACTTAAAAAAAATCACTCCAATTTAAACTCCAACCTCGATCCCGCGCCCGCTTTGATACATCCCTCGCCGAAAAGTTTTCTGCCTATCGCGTAACTGCCCTCTCCGCTACAGTGTAAAGGAGCCACTAGCTTTGCCCCAAGGGCTTTCAGCTCCGAAAGAGTTTTGGTAACTATAGCCTCGTCCAGATCGTAAAGATGCAATCCGCCTATAACTCCGTAGAGCCGTTTTCCGGTAATTTTACAGGCTATTTTAGCCATATCCACGGCTCCTGGATGGCAGCATCCGCAAATCAGAAGCGCTCCTTGAGCGGTATCCAGAATCATGGCGTGTTCCAACTCGTCTCCCATCGCTCCGCTGGAATAGACTCCCTGGCTTATCTGAAGCGGATGGGAACCTACGGAGGTAACCCGATTTGCGAATTTCTCCAGAAATCGGGGCGAAAACCCCTCGGTAACGTATATATTGGAAACACTCCGCGAAAAGAGCTCGTGTCCCATAATATGATCCCAGTGAAAATGGGACAAAAAGAGCGAATCCACCTCGGCCGGATCTTTTTCAAGCCTTTTTAGATTGTTCAGCAATCCCGAATAGGTAGAAGCCGCATCGAATACAAACCTCTCCCAAGGGGTCTCTATCCATACGGAGAGCCCCCAGCCGCTTTCGAGATCCTCCGAAAGGGTTTCGTTGTCGTAGAGTACGCAGATTTCGACTCTGTTTTTTCTCATTTTTCTCTCCGTAAAAAAGATTTTAACATAAGATCGGTTAACTATCCTCGTGATATAATTGATTAATGGAAATTGGCAAACTTATAGCGATTGCTGCCGGATATACGGCTTACGCGATAACCCTGCTGGAGATCGCGGCCATCATAGAGATACTATCGCAGCGGCGCAGACCGGCTTCGCTGATCGGATGGATCATGGCGATAGTTTTTGTGCCGGGAATAGGCGTGCTTTTATACTATCTTTTCGGCAACAGAAAACTAAAAAGCAAACTGCGTTCGACAAAACCGATCCGCTTCTCAAAGCGAAACAGCAAACCGCTTTACGAGGTGGAAAAGATTCTAACCAGGCGCGATATCCCTCCCTCTACGCTTAATAACCGTATATCGCTTTGCAAAACCTCCAAAGAGGCCTATTGCGAACTCGTGAAGATGATCCAAGAGGCAAAAAAAGAGATCCTTGTTGAGGTCTACCTTTTCAAAAACGACGAAACGGGAGCTGCCATCGCCAGGGAATTGGCAAAAAAAGCCAAAGAAGGGGTGGATGTCAAAATACTGATTGACGCTTTCGGATCGATATTTTTGCATCTTTTTCCAAATAGAGTCTCCTTTTTAGAGCGCTCAGGAGCGAAACTAAGATTTTTCATGCCAATATTTTCAAAAAAGCCGGCTTCGGCTATAAATTTAAGAAACCACAGAAAAGCGGTGATAGTCGACAATAAAAAGGTCTTCACCGGCGGCATGAACATAGGTTCTGAATACCTGGGGCCAAAAACCGACAGAAATAAATGGCTCGACGCCGCCGTAATAATCGAGGGAGAAGCCGTATCTCTCTATAGAGAGATATTCGCCCACGACTGGGAGATGACTACCGGCGAAAAGATAAAACATCTAAACTCCCCTCCGGTACAGGATCGAACCAGACTCCAGGTGGTTCCCTCCGGACCGGATATAAAAAGCGACGCATTTTATGAAGCTCTACTAAGTTGCGTATTTTTCGCAAAAAAGAGAATCTGGATCATAACTCCCTACTTCATTCCGGACGACTCTTTGATGGAGGCCCTCATTATAGCGGCGCACAGAGGAGTGGACGTTAAAATCGTCACACCTCTCAAATCGAATCACCCCTCCGCTGATTTCGGGAGAATAGGCTTTTTAAGAGAACTTCTGGAAGAGGGCGTAGAGATTTTACTCTATAAAAAGATGATGCACCAAAAACTGGTAATAGTAGACGAGGATATAACGATTTTGGGTTCCGCGAACATCGACGTAAGGAGCCTCTTTTACAATTTCGAGGTTATGAACTTTATCTACTCCGAAGAGTTTACGCATCAGAGCGTAAAGTGGCTGTTGGAATATCTGAAAGACTCGGTGGTAAAGGGACTGCCTCCCGCCTCCAAGCCCAGACGCATAATAGAAAATATAGGCAAAATCATATCTCCGGTTCTTTGACGCAGGAAAAGACCCTGTTTTTCCCCATCCTCTTTGCCCTGTAAAGCGCCTCGTCCGCCATGGCAACCCCTTTTTCGAACTCGCTCCTGTCGCCGGCCTTTAGACAGCAGACGCCGAAACTGCAGGTTATGTGCCCTACCCCCTCTATCCGGCCCGCCTCTATCTTGATCCTAAGATTTTCGGCGATTTTTCTGGCCGTATCCGTATCCTCGACCCTTTTTAGAATTATCAAAAACTCTTCCCCGCCCCATCTGATAATATAATCCTCTTTTCTCAACGAGGATCTCAAAACCGATGTGAGATATTTCAACACCCTGTCTCCGGTAGGATGGCCGAAGGTATCGTTTATCTTTTTAAAGTCGTCTATGTCGAGAATAATTATGCAGATCTTCTCTTTGGTTATCTGGGGTAGAATCTTCTCCACGATTTTTCTGTTGTACATTACGGTCAGCGGATCGGTAAATATCTCCTCCTCGTACTCTGTCACGTCGTTAAAGCTCAGCAAAACGAAAGTGTCGTTTATCCTCTGTATTGAAACCTCCAGAGTCATCATCACGCCGTTTCTCTCGAACCTTAGCTCTTGATAGCTTTTGTTTAGATCGATCCCCAAGCTCTCAAAAAGATCCAAAATATTCTCGACCTCGCCGAAAAGCGATTCAAAAGCAATATTTTTGAGTTTTATCCTGCCCTCTTCCAGTAAAACGGTGGGGTTTGGCTGTTTGTCGAATATCTCCTTTAAAAGCTCCGCGTACTCTTTCGCCTCCTTGGCGCTTTTTATGTAACCCGCGAACCTGTTGAGTTTCTCTATCAATCTTTTTTTGTCCACCGGTTTTGTAATATAGCCGTCGACCCCCAGATCGATAGCCTTTTTTAGATAATCCACGTCACTAAAGGCCGTTATAAACAGAACGAACACCTCATCGGAAATCTCCTTTATCTTTCTGACCATTTCGATTCCGTCCATAACCGGCATTCTGATATCGGATATGACTATCTCGGGCGAATGTTTTCTAAAAAGCTCTACGCCCTCTTCTCCGTTTTTCGCCACCAGAAGTTTCTTAAAATATCTACCTACGAGTAACGAAAAGGAGTCTCTCACCGCGTCATCGTCCTCCACATAAAGACATGTCAGGCTCTTTAGATAGGGGTGAACTCTATTTTTCATCGGACCGCCTTATGATCAAAGTAAACGTGGTACCTTCCGGACCGGTGGAAAATTTGATATCGCCGCCCATTCTCTCAACGATCTCCTTTACCATATATAGTCCCATGCCAGTTCCCCTGCCCTCCTCTTTCGTCGTAAAATAGGGCTCAAAGACTCTCTCTTTAAGATCACTTTTGATACCAATTCCGTTGTCGGAAATGTCTATTCTTACTCCATCTTCGATCTTTTTGGCCTCTATCTTTATTATTCCCTTGTAGTTGCCCTCTTTGATTCGCCGCTCCTCTATCGCGTCTTTGGCGTTTGATATCAGATTCAGTATCATCTGCATAAACTCGTTTTTGAAACCTTTGATTACTATATCCTCCAACTCGGTTTCAACCGCGATATTGTGATTCTCAAGCTGCGTTCTTTGCAGAGAAATTGTCTTTTCTATCGCCTCCTTTACGTTAAAATCTACCTCTTCCCTATCTTTTCTGAAAAAGTTTCTAAAGTCGTCTATAGTTTGAGACATAAAACCTATAGTCTGCATATTTTTATCCACAAACTCTCTGATCTTTTCCAGATCCAGTTCGCCCTCCTCGGCCAGATCCTCCAGTAGCTGAATATTTATCGCCAAAGAGTTCAGAGGCTGTCTCCATTGGTGGGCTATTGCTCCTATCATCTCTCCCATAGCGGCCATTTTGGACTGCTGAATCAAAGCTCTGTCCTTCTCTCTGATCTCGTTTACCTTCTCCTGCACCATTTTTTGGAGGTTTTTATTGATTTTTTGGAGCTCTTCGGTCTTTTTTTCCACCTCCTCTTCCAGTCTCGTGGCAAAATCCTCCAGCTCTTTTTTCGATTCGTCCAAGGTTTTTATCATTACCTCAAAGGCTTTAGCCAGCTCGCCTATCTCGTCGTCGGTTTTTACGTCTATATCTATATGCTCTTTGCCCCTGCTTTTTGAGATCTTGTTGGCCAGCAGCGTCAACCGTTTGATCGGCACGGTAAGTCTATTTACCAAAAACGTTGTTATCAACGTAATCAGCAGAGTTATCAAAAACACGACGGCTATCAGATTCTGTGTATAGTCCTCGGATTTGTTCTTGAAAGCCGAAGCGGTGGATATCTTCATAATCACGATATATCTCTCGGGGGTTACGTAGAGCTTTCTGGCCTCGATTATCTGATCGTTCTCTCGGTCTATATAGGAAAAACTTTTTCTGTTCGAGTCGTAAAAATCTTTCATAATCGGAAAGTCGTTAAATATTCTAAAATCCTTGCCGAACTCGAATCCGAAAACCTTCTGGGGATCGGAGTAGTTAAAAATGTAATAACCTTCCGCGTTGGCTATATAGGTTTTAGTATCTTTGAGACTCTTTAGTCGCTCAAACCCGAAAAGCGACTCCACGTTTGCGTTGATTACGGCTATTCCCGCCTTTTTGCCGTTGGCGTAGATGATCTTTGCTATTCTTATCGTAGGTTTGATCGGAAACTCTATCGCGTTAAACTCTCTGTTTAGATTTATTTTCGATATGTATAGATCGCTTTTGGTCAATTTCAGAGTATCCTGGACATACTCCATTTTCCATTTGTTCTGTAGATTCTCGTTCTCGATTTGGACTATTTTGCCTTTCTCCTTAATCAGTTTGATAATTTCGTTACCCTTTTGAGCGTCGATAATTCTCATCTGGAAATAGGAGGGGTTTTGTTTCATCATCAAAGTAATAATGGTGGTGATATCCTTTTTGTACTGTCCGAAAGTCTTGTTCGTCAACTCGTCGTATTTGTATTTGTCCAGATAGGCTCTCATGAATCCTTTTACCGAGGGGTTGTAGGTAAATATCGTTATGTTGTACTTCAGTCTCTCTATATTGTCTTTTATATATACGGCGTATTGGTCCGTATTTTTGGCCAGTATCTGAGCCGAATGCTCCATAAAGATCTCTTTGGCCTGAGTGTAGGAGATATACGCCAGCGCCGCGATACCCAACAGCGAAACGATCATAACGAGTGTAGCGATTTTTATCGATAGAGAGACTTTTTTACCTCTCATACATATTCTCCATATACAGCAGATGCAGCAGCTTTTGAAGCTTTATGAGATTTTCGAACACGTCCGTAGGGGTCTTGTCGGTAGGAATCTGCATAGGATAGACGACCGCCTCCTCTTCTACGTTTTTGTATATCAGAATCTGATTGATACTGGCGTTTATAATTCTTAGAGCGTTATATACGGTATTGGGAGTGATTATTTTTTCTTTCGGAATAATTATGTTAGATTCGGACATGTTTAGACGCTTTTGTATATCTTTTATACGGCCGTATAACTCTATGCTCTTTTTGAACACGTCGGCGGGAGTTTTCGTGTCCAGATCGAATTTTTGGGACTCTATAGATTCGATAGCGCCGTGTTTGATGTTCATGGCCCTCAGCAGATGGGCGACTTTGCTTTTTATTCTCGCGGAAAGCGCATAGGTTTCGTTAGGAGTGTACTCTCTGGCCAACAAGACGTCGAAGGTGTTCGAGATTCTCCATAGATTATGGTAAACGTCGCTCGGCGTCTTGTTTGTAGGTATGTGTTTGTCCACTTTGTATATATACTCTTCGGCCTTTTTATAGCCCGCCTTGTGTAGCAAAATGGTCACTATTCCGTCTAGTCTGATTACCATTTCGTACACTTCGTTAGGCGTTATCTCCCTAAGGGGTTCAGTAGGAACTTCAGACGGGTAAAATCCCATCTGAACCTTTAGCCTAATAGACTTTTCGGTGGCCTCAATCGCCTTTTGATACGCGTGTATAGGCTTCAATCCGTAAATAAACGGGGGAGTTTTCGGTTTTTGCGCCGCTCCTTTTAGATTTTTTAGGATATCCAGTTTCCTTAAAATTTCATCGGTAACAGCGTAAACATGATTAGGGGTCTTTTTTAGGGAGCTTATCGGATACTGGATCAACGGCTTGTCAAAACTAAACAGCGGCATCAAAGCCGTGGCATATTTGATGTTTTGAACCACGTCGCTGGGCGTTTTGCTGCCTTCGACGGGTTTTAACTTGAAATATCTCTCTACGCCCAATCTGTACTTTATCCTCTGCAGCTCGGCGATATTGTACTGCAAAGAGTCGTAAACGTCGGTAGGAGTTACGACTCTGTGAGGTTTCTTCGGCACTTCGGTTGGATCGATCCAAAGATGTTTTTGAGACTCTCTAACTTTGGAGAGAAAGTCGTATGAGGCGTAAAGAGCGTGATTTGGATGCAGATCGGGCTCCAGCGGAGGCTTGGAGGGCATATCGTACATATTCTGCGTCTCTCTTATGAACTTTACCGTCTCCACCAGCTTTTCGGATAGAGCGTATACGTCGGTCGGGGTGTAACCGTGTATGCCCAAAAGGGAGTCAAAGGCCAAAGAGATGGACCACAACAGTCTATATACGTCGTTAGGGGTTTTGTTTTCGTACTTGATCAGTCTAAGGGATTTTAGAAATTTCTCGTTTTTTATAAAGGGGGTAACCTCCGCGTCCAATCTCTTTACCATCTCGTAGACGTCGCTGGGTGTTATCTCCCTGGCGGGATAGGGCGGTATGAATATCTCGCCGTACCCTTTGGATATCCTGTATAGATTTATTTTGCTGAGTATCTCAAGAGCCTTTTGGATAACGTGTCTGGGAAACTTGTTGTGCTGCGGCGGAACGTTGGGAAAATCGCTCTCTATTCCAGCCTGGTGCCGCAGATACACCACCTTTTTTTTAAGCAGCATCGCATAGGAAAAGACGTCACTGGGTGTTTTCACCTGAAAAGCGAACAGAGAGGATCCAATTAACAATATAACGGCTATAGCTCTCATATAGGTTCTCCGCAACAATTTATTAAAAGAGTGATTTTAAAAAAAATATTATCCTAAAAATTAAGATTAGTCCAACGGTTTAGAGATTATCGGTAAAAAAGGGGATTTTTAAACTGTTTTTTTCATCGGAAGAACGCCAAAGACTCATACGGCATCTGAAATAAGGCTAAAAAACTTGCTCCGTGGTGCGGGAGAGAGGACTTGAACCTCCACGCCTTGCGGCACCAGATCCTAAGTCTGGCGCGTCTGCCAGTTCCGCCACTCCCGCTGAGTTGTGGGATGATTAAAAAAAAGAAGTGGTACGCCCGCCAGGATTCGAACCTGGGACCTACGGCTTAGAAGGCCGTTGCTCTATCCAGCTGAGCTACGAGCGCATATCTCTCGGTTGGCACGCCCGAGAGGAGTCGAACCTCTAACCTACGGATCCGAAGTCCGTTGCTCTATCCAATTGAGCTACGGGCGCATAAACGAAATAGAAGGTCCTCTGCGCGCCCGGCATGAGACCCATAGGCAAATTTTGCGTAATTATATCACATAAAATCTGTAGGCTCAAGGTATGGGGTGGATGACCGGATTCGAACCGGCGACCCCCAGAGCCACAATCTGGTGCTCTAACCAACTGAGCTACACCCACCGACTAAACTCTGACGAGTGGTCGGGGCGGAGGGATTTGAACCCCCGACCCCCTGGTCCCAAACCAGGTGCGCTAACCAGGCTGCGCTACGCCCCGAACTCAAATCGGAATGAAATTATATTTAAAAAAGCATCCTTTGTCAACAAAGAAGCCCCCGATGTAGCAGGGTTTTATAAAAAATTTACTATAATTGCCCATAAGTAAACGCGAGGAGAAAACGTGAAGATCCAGAGGTTCAGCAAGATCGGTTTCGTAATGGCGGCGGCCGGAAGCGCCGTAGGACTTGGAAATATCTGGAAGTTTCCCTATATGACCGGAGAGTACGGCGGCGGCGCCTTCGTTTTGGTATATCTGGTGACTATCGCTTTTATAGGTTTTTCGGTCATGGTGGCCGAAATGCTAATAGGCGCCCTCGGACGAAGCGATACGGTGGGCAGCTTTGAAAAACTGGCGCCTCCCGGAAAAAAAGGGTGGAAATATGCCGGTTTTATGGGATTTAACGGAATCATTATCATGACCTTCTATTCGGTTGTAATCGGGTGGATTTTCTATTATCTTTTTACCCTCACAACCGGTCTGCCCGAAACTACCCAGGAAGCAAAAGGGATATTCGAAGCTCTAGTATCAAATTCACCGGCAGTTTCAATATTTTTCCATACCGTTGCCGTTATCATTGTAGGCTACATAGTCCAAAGAGGTATAAAAAGCGGTATCGAGAAGATAAACCTATTACTGATGCCGGCTTTAATGCTGATTCTGTTTGGACTGTTGCTTTACGCCTTTACTCTCGATGGGTTTAAAGAGGCCTTTTCTTTTATGTTCGAACCCAAGTGGGACAAACTCAATTCCGAAGCGATCGTACGGGCGGTCGGCCACTCCTTTTTCACTCTCTCATTGGGAATGGGGGCTATATTGACATACGCGGCCTCGCTTCCCAAAGAGGCCAACATAACCAAAACGGCTCTGATCGTAACTTTTATGGATACCCTGATCGCTCTGGTAGCGGGTCTGGTTATATTCAGTTTTCTATTTCAGTTCGGAGCTCAGCCGCAACAGGGTCCCGGACTGGTATTTATCTCTTTACCAACCATACTGGATAACTTCGGTACCTTGGGAATTTTCTTCGCCCTGCTATTCTTTTTGGCTCTGGCGTTCGCGGGAATTACCTCGGCAATCAGTCTGGTTGAACCGGTAGTCCAATATCTTATCGACAGATTCGATTTTACCAGAACGAAAGCGGTGGTTTTCATCAGTATACTGTACTGGATCGTGGGAGTGGCGGCGCTGCTGTCTTATACAAAATCCTACGGAGATATATTCTCTGTCGCCCAAAAGCCTCTCTTCGATATCCTGGAGTATACCACCGACTCCATCCTATTGCCCCTGGGAGGTTTTCTCATAGCGGTATTCGTCGGATATATACTGGACAAAGACAGAGTCGCATCCCAATTGAAAAAGGAGATGGGAAACAGACTCTTCACTGTTTGGAGATTTAGCATCAGATACGTAGCCCCTATTGCTTTGGTATTCATGATGCTAAATCTTATCGGTATTATAAAACTATGAAAATTCCGATATTAATCGCCGCGGCCGTCTACCTAGGCGCCGCGGTTGTATATAACGGAGAGACGGCTGTTTTCAAATTCGAAAACTCCGTAGAGTCGTCTCTAAAACATACTACCGTAAACAATATCGCCCTCTTTCCGATCCCTTATAATACTAAAACAAACAAAGTCACGCTGTATATAGACGGTAAAAAGATCGATCTAAAAATCAAACAAAAAAGATACCCTTTTGAGCGCCTGCGGGTAGAGAACAAAAAGATCACCTATGATAAAAATATCGCACAGAGAGTGGCAAAAGAGTATAAAGAGGCCAGCAAAATCTACAACACCGTTACAAATAGAACATATATAAAGGGTCCGTTCATTCTCCCTATAAACTCCAAAATAACCAGCGAATACGGAACCGCGAGAATATTCAACGGCAAGCTAAAGAGCTTCCATTCCGGCGTGGACTTCAAAGCTCCAATCGGAACGGAGATAGCGGCAATCAACGGAGGCGAGGTGGTATTGGCAAAAGATAGATATCTCGCCGGAAAAACGGTAATAATCGACCACGGCAAAGGAGTGTACAGCTGCTACTACCATCTAAGCGAAATATCTGTAAAAAAGGGGGATCTGGTAAAAAAGGGGGAGATCGTAGGCCGCTCCGGAAAGAGCGGCAGGGTCACCGGACCCCATTTGCATCTAACGATAAAAATAGCCGGCGAAAGCGTCGATCCTATGCAGTTTATCGACAGTTTCAACGCTATCTACGATCACCGCGAATAGATCAAAACTGTATCATTCCCTCCGAAGGGCTCGAAGCGGTAGCGTAAGGTTTTTTGGGAATTCTACCGGCCAGATAGCTAAGTCTGCCTGCTATTACCGCGTGCTTCATCGCTTCGGCCATTTTAATCGGATTTTTTGCCTGGGCTATGGCGGTATTGGTCAAAACTCCGTCAGCCCCCAACTCCATAGCTATCGCCGCGTCGCTGGCGCAACCGACTCCGGCGTCTACGATAACAGGAACCTTAACGGCCTCCTTTACGAAAACCACATTGTATCTATTTTGTATACCCAAACCGCTACCAATAGGCGCGGCCAATGGCATAACGGCCGCCGCTCCTGCCTCTTCGAGCCTTTTTGCCACGATCGGATCGTCGTTGGTGTAGGCCATCACCGTAAAGCCCTCTTTAGCGAGTATTTCGCACGCCTTTACGGTCTCTATAACGTCCGGGTAGAGCGTCTTTTGAGTATCTCCTATAATCTCCAGTTTTATAATGTCTATACCGGTAGCCTCTTTAACGAGTCTAAAGAGGGTTACCGCTTCTTCGGCCGTAACGCAGCCGGCGCTGTTGGGAAGAAACTGAACGTCGCTATCTTTAAAGTAATCCAGAAGGTTCTCCTTGTTAGGATCGGTTATGTTGACTCTCCTGACGGCGACGGTAATCATTTCCGCTCCGCTGGCTATCGTAGCGTCGTATGTAGTCTGAAAGTCCGGATATTTACCGCTACCCACTATCAATCTGCTCGTAAACTCGTATTTGCCTATTTTTAATATATCGCCCATTTTCTCTCCTAATTCAGATAATTTTTATCTTATTTTATTTTAAATTTCCCTCTTTGTCAAAAGATCCATAATCACCCTGGGATACATTTCGTGCTCTATCTCTTTGATACGCTTCATAAAACCGTCAAAATCGAGATTGCCTTTGTAAAAACATCTTTGATCTATTATTTCGCCGGAATCCAGCTCGGCGCTCACCCAATGAACGGTTACTCCGGCT
>JAMONM010000102.1 GCA_027065825.1 Campylobacterales bacterium | reverse complement strand
ACTCTAAACATTACCGATCCGGACGAACTGTTTTCGGATGACGACAACGACGGGAACGCGACCGTGGTAGAGCTGATCGCGGACTATTTTGAAGATCTGGCAAAAGAGATCGACGATCTATATGAATACAACTCCACTTTGCTCATAACTCACCTCGAAGAGAGCGAAATAGAGGCCGAATACGAATATAGCGGAACATTGACCGCCGTTCAGCTAAGTAGAGACAATTTCAAGGACAAAACCTACAGCGTAGACGGAGGAGATGCCTATTTGTCCTTTGACTCCAACAGCACTTATATAGAAAAGGACGAGTACGGAAACGTAACCGCAACCGGCAGTTGGACCGTAATAGACGACTATCTGGTTCTAAACAGTTCGAACTACTCCGCATACGTAGCGTTTACGGAACTGGAGCCAACGAGCGCCAAATATATCGCCTTTGTAAACGCCGACGACGATGTTGACGCGGGATCTTCATACATTATGGACTACAACTCCACCGGACCCGATCTAAATCCTAACTCAGTAGCTATAACGTTTGGCGATCTGGCGGATAAAACGTTGCAGACTCCAGACGGTAAAACTCTGGAATTCTATCCCGACGGAAGCTACAAAATAAGCGACCCAAGCGGAACATATACGGGCTCGTGGACTGTGGTCGATGATCACGTTATAACTATGGTAAACGAGGCTCCGCTTACGGGCGTGAACAAAAATATAGTTACTTACATAACCTTTGCTGATGCAAACTTGACTGAGGCGTACTATTTTGCGGACAACACTGCCGGAATGGCATCCGGAATCACGTCGGCGGATTTAAACAGTACGCTAACCTACGCCAACGTGGATAACAGAATCCCATTGAGCAAAACGCTTCTAGGCGACAAGGTTTTCACGCTCGATGACGGAACGGTATTCACCCTAAAAGCGGATGGGGAGTACAAAGAAGAAAACTCGGCCGGTGACAAAGTAGAGGGAAGCTGGACGATCGTCGACAACTATCTGGTAGTTCTGATAGACGACAACGGAGCCAACAATATCTTCTACGTGGCTTTCGAAAGCTTTGACGGATCCACCGCCGAAGCCACCGTCTTTAGCGCTTACGGGGTATTCAACTTACGAGCCACCAACGTCTCTGACTACATAGACGACTAATTAGGATGCGGATCTTTTCCGCATCCTCGATTATGCTATTATTCTTCTTTTAAAACCACTTTTAGACGGCTGAAGATGAAAAAATTTTTCATTATTTCTCTTGTTTGGCTGATTCTCGTCGGTCGCCTGGCGGCGGACGATTTTTTTAAAGAATACACCGTATACGAAACCCCCTTTTATCTGGGCGGATATCTATCCACCGAATATATAAAAGGTGACCGGCAAGAAGCCTTTTTGTTCGACGATATAGCCTTTTTGGCCTATGCCGAAGGCGCCAGATGGGATTTCGTAGCCGAACTGGAAGCAAAAAATATCTACATCGAACAGAGCCGGCCCACCGATATGCAAAGCAGCAATCTAAACTTTAGTATCGAAAGGCTGAATCTAACCTACTATATCGACGACGCCAATACGATAAGAATCGGCAAATTCAACACTCCCGTAGGTTTTTGGAACCTAACCCCGATCAACGTTCTTAGAGAGACCACCTCGAATCCGTATATAATCGACAACACATTCCCGAAACTGACCTCGGGACTATGCTATAGAAGATCTATAAATCAAAACTACGATCTGCTCTATATCGTCTTGCAAAACAACGACGAAATCGACAGCAGCTACAACAATTTCAACATCAAACAACACTACTCCGCCACTTTGGAGATAGAAAAGGAGATAATCTACAAAGGCAGCGTCGGATATTTCAAAGAGAGAGAGGGCTCAAATTCCGTTTACGCTCTCGCCGCTCTCAGGTACGATCTTTTCAATCATACCTTTACTCTCGAAGCCTCCACGAGACGCAAAGACTCGAAAACGGTAGTGCCTTATGATATCTATTTTCAGTACGTATGGAACTTTGCCGAAAAATATTTTCTAATCGGCAGGATCGAACGATACCGTACGGAGTATTCCAAAAAACTGGAAGAGGCTATAGGAGTGGCGGGCCTGACATACAGACCCGCGCCAAACGTGGCTATAAAAGCCGAATACGACAGATACTCCTTTGAAAAAAGAGACAAGATACTGTTTTCTTTCTCTTTTATCTTTTGAGGTGAGGGATGAAAAAAGCCAAGGCGGTCATCTTACTTTTGATCCTATGCGGTTGTTCGATGGCCGGGGATCTCGTAGTGGCCGCAAACTCAAATTTTCCGGTATCGTCGCTTTCCAAAAAGATGATAAAAAAGATATATCTTGACAAAATCAGATTTTTAAAAGGCAAAAAGATCTATCCGATAAATATGTCCGGCAAAAGTCCGCTTAGAGCTCGCTTTGAAAAAAATATTCTCAATATGCCGCGTACCGAACTCGAAAGATACTGGCTAAAGAGCCACTATATGGGACACAGACCGCCCAAGGTTCTAAAATCAAAAGAGGCCGTGGCGCTTTTTTTGCAAAAAGTCGACAACTCTTTGGGTTATCTGGACAAAACCACGGCGGAAGAATTCGGCCTAAAAATACTCTACGAGAGCGACAGATGAGAAACCTCTCCATCAAAACAAAAATCTTTTTGACTTTCGTTTTGATAATAATGGCCGGCTACGGTTTTATATATCTTTATATCCTCAACTACGAAAAAAAGATCCTTCTCGAAAAAGAGATGAGAAGCCTCCAAAGCGAAATGTCATCGGATACCAAAGAGCTCTTTAAATATATCGAGTTTTTAAAAAAAGAGAGCTCTTTTATGGCTTCTTTGGAAGTTATGGAAGATATCGTAATAAACGATATCGACAGGCGTATAGCCACGATCTTGCGGAAAAAAGCCAAAGACCTAGGCGAAGAGATCATTTTCGTAGCCCGCGACGCCGCGGGCAAAACAGTAGCCGCATCCATAGAGGGGCTGGAGGTAAAACTGCCCTCGGTTACCGGAGAGACGCAGACGCTAAGAGAGTATCTTTTTATAAACTATCCGATCAAAATGGGTCCGCAAAACAGAACCGTAGGATATCTAACGACGATATATCCTCTCAAAAACCTATCCTATCGTCTACGCAACGCAAACGGCATCTATTCGTGGCTTACCTCCGATTTTATAGATTTCGAACCGGTAAAAATACCCTCCGATACGATAGAGATCTCAAAAAAACTGCCTCCGCCGCTAGATTACATAACCCTACATAGAGCGGTAGACAAAAGTATCGCCTTTTCCACGATAAACCACGTTCAAACGCTCATGGGAATAGTTTTTGCCGTTATGGTAGCGTTAACTACGCTTTTTCTGTTTTTCGTATCCAGAAACATTCTATCCCCATTGAAATCGCTATACGAGACCGCCGATTACATAATCAAAACCGGAGACTACTCAAAACAGATAGCCGTAACCTCAAATGATGAAATAGGCAGACTAACCCAAATCTTTAATCGTCTGATCTCCAAAACAGACGAATCCATAAAAAGTCTCGAAGAAAAAAGCAAAGAGTACGAAGAGTCGCTGATCGACCTAATCGAGTTTTTCAATACCATCACCAAAACCGATTCGGCCTATGCCACGATAACTGTGGCTACCAGAGAGCTAAAAAGGCTCTTAAAGACGCCCGACGTGGAGTTCGTCGAATACCCTCCCTACGAAGCCGACTACGTAGTGCCTATAGAGCTCGGCAAAGGAAAGGATTCAAAAGAGAGCAGAGGAGCTATATATATACGTTCCCCCCAAAAACGTCTAAAGGATCTGGAGAGATTTTTGGAGTCCGTATCAAAAATGATATCACTGCAGATAGAGAGAATCGAGCTGACAAAAAAACTGGAAGAGACCCTAAAGGCCAAATCCTCATTCCTTTCTTCAATGTCGCACGAATTAAAAACCCCTATAGGATCGATCTTGAGTCTCTCGCAATACCTTATGTCGAACTCCTCTCTCGGCGAGAGCGAAATAGAGACGATAGCGAAAATAGAGCGTTCCGCCGATCATCTGCTAAAAATCATAGAGGATATCCTAACGATCGCCAAAGCCGACTCCGGTACCATCGAGGTGGAGTTTGGAAAACATGAGATCAAAACTCTCACGGAAGAGGTACTGGATATTCTAAATCCGGTAGCGGAAGCCAAAGGTTTGAAAATATATAACAGAGTGGAAAAAGATATTTTTCTAAACACCGATCCAAAGTTGTTCAAGATGGTACTAATCAATCTGATATCAAACGCGATAAAATTTACTCCAAAAGGAGATATCAAAATCTACAGCGAAAAAACGGCTCAGACTCTATCTTTGATCGTAACGGACGAGGGAATCGGCATGGATAAAGAGGATGTCAAGAACGTGTTCGAGGAGTTTTTCCAAGGCAGAAACAGAAAAGAGGGCATAGGACTGGGGCTCTCCATAGCGAAAAAGTTCGCCGCATTGCTAAACGGAGAGCTCTCGTTGCACAGCGAGGGAATAGGAAAAGGGACAAAAGCCATATTCAAGATCAAACTCTCTTGAGAGTGTAACCCACTCCCCTTACCGTTTTTATGATATCTTTTTTGATTTTTTTTCTCAGATTCTTTATATGTGCGTCCACTATATTGCTGCCTCTAAAATCGAAATCTCTGCTTAGATGCTCCATAATCTGAAATCTCGTCAATACTCTGCCGGCGTTTTGCATCAAAAACTCCAGCAGTTCGAACTCTTTAGGAGAGAGATTTATCTCTTCTCCATCTACGAACACCTCTCTGGATATTGAGTCGATTCTGACTCCTCCTATCTCTATTACGGCGCTTTTGGTAGTGGAGTCTCTTCTTAACAACGCCCTGATTCTAGCTATTAGTTCAAGATTGGAAAAGGGTTTGTGCAGATAGTCGTCGGCCCCTTCGTTGAGTGCCCTCGCCTTGTCAAACGCCTCACTTTTGGAAGAGAGCATCAAAACAGGCAGGCTATAGCCATCCTTTCTGAGCTCTTTTAAAAAATCTACTCCGCTCTCCTCTTTCAAGATCCAGTCCAGAACCATCAGCGAGACGTTTTGCTCTTCCAAAATTTCGCGCGCCGACTCTACGTTTTCGGCTATCGCAACCGTAAAACCCTCCCCTTCCAGGACTCTTTTTAGGGAGTACAAAAGCTCGCCGTTGTCATCAACCAGTAAAATAAGCAACCGAACGATCCTTTCATAAAAAATTCATACTCATAGTTTAATATTCCAAAATGAAAGAAACTTTAAAAGGAGAGATCATGAAAAGAGCTCTGCTATACGGAGCGGCGGCGACGACGGCCCTGATACTGGGCGGATGTGGCGGCGGGGGAGGCGGCGACACCGCATCGACCGCCACCGATACGAATCCCACTGCTACTGCAAACGCCGGAGTCTTCATCGACAGTAGAGTTTCCGGTCTGGAGTATGTCGGTTCTTTGGGAACCTCGGGCGTTACCGACGAACTAGGTAGGTTCTATTTTAAAAACGGCGAAATCGTAACGTTCAAAATAGGAAACGTGATAGTCGGCGAAGCCGCTCCTACGGCTGCGGACTACATAGTCACCCCGAGCAAAATAGTCGAGTACAAAACCGGTACGATAGTAGCCGATATCAACGATACCAAAATTTTGAACATGGTTAGATTCTTGATATCGGCCGATACGGATCTAAACGCCACTAACGGTATAACGATAAGCGACGCTCTAAGGGAGCTGTTGAACTCGAAACCTCCTCTTAGGCTGGACGAAGATCAGCAGCTAGATACCGCCATATTACAGAGCTATCTGGAAAGAGCCGCCGAAGAGATCGCAGACGAAAACGAAGCGTACGAACACTATCTAGAATCCCTAACTAAAATAGAAGAAGAAAAAGACGAGATAGAAAAAGAGGTCCAAGAGTACGAAGATGAATACGAAGAGGATGAATATACCACGGTCTATCCCGATACCGGCAAAGAGTATACCCTGATCGCGTGGAACGATCTGGGGATGCACTGTATGGACGATGACTACTCGGTATTTTCGATTCTGCCTCCATACAACACTCTCGTAGCTCAACTGATAAAAAGAGGCGAAGAGCCCCAAATAGTCACTTCTGGCGTAACCGTCACCTACGAAGCCGCGCCTTCACTGGAGGGAAAATACAATACCACAAGTTACACAAAAACGAACTTTTGGGACTATGTGCTCGAT
>JAMONM010000101.1 GCA_027065825.1 Campylobacterales bacterium | reverse complement strand
ATCCGAGCCGCTGTAGCCGCGCGGTTTGCCGAAATAGGAAACGACGCCTCTTGCCGGTTTGCCGTCAAACATCAATTCGAGCCTCGCTTTCTCTTTGGTATTTGGGATATCTGAAACGAAAACCAGCTCCAACGATCTTCCGATAGCTCTTTTTACAGGACGGTTCACATATTTTACGCTCTCTATACTGTGCCAGCTGTATACGGCCATACGCGCCTTGTCTTTGGTAACGGGTTTTGTTCCGTAAGGGGTTTTCGTAAAATATCCGTTATCCATTAGAAAATAGAGTTCGTCGCATCTTTTTTCAACCCTCACGGGATAGTTTCTTTCAAACTCCACTTTTTCGGTTATCTCTCCTTTGGCGCAGACAGCCTCTACAACCTTTTTGGGATCGTAAGGTATTTCACGAACCCCTTCGTGAGAGCCTTTATAATCGAGATGACCGTAACGCAGAGTATATACGTCGCCATCTTTTTCTATCCAGGTATCGTGTGCCAAAACCGCCGCTATAAGCAGCAAAAAGAGAGCCGCAACAGATTTCATAACAGACCTCCCAAAGTGAATGTATATTCATTCATATAGTCGAAATTATATTTTTTTATAATTGAAAAAATCATTAAAAAAAGTTTTTCTTGTATAAAACCGGAACTAAATTTTCAAGGAATTGTCAATAAAACATACCTTTATTTATTGACAGTTTCAAACATATAATAAAGAAAACGAAAGGAGGCCGAAATGAAAAGAGCCCTTTTGATAGCCACGCTGATCCTTGTAGCGGCAAACGCCTCGGAAATAGAGAACTATTTAAAAGAGTTGGCTATAGAGGCGAAAAAGGAGGATCCGAACTTTAAAGCCTTTAGCGCCGAGCGCGGCAAAAAGATATTTTTTACCTACGGTATAGGAAAACGGGGCAAAAAAATAGCCTGCACCAGCTGCCATACGGAGGATCTGACGAAACCCGGCAAAAACATTTTCACCGGCAAAGAGATCGAACCCCTCTCACCGAAAGTCAACAAAAAAAGACTCAAAAACCTCAAAGATGTGAAAAAGTGGCTAAAGAGAAATTTCAAAGACGTATACAACAAAGAGGGCTCCCCAAAAGAGAAGGGAGACGTTTTGACATATATTTTAAATCAATAAGGAGCAGATTATGAAACCGCAAATCCTGATGAGTGTTTTTGCCATCTTTTGTACGGCGCTCTACGCCGATTCGTTTTTTGAGAGACTGTTTGAAAAAAAAGATGGTAGTATAAAAGTAGCGCAACATATAAAGGATAGGCTATATATCAAAGAGTGCGGCAGCTGCCACTTTGCATATCAGCCGGAATTTCTGCCCTCACGATCCTGGAAGAAGATAGTCTCGAATCTCGAGGATCATTTTGGTACCGACGCGTCTTTGGAGAGCGAAGATCTTGAATCGATAGAGGAGTTTTTAATAACCAACGCCGGCGACAAGACCGAACTAAAGGCGAAAAAATTCGCACTTTCGTCCGACAGAGGGGATATCCCCGTTAGAATCACCGATCTACCCTATTTCAAAAAAGAGCATAAAGAAATAGACAAAAACGCGGTAAAAAACGAAAAAATAAAGAGTTTCGCCAACTGTAGCGCCTGTCATACAGACGCCGCACCGGGATTATACGAGGAAAAAGCGATCGTGATTCCGGGCTACGGTCGATGGGAGGATTGAGATGAGAGCCTATATATGGACTCTGCCTACGAGAATTTTTCATTGGCTTTTGGCCATATACGTGCTACTGCTATTTTTAACTTCCGAAGAGGAAAGATTACTGGATATACACGCTGCCGTAGGCTACGGAGCGGGAGTGCTCGTTTTATTTAGACTGATATGGGGATTTGTCGGTCCCAAATACTCCAGATTTTCGGACTGGCCGCTATCGCTATCCGAAGCAAAAGAGTTTATGTTTTCTCTTTTGGCTCCCAAAAAAAGTTATCCCGCTCACAATCCAGCGGCAGCTTTCGTTATGCTGGGAATTCTTTTGACTACGCTCATTGTGGTTTTAAGCGGAATATTAACGTACGGAATTCAGGAAGGACGCGGGGTTTTAGCCTTTTTGCACTCCGAGTTTTTCAAAAAGATGGAGGTTTTTGAGGAGGTTCACGAACTGTTTGCCGAGTTTTTGCTGGTTTTAATCGGAATTCATATCGCCGGCGTGGCGGTAGATTTTGTTTTGCACAAAAACGAAAAAACCTACAGCTCCATGATAACCGGATATAAAAATATAGACGCGGCCGATGCCAGATTAAACGTGTCTCAAAAAACAGTCGCGGCCATATTTCTCTCTTTGGCGATAATAATACCGCTAACGGCCCCATCTTCCCAAACCCTCAGCGGCTCCGTGTTCGAAGAGGAGGAGTACGAGGAGCACTCCCTTTTTAAAAAGGAGTGCGGCAGCTGCCACACCCTTTATCCTCCCTTTTTGTTGCCGTCAAAATCGTGGCGAGAGATAATGGCCGATCTGGAAAACCACTTTGGAGATGACGCTTCTTTGGACGAGGAGACAAGAGCC
The DNA here is from genome assembly GCA_027065825.1 of Campylobacterales bacterium. Lineage (GTDB taxonomy): Bacteria > Campylobacterota > Campylobacteria > Campylobacterales > Nitratiruptoraceae > Nitrosophilus_A. The sequence continues at coordinate 3,710 of JAMONM010000101.1, read as the reverse complement.
TCGATAGAGAGTTTTTTGATATCCAACAGCGCCGAAAACTCTACGAAAGAGGCCGCAGTATATATCCTATCCTCTTTGAAAGAACCGGTTATCGCCATTACACAAACCCCTTACTGGAAAGAAAAACATTCAAAGTTCGACGAATCCATATTCAAATCGGATAAAATTACTAGCAGGGCAAACTGCAAAGCGTGCCACAAAAGAGTGGAAAAAGGGCTCATAGAAGACAACGAAATCTCTGTTCCGGAGGCATAAATGCTAAAAATAGCGATAGCCTTTATCCTGGCGCTCCTACCGGCGCTATCCGACGATGATTACAAAGAGAGGCACCATATTCCGAAAGATCTCAGCTATCTAAACCTGAACCAAAAACAGAAAAAAACGGTAAAAAAGATTCTAAAAGAGCATATAAAAAACCTAAAAAAGATCCACGAAGAAGAGGAGAGACTGGAGGAGTGGCTAAAAAAAGAGTTTCCAAAAAACAGTTTCCCCAAAGAGGCCTTTTTAAAAATGAGCATAAAACTAAAAAACAAAATAGCAAAAGAAGAAGCCGAGTTTTTTTCCGAAATTCACAAAATCCTATCTCCTAAACAGAGAGAAGAGTTTATAGAGTATATCGAGGAGTGGGAAGTTGAATAGAGTTTTGCTCATAGAGGACGATTTGCAGATGCAGGGACTTATCAAAGAGTACCTGGAGAGATTTCACATGGATTGCTTCGCCTGCTCTACGCCCGGCGAAGCGTTGGAAGCTCTCAAAAAGGAGCGTTTCGATATAGCCGTTTTGGACCTGATGTTGCCTCAGATGGATGGATTCGATCTATACAAAGAGATGAAAAAGATCGCCGACATTCCCATAATCATCTCCAGCGCCAGAGGGGACATCGGCAACAAAATAACGGGGTTCGAACTGGGGGCCGAAGACTTTTTGGCCAAACCCTACGATCCGCGAGAATTGGTGTTGCGAATCGAGGCGGCCTTAAAAAGGGGACAAAGAAGTACGTTATACAAAATAGGCGACCTGACGATAGACGAAGCAAACAGACGAATATTCATAGAGGATTACGAAATAGAGCTGACCAAAGCGGAGTTCGACGTTCTGCTGGCCCTGATAAAAAACAGAGGCAAAACGCTCTCCAGGGAACAGATCGTAGCCCTGGCCTCTTTGGACCCTCAAACTAGGCGAAGAACGGTAGATATGCACATCAGCAACATCAGGCAAAAAATCGGCGACGATCCCAAAAAACCGAAATATATAAAATCTTTGTGGGGTATAGGGTACAGATTCGAATGAGCATAAGAAAGAAAATTACCTTTTTGTTTCTGATCAGTCTCGCCGTTATGGTCTCTTTGGCGATATGGACCGAATCCGTAACGGCCAAAAAAAACGAAAAGCTGATTCTCTCAAGATACCTTTTCGCGCTAAAAGAGCTGCTACCGCCGCTGGCCGACGCCAATAACAATCTCTTGCAAAAAAAGATAAAAACCCTCGAATTCGAAACCGTACCGAATACGCCGAAAATTGAACGGATCATTCGAGGTCACGATATGCTTTTTGGAAAATATGCGATTGTACGCTCGGAGGGAAACTACTATTTAATAATAGAATATATGGATCAAAAGCTGATACTTTTCGATCCGATTCAGCGGCTTTTCGAAGAAGAAAGAACGGTTTCCCTCCTATTGTTCGGCGCCGATATTCTTTTGCTAATGTTTATTTATTTGATGGTATTAAAAATCGTATCGCCGATCAAAAACGTCTCTGCCAAAATGGAACGGTTCGCAAAAGGAGAATTCTCTACCAGACTCGAGCCGACGGGAGACGCGGAACTAAGACAGATGGCCGAAAGCTTCAACGAAATGGCCGAAAAAATAGAAGAGGGTATAAACGAACGGGAGAATCTGCTAAAATTCATAGGCCATGAGCTGAAAACCCCTCTGGCAAAAGCGAGATTCGCACTGGAAAAAAAGGATATCGCCGCATTAAAAGACTCTTTGAAAGAGATAGAAAAATTGACGACAAGGATTTTGGAACTACACACCATAAGCAACGCCAACCTGAATCCGGAAAGAGTGGAGATAGAGACCCTTTTGGTGGAAGCGCTAAAAAAATGCCGCATCGACGAGGAGTCCCAAATCGAAATAGATTCAACAAACTTTACCGTAACCGCCGACAGAGAGCTTTTGTCGATAGCTCTTAAAAACCTGATAGAAAACGGTTTAAAATACTCGAAAGCCTTTCCCATAAAAATAGTGGCAAAAAACCGAACTCTTTCAGTTATCAGCTACGGCGAAAAGATAGAACTAAAGAGCGGTCCCTTTAAGGTGGATCAAAAACGCTCCCGGCACGGACTGGGATTGACTATTACAGAGACCATCTTGGAAAAACATCGCTTTAGTCTGAGATACTACCACAGCGAAAACAAAAATATCTTTGAGGTGCTGTTTTGCTAAAGAGCTGTCCTTTTTGCGGATTCGAAAAACTATATATACTGGCGGATAAAAAGCTAAAATGCGCAAAATGCAAAAAAAAGATCAGCCCCTCAAAAATCGAACGCGAAAACAGAATCATAGAGTGCTTTTGCAAAAACCTAACTCCCCTGGAGTGCTCGAAAACAGCGAATTTACACTATGTTACGGTAAAAAAGAGATATGACGAATTCAGAAAGACCATCGCGATATATATGGAAAAAGAGTACCAAAACAGAGAGTCGATTACGGCCTACGAAGAGTATATCTATCTCGAAAACTCAAAAAGAAAAGATAAAAAATATATTTTCGATGCCTACAATTTTCTAACTTTTGAATTCGACAACAAAATTTACAATTTGATGATGCCGGATCTCTCCAGATACAAACTGGCCTTTTTAAAAGACGAACTGGAAAGTCTATATTACAAAGAGTTTGAAAAGTTCCTCAGAACCTCAAAGGTCTCAGGCTCCTCCTCCGCGCGGATAGAGCGCTTTTGGCTCTATTTTGAAGAGTTCATTAAAAAATTTAGAGGAATAAAGAGGGAAAATTTCTTTTATTACCTCAAAGAGGCGGAGTTTCGGTTCAATTTCGACTGCGAAAAACTCAAGGAGATTTTATGAAAATATTATTAGCGCCAAGCGAATCAAAATGCCCAGGAGGTGATAAAGACAGCATGCGATTTTGTTTCGATGCTGATCGAAACGAGCTTTTGCAAATCTACGAGGATATCATCAAAAAAGGAGGCGAAGCGGCCCTTAGACTCTTTGGCACGAAAGAGCCAGCGAAAGTGGATATTTTTAATTCTCCCACACTAAAAGCGATACTTCGCTACAGGGGCGTGGCCTTTGAGCACCTTAGTTACGAAACTCTGCCTAAAGAGGCGCGAGCCTTTTTAGACGATCGACTCATCATCTTCTCCAATCTCTTCGGAGTGCTCTGTGCAAACGACCTCATCCCCTTTTACAAACTCAAGCAGGGTGAAAAAGTAGGCGATATCGATGTCGCTAAATACTACAAAGAGCGACTCAAAGAGCTCGAGCTCGGTGCAGAGGTGCTCGATCTACGCGCAGGTTACTATGAAAAGTTTTATAAGCCAAGATACTGCGTAAAAATGAAGTTTTTAAAAAACGGCAAAGTAATCAGCCACTGGGCCAAGGCTTACAGAGGCAAGATCGCCAGGGAGATAGCACTCCACCAAATCGACAGCTTCGAAGCACTGCGCTCCCACACCTTTGAAGGTC
>JAMONM010000100.1 GCA_027065825.1 Campylobacterales bacterium | reverse complement strand
AGATACAACCCCCTCAACCAGGCTATACCTGCGCAACTCTCTACCCCCCCTCTCTTTTAAAGGGACGAAATTATACTAAAATCCTCGAAACCTGTCAAGGTCAATGAAACTCAACCCCAAAAGCCCGAAAATCGAACCAGAATTATATATGATATGGGCTTAAAATATAATAAACTCTACGACGTTTTTCGAGGAGCAAAAGGCACCAAGGCGCTACCCCACGTAAATCCGCCTCCGAAAGCGTCTAGCAGCATAAGATCGCCGGCTTTTAATCTGCCCTCTTCGTACAGATCGTTCATTGCCATAGGAATAGAAGCCGAAGATGTGTTGCCATATTTGCCGACCGTAATAACCAGCTGTTCATCTTTAAGTTTAAGAGCCTGGGCAACTGCGTTCAAAATTCTGTAGTTGGCTTGATGAGGAATAAAGTGATCAATCTGTGAACTCTCTATATTATTGTTTTTCAAAATTTCCACGACGTCGTTCGTCAACGTTTTGACAGCCACCTTGAAAGTTTCGTTACCCTTCATTTTCATAAAACAGGCGTGTTCTTTTAGAGTTTCGCCGCTACAAGGCCTGTTGGTACCGCATCCCGGCGTAATAAGGTAGTCGTAATAGTTTCCGTCAGAAGAGATATTGACGTCGATAATAGCCTCATTTTCGTTCTCGGTAGCGCCGATAATGGCGGCCCCGGCTCCGTCGCCGAAAAGTACGCAGGTGGTTCTATCGGTATAATCGACTATCGCGCTGAGTTTTTCGGCTCCAATAATCAATACGTTTTTAGCCGTTTTCGATTCTACAAAGGATCTGGCCATGGCAAGAGCGTATATAAAACCGCTACAGGCCGCACTGATGTCAAAAGCCGGTATATTCGCCACTCCCAGCTTTTTTGCGATCATACAGGCGGTAGAAGGCATACAAAAATAGTCCGGGGAAATAGTGGCGCAGACAATCATGTCCAGTTGACTCGGTTCTATACCGGCCCTCTCCAGAGCCACTTTGGCCGCTTCGACTCCCATGTCGCTCGTGGATTCATCTTTATCCGCTATATATCTGGTCTTGATTCCGGTCCTCTTTGTGATCCACTCGTCCGAGGTCTCCACTATCTTTTCGAGATCCTCGTTAGTCATCACGTTTTTGGGAACATAAGAGCCGACCGATCTGAAAGCGGCATACACATTCTATCCTTTTAAATCACTTCTTCGAGTCTCTTTTCGATAGAGTCGTTAACACCGGACTCCACGTATCCAATAGCTTGAAATATGGCGTTTTTTATCGCTTTTGGGGTGCTTTTTCCGTGACTGATGATGGTGCAGCCTTTTACGCCTATCAAAGGGGCTCCGCCGTATTCGGAATAGTCGATCTCCTTTTTCAAGGCTCTAAAAACCTTTTTCATTAAAAGAGCTCCGGCCATCCTGATCGGGGATCTTTTTATCTGCTCCTTCATAAAACCGCCTATCGTCTGGGCGACGCCCTCAGCGGTTTTTAACACGATATTGCCTGTAAAACC
>JAMONM010000099.1 GCA_027065825.1 Campylobacterales bacterium | reverse complement strand
ACACTATTACGTCTACTGAACCGTCGAAAATATTGTTTCCCTCTACGTTTCCGATAAATCCGGGAAGTTTTTTCATCAGTTCAAAGGTCTGTTTCGTAAGTTCGTTTCCCTTGCTCTCCTCTTCGCCGTTGGAGAGCAGACCGATTTTAGGAGAGGGATTGTTAAGAACGGATTTGGCGTAGGCCTCGCCCATTACGGCAAACTCAAACAGATGCTCCGGCTTGCAGTCCACGTTGGCGCCCACATCAAGAACCAGACTCTTTCTGTTTTTCGAAGTTGGCATCAAGGTGGCAATAGCCGGCCTGCTGACATTTTTTAGTCTCCCGATCCTAAGCGTGGCAAGACTCATGGTAGCTCCGCTGTGACCAGCCGAAACTACAGCGTCAGCCTCTTTGGACCTGACCAGATCGACGGCCTTGTAGATAGAGCTCTCTTTTCGTTTAAGAGCATCGGTGGCCGCGTCGGACATATCTATAACGTCATCAGCCGATACGATTTTGACCCTCTTTTTGAACTCATCGGGAATCAGTGCGGAAATCTTTTGGGGATCTCCAACCAAAACGGCCTCGAATCTGCGCTCTTTGAGAGCCAATAGCGTACCTTCGACTATGGGATAGGGACCGAAATCCCCGCCCATAGCGTCTATGGCGATTTTTACCATCGTCAGCTTTTATACTCTCCGGTAAATTTGTTGACGTGGTGCGGCATTCTCCAGGTACCGTCTTTATCTTTTACCGGCTTAGGAAGAGTCAACTTGTAGTGCGTTCTTCTTTTAGCGGCTCTGGTTTTGCTTACGCGTCTTTTTGGTACTGCCATGATATCTCCTTGTATAAAATTGCTATATCTCGTAACTGAACTCTTCTCCGTCTGTGCATTCTGGACAGAGATGGTAATCTAGCCTTATAGATTCGATTTCGCCGCCCAACAGCTCTTCGAAATCGACAAATCCCTCAAAGAACTCTACAACGTCGAAACCGTCTATAGAGCCTCTGAATATGCCATCATTGGCTTTTAAATGAATCTTTTCGTCTAATTTTATCATAAACTCGCGACCGCATCTGGCACACTCTACAGAGAGACCCTTTTCGAGTCTTCCTCTGATATCTACCAGTTCGTTCTCTCTTTTGTACTCTCCGCTAAAAACGACTCCCTCTTTCTCTACACTGAAGGAGCGCTTTTTCGAACCGATCTTCTTAAAATCGATTCTCAATTAGAGAATCTCCCTTTCGGCAAAAAAGAAACGGATCTCTTTTTCGGCGTTTTCAAGGCTGTCGCTGCCGTGAACGGCGTTTGCCTCAATACTCTCGGCAAAATCGGCTCTGATAGTTCCGGGCTCCGCCTCTTTGGGATCGGTGGCCCCCATCAATTCCCTGTTTTTGGCTACCGCGTTTTCGCCCTCTAAAACCATTACAACCACAGGCCCGCTGGTCATATACTCTACCAGATCTTTAAAAAAGGGTCTCTCTTTGTGAACGGCATAAAAGTTGGCGGCATCTTCCGCGCTTAGCTTAACTTTTTTCATCGCCGCGATTCTTAGGCCGTTGCTTTCGAATCTGTCGACAATCTTGCCTATTACGCTCTTTTGAACGGCATCCGGTTTTATTATAGAAAGGGTTCTCTCCATCTTCATGGCTCCTGATTTAATAAAATAGGTGCGGAATTTTACTGTAAGCTTTCCTAAAAGAAGATTAAATTTAAAGAATAAATGAGAGGAGATCAATCCCCTCTCAGAAGAGAAAAATGGATCACTCTATAACTGGCTGACCGCTCTCTCTGGCTTCGGCCGGTACATCCTCTTTGCAAGGCATTCCCTCAACGCACTCAGCCCAAACTATGCACCCTTCGGTAGGACAAGCTTCGGCGCAGGCGGGAGTATCGTGATAACCCACACACTCTACACACTTATCTGGATATACGTAATAGATCTCTTCACCAGTTGGATTATCCTCATCATCAACTATCGCTTCAACCGGACACTCGTCTATACAAGCACCGCAGTTAATGCAGATATCTGTGATTTTGACTGCCATTGTCTCTCCTTTTATGGTTTAAATCCTCATTTGGACAAAATAACTATATCAAAATAATTTTAAATGTTTCTTGAATCACTCTCATAACTTGAGATACTCTTTTATGGCTTCAACTTTGTCGGTCTTCTCCCATGTGAACTCTTCGAGCTCCCGTCCGAAATGTCCGTAGGCTGCGGTCTTTCTGTATATAGGTCTCAAAAGATCCAAAGACTCTATAATCCCCTTTGGAGTCAGATCGAAAAGCTCTTTGACGCACTCTTCGATAACTTTTTCGTCCACTTTCGCCGTACCGTGAGTATCCACCATAACAGACACCGGCTCTACAACTCCGATGGCGTAAGCTATCTGGATAGTGGCTTTGTCGCATACCCCGCTGGCTACGAGATTCTTGGCTACATATCTGGCAGCGTACGCTCCGCTTCTGTCTACCTTGGTTGGATCTTTGCCGCTAAAAGCTCCTCCGCCGTGAGGACAGCTACCGCCGTATGTATCGACGATTATCTTTCGGCCGGTAAGGCCTGCGTCGCCCTGAGGCCCACCTATGACAAACCTGCCCGTGGGATTGATATGATACTCGATATCGTCGGCGATAAGATCTTTTGGAATGACTCGATAGACGATCTCCTCGATAACCGCATCTTTTAATCTGTTATAACTGACATCCGGATCGTGTTGAGTAGATATGACTATGGTCTTGATCTCTTTCGGAACCCCGTTTACGTATTTTACGGTCACCTGAGCCTTTCCGTCCGGCCTCAAAAAGGGAAGAGTCCCCTCTTTTCTGGCCCTTGCCAGCTCTTGCGTCAATCTGTGGGCCATCGTTATAGGCAAAGGCATCAAAACATCGGTCTCTCTACATGCGTAGCCAAACATCAGTCCCTGATCGCCTGCGCCTATCTCGCCGCTTTGTTTATCCACGCCCTGATTAATATCCGGAGACTGCTCGCCCACGGCGTTCAGTACACCGGCGCTTCTGTAGTCGAATCCGTATAAAGCGTCGGTATAACCGATCTCTCTGATAACCTCCCTTACAATATCCTGCATAGGTGCGTAAGTTTTTGTTTTGAGTTCTCCGGCGATTATGCAAAAACCGTTGCTTAGCAGCGTTTCGCAGGCCACTCTGGCCTGTTTGTCCTCGCTGATGATATAATCAAGTATCGCGTCGCTGATCTGATCGGCCATTTTATCCGGATGGCCCTCGGTAACCGATTCGGAAGTAAACAGATACTCTCTTTGCATTCGATTTCCTTTTGAGTGAGTCTATAGAATTTACGAAATTATATCCAAAAAATGAGGAGAAAAATTATCTTAAATATCTTATTCAAGTTTTTTGTAAACAAAGCGCATTATATTTATTTCAGCGGAAAAGAGGTATAATTATAATGTTTTTCAAACGATAAAAATTTTCCAAAAGGAGACGAGATGCTCGTTACAAAAAAAGCGCCCGATTTCACGGCACCGGCAGTTTTGGCTGACAATACTATCGTAGAGAACTTCAACCTCTACGAAAATATCGGAGAAAAGGGAGCGGTTCTGTTTTTTTATCCTCTCGATTTTACCTTCGTATGTCCTACCGAGCTTTTGGCCTTTGACCATAGACTGGAAGAGTTCACCAAAAGAGGCATTAATGTTATAGGATGCTCGGTAGACTCACAATATTCCCACCTGGCGTGGAAAAACACTCCCGTCGAAAAGGGCGGAATAGGAAACGTCAGATATCCTCTAGTTGCGGATTTGACCAAAAAGATCGCCAGAGACTACGACGTACTGCTCGAAGAGGCCGGCGTGGCTCTTAGGGGAAGTTTTCTAATCGACAAAGACGGAACTATAAGACACGCGGTTATCAACGATCTGCCTCTGGGAAGAAACATAGACGAAATGATCAGAATGGTTGACGCTATGGAGTTTGCCAACGAATACGGCGAAGTTTGTCCGGCCGATTGGGAAAAGGGCAAAGAGGCAATGAAACCCACGCCTGAGGGCGTTGCGGAGTTCTTGTCAAAACACGCAGACGAACTTTAAAAGGGGATCGGCGTCCGCCGGCCCTCTTTCTACCGAGAAAGAGCTATTTCGAACAGTCGCTACAGACAATATCGATAGTGATATTGAGACCTTTTATATCCTCTCCTACCGCCTCAGAAAGAGTATCTTTGCACTTTTCCATCGCCGCCGAATCGAAATAGTCGACGATTTTACCGCAGTTTTGACAGACGCCGTGAAAGTGAGGCGTTATATTGATATCGTATTTGGCCTTTCCGCCCGGGTTCAGTTCGGTAACGACCCCCATCTCCTTTAGAGTGTTGATGTTTTTGTAAATCGTAGCTAACGAGATCGAAGGAAATCCCTTTTTTATTGCTTCGTATATCTCTTCTATAGTTGGATGGGTCTTTCCGTTTAGAAATTCCAAAATCGCCAGCCTCTGGGGAGTGGCCTTGAGTTTTCTGGTTTTTAGCAACTCGATTATTTCACTCATCTTCACCCTTTAAGATATATTCGACTCGTTCGGCAAGCTGATCGAACCCCAGCCCCAAAAATCTCTCCACATCCGCAGTTTTACCGTGAGGAATAAATCTATCCTCATATTCGAAACTATAGAGTTTCACCTCGGTTATGCCGTTTTTTGACAGAAATTCGCCCAGTGCGCTGGCTACGCCGCCCAATCTGGCGTTGTCACTGAACACAAACCATTTTTTATATCTGTTAGTATACTCTTTGAGCCCATTTTCATCAAGTGGTTTGACAAATCTCAGATCTAGCAGCGAAATATCCCGATCCAGAAGTTTCATCACTTCGTAGGCTCTGCCGACTCCGTTGCCGTACCCTATAAAGAGAATATCTCCCTCTTTTTCTATCAGCATCTGCGATCTGCCCTTTACGAAGGGAAGATCCTCGAACTCCTCCTCTAGTAAAAAAGAGCCTCGTGGATATCTGAAAGCGCAAGGTGAGTCGCACTCGTACG
>JAMONM010000098.1 GCA_027065825.1 Campylobacterales bacterium | reverse complement strand
CAATCGATTCAATCAAAAAGTCCGGCCTTCCCCTTTGAAGATCGCTATTTTTAAACTTGCCGGTTTTTACCATAACCGTTTTTAGCCAGCAGCTTTTTGCCCCGATTATATCGCTATCTATATCGTCTCCTACCATTACCGCCTCGCTTTTTTCAATACCCATATCCTTTAACGCCAGAGAAAAAAACTCGCAGTTTGGCTTTCCCAAAATTTTTGCTGATTTACATGAAGCGTACTCCAGACATCTAACAAATCCGCCGGCATCCAGACTGAGACCGTCTCTGTCCATAAAGTATCGATTGACGTTCGTGGCTATAAAGCCTGCTCCGTTCTCGAGCCTTCTAAACGCTTCGTTCAAATTTTCGTAGGTAAAGTTTCTATAGGCATCGCAGATCAAAACGTATCTTTGCGGCCCCTCTAAATCGGAAAAATACTCCTTGGCCTCTTTTGTGGCTACCACGAATGCCGAGGCTCTCTCGCTGCGCAAAAAGAGTTTGGCGGCGGAAAGAGCGGTGAAGATCTCCTTTTTTTCTATATCAAATCCCATATTCGCCAGCTTTGAGGCAAGAACTTCGGGAGGTTTTCTGGAACTGTTTGACAAAAATCTGACTTGATATCTCTCTTTTAATCTCTTCAACGCCTCTTTCGCCCCCTTTAGCGGTCTGTCCCCTTCATAGAGAACTCCGCCTATATCCAGCAAAACTCCTCTAATCACGCTCCCCTCCTCAAACGCAGATACACTCTTCTGGGAGCCGGATAACCCTCTACCGTTTTTGATGGATCTTTTGGATCTAAAAAGTTTTCGAGACTCTCTCCTTCGATCCACTCGGTCTTTCTTTGTTCATCTTTTGAGGTTGTCATCCTCTCCAAAATCTCAAACTCTTCAAATCCGGCCTTTAGGCTCCAGTTTTTTAAAGCGGCTATAGTAGGAACGAAATGGACGTTTTTGATTTTCGAATAACTAAAACCTGGACAGAGCGCCACAGGTTCCTCACCTTCGATATAAAAGCTGTCCAGATAGAGTTCGCCGTCCTTTTTAAGCCCCTTTTTTAGGGCCTTTAGAGTAGCTACGGGATCGGATCTGTGATAGATTACGCCCAAACAGAAAATCGTATCGAATTTTTTACCGTAAAAGGGTAGATGCTCGACTCCAAGAAGCTCGAACTCTATAGAGGCTTTGACAAAACGGTTAATAAAGTCAAACTGCGTTCTAAATAGAGGACTCGGATCAAAACCTACCAGCGAGGCCGGAGATTCAGCCAGCATCCTAAAAAGGTAGTAGCCGTTGTTGCAGCCTATGTCGGCCACCTCTTTGTCTTTGAGGTCGAAATGTTTTTTTAAAAGATTGTATTTTATAAAACTGCGCCATTCAGAATCGATAAAGACTCCAAAAACATCAAAGGGACCCTTTCTCCACGGTTTCATTGCCAAAGCTACGGAGCGAATCAAAGATCTTGTCCGATCGTCTATTTCGCCATCTATTCTCACAACGTCGGATGGTTCAAAAGTAGACTCAATCGGGGGCAGTTCCTCAATCATGGCCCTTAAAGGAGCTATGTTTTTCCATTTGAGCCAGTTTTCCCTTTCGGCGCGTATCTTTTCCAAATCCAATTTTTTTCCTTATAATTTCGTTAAAGGAGCGAATATGTTGATTCATACGGCTACATATACGGAAGCCAAAGAGTTAATAAAGCGTCTGGAATTAAAAAGGGCCGACTCCCGACTTTTCAAAATATACCAAAACGAAGCTTTCATCCTAATAATTTCCGGTATCGGAAAAATTGATGCAGCCGCAGCGACAGCCTACGCCCTAACCAGATATCCCCATATCGAAAAAGCAGTAAACTTCGGCTCTTGCGCCGCCAAAAGAGAGTTTCAGCTGGGCCAGTTACTCAACGCAAAAAAGATAGTGGATATGGACGATCACAAAGTATATCGATCAAGCATCTGCGACGGACTTCCCAATATAACCATAGGAACCTACTCCGAACCTGCCACGAAATCCAAATTCGACGCGGCCGATATGGAGGCTTCGGCTTTTGCAAAGGTGTGCATACGATTTGGTGTAGAGTTTAGATCCTTTAAGATAGTGTCGGATTGGTTTGAACCAAATAGCGTATCCTCGAAACTGGTTCAATCTTTGATATTAGATAATATCGACGAGATTTCTAATATCCTGATAAGCCAAAAATAGATATTATTTCAAAAATTTTTCAAAGGAAACGAATGACCCTCCAAAAAAGCGCAACGGTAGTAGCCAGTATCGTCGCGGCCGTTTTGGTCCTCATAAAACTGATAGTTGGAATACTCAGCGGGTCCGCGGCCGTTTTGGCCAGTGCCATCGACTCCATTTTGGATATTGCCGTCTCTATGTTCAACTATTTTGCCATCTCAAAAGCCGAAAAGGCTCCCAGCGAAAAGTTCAACTACGGTCTCGGCAAAATAGAAGCGTTAGCGGCAGTAATAGAAGGTACCGTAATTACCGTATCTGGTCTCTTTATATTCTACAAAGGGGCCATGAACATAATAGAGCACAAAGAGATAGAGTATCTGGGAAGCTCTATTTTGGTAATGGTTATTTCCATAGTTTTGACGGGCGGACTCGTACTGTTTTTAAACAGCGTATATAAAAAGACTAAAAACATGGTAGTAAAATCCGACGCGCTCCATTACAAAACGGATTTGTATTCCAATTCAGCCGTTTTGGCTTCGTTGGCTATAATATACTTTACCGACTGGCACTGGATCGACGGTATTTTCGGAATCGCTATAGCGATCTATATCATTAAGGAGGCCTTTGAACTGATCAAAGAGGGAACGCTGATGCTGCTGGACGTCTCTTTGGATGAGGAGACCGTTGAAAAAATAAAGGAAATTATCACCAAACAGCCGGAAGTAACCGGTTTTCATTTTCTCAAAACTAGAAAATCAGGCAGCGACAACTTTGTGGACGTGCACGTGGTATTTACGCCCGATATCTCCTTGCTCGCTGCGCATAGAGTCAGCGACAGGATAGAGGAGGAGATCAAAAAGATAGATCCACAGGCGAGATGGCATTTTACGATCCATCTCGATCCTTATGACGATTACGAAATACACAAAGAAGAAGAGTAGGCCTATCTGGCATACTCTATCGCCCTATTTTCCCTTATGACGTTGACTTTGATCTCTCCAGGATACTGCACCTGATCCTCGATCTCTTTCGCTATCTCTTTCGAGAGTAAAACGGCTTCGTCGTCGTTGATCAAGTCGGCGTTAACTATAACTCTGACCTCTCTGCCCGCATTGATGGCGTAAGCTTTTTTGACCCCGGCTTTGCTGGTAGCTATATCCTCAATGGCTTGAACCCTTTTCAAGAAAGCCTCCAGCACTTCCCGTCTGGCGCCCGGTCTTGCCGCGCTAAGCGTATCGGCGGCGCAGACGGCTGCGGCCTCGATGCTCTTTGGCTCTTCGTGACCGTGGTGGGCGAATATGGCGTTGATCACCACATCGTGCTCTTTGTATCTTTTACATATTTCGGCTCCAAGATCCACGTGGCTACCCGCAAACTCCTGAGTTAAGGCTTTGCCGATATCGTGCAGCAGTCCGGCCCTTTTGGCCAAAACCTCGTCGCCTCCCATTTCGGCGGCCATAATACCTGCCAAATAGGCAACCTCCAAAGAGTGCCCCAGAGCGTTTTGGCCGTAACTCGCTCTAAATTTTAGCCTACCGATCAGTTTCAACAGCTCGGGATGTACCTGTCCTATACCCAGATCGATAACAATATTTTCACCCTCTTCGAGCAGCTGCTGGTCAAACTCCTCTTTAACCTTTTCGTATATCTCTTCGATCCTGGCAGGCTGAATTCTACCGTCCTCTACCAGCAGCTCGATAACCTTGGTGGCAATAGCCCTCCTGTACAGATTAAAGGAGCTTAATATTATGGCGTTGGGGGTATCGTCGATAATTATGTCCACCCCCAGCAACATCTCGAGGGTTTTGATGTTTCTACCCTCTTTGCCTATAATTCTACCTTTTAGATCGTCGCTAGGGATATTTACCACGTTTATCAGCCGCTCTGCCGCGAACTCGCCGGCATATCTGGTAGTCGCCTGCGCGATTATGTAATTGGCTCTCCGTTTTGCCTCTCTTTTTGCTTCTTCTTCATATTTTCTGACGATATGAGCTATCTCGGCTCTAGACTCCTCTTCCGCTTTTTGCAATATAAGCTCTTTAGCCTCTTCCATAGTGAGCCCGGCATGCTGTTCCAAAATCTTGAGGGTTTCGGTGAGTTTTTGTCTATACTCGTTCTGAAGTTTCTGAGCCTCCTGTTTAAGGCTCATAGCCTCTTCGCGTTCCGCCTTTATCTCCTGTCTTTCGAGGGTGATGTGCTTTAGCTCATCTTTGAACATCTGTTTCAAAGACTCCTCTTTCTCCCTGAGCTCTTTGAAACGTCTGTCATACTCCTCCTGCAGTTTCGCCGCTCTGTTTTCGTACTCTTTTTTAGCGGCCTGCTCGGCCTCGTGAACTTTTACCTTCGCGTTTTGAAGGATGATTTCGGCTTCATGCTCTATGGCTTTTGCTTTGGCTCTGGCTTGCTCCTCATAAAGATCGAATTTTCCCCTCTCTACCCTTCTTGCTATCAAATATCCTGCAGCGCCACTTATAATGGCGGCAGAACTCCCTACCAACAGTTCTAACCACATAACTATCCCCTCTGACATATATTTCATCCGGGGTAATGTAAAAATCGCCTCTGATATCGTAACTGTCGCAAAGCAGTTTTTTAGTCATACACTTCTTCGTTTGAGTAAATATTATAAAAGGTCTGTACCCCAATCCCTCAAAAAATCTGTCGTACATACCTTTTCCGAATCCCACGCGTCTAAAGCCCCCGTCTACCCCGATAACGGGAACGATCGCCGCGTCGATTCTCGATAGTCTGAAAAAAGAGTTCGATGGCTCTTTTATTCCAAATTTTCCCTTCTTTACAGGCAATCTGTATTTTACCATCTTAAAACTTTTTCCTTCCATAAACGGAACGAATAGAGTAAAACTTTTTCTCTTCCCGAACATTCGCTCTATCTGCGGCTCGTGATCCATCGGCAAAAACAGTAAAACCCTTTTTGCCCCGATGGTTTTCAAAAGTCCCTCCAGAGCAGTCTCTAAACGGCGCATTCCATTAAGGCCCAAATAGGAACCAAAAAGCTTCTTTTTACAATAGTCCCTAAACTCCTTTTTGTTTGAAAATTTATTCAACTTCTCATCCTAATGGTGATATAATTACATATTTTATCAAAGAGAGGAAAACACAACCTATGCGCATCGGTATTATAGCGTTAATTGTAGTTGCGGCAACTATTTTTTCGGGCTGCGACGCGGAACGGTCAAAAGAGCCGCTAAGGACCAAGAGTCAAACCGTCGTAAAAGAGCGAAGCGAGTTTATACTGTCGGACTTAAACGGTACCGAATATAAAATAAGGTTTTCTAACGACACTTTGTCATGCGAAGGATGCGACAAAAAGATTCTGCTGCTAAATTTCTTCGCCACATGGTGTCCGCCCTGTAGAGCCGAAATACCTCATCTGTCGAATATAGAGAAAGATTTCAAAAACGATCTGCAAATAATCGCCGTTTTAATGGAACAAAAACCTCCCCAAGAGATAGAAAAATTCAAAAAAGAGTTCGACATAGACTATTTCATATCCATCTCCAAAGACAATTTCGATTTCGCGAAAAAGATCTACGGTTATCTAAGAGCCGGCGCCAATATGCCTATTCCTCTGAGCGTAATATTCAAAGATGGGAAATATCAGATGCATTACATAGGCGCGGTTCCGGAAGAGATGATAAGAAGCGACATCAAAAACGCCATAGGAGAATAGAATGTTCGGTTTTTTAAAAAAAGGATTAAAAAAGACGATAGACAATATCAAAAACGTATCGCCGCAAAAGAAAAAGGTCGCAACGCCCGAAGAGATAGAAGAGATCTTAATCGAAGCGGACGTTGAATACGACATAGTAGAACAGATAGTCTCCTCTTTACCCTCTAAAGTAAACAGAACAGTTTTAAAAAACGATCTTTTGTATCTCTTTACTCCGCCTAAACTCGAACAAAACGAAGCCAAGCCCTTCGTGGAACTGATATTGGGCGTCAACGGAGCCGGCAAAACCACAACCATAGCAAAACTGGCCCATCTGTACAAAAAAGAGAACAAAAAAGTTCTTCTGGGAGCGGCCGACACCTTCAGGGCCGCAGCCATAGATCAGTTAAAAAAATGGGCCGAAATAGTTGATGTACCGATAGTATATACCAAACAGGGGCACGATCCCTCCGCCGTAGCCTACGATACTATCGAATCCGCAAAGGCCAGATCCGTCGATAACGTTTTAATAGACACGGCCGGCCGTCTTCACACACAGAACAACTTGGCGCAGGAGCTACAAAAAATCGTCAGAGTTAGTTCCAAAGCGATGGAGGGCGCGCCCCATCGCAAAATTTTAATAATCGACGGAACCCAGGGAAATTCGGCCATAAACCAGGCCGCCTCTTTTAACGAGATCGTTGGCGTAGACGGAATTATAGTCACTAAATTGGACGGAACCGCCAAGGGAGGAGCCATTATCAGCATCAGCAACAGATTGAAACTACCGATTTTATACGTTGGAGTAGGAGAATCGATGGAGGATCTGATACCGTTTAATCCCAACGAGTACGTTGATACCATATTGGACGCCATCTTCGTAAAAGAGTAGACATGGCCAAAAAGAGTACGCTTTTTGAATGTCAAGAGTGCGGATTCAAAAGCGCCAAATGGACCGGTAAATGTACCAATTGCGGCGCCTGGGACTCTATGATAGAGTTAATCTCTACCGAAGAAGCGGCCGCGATGTCCAATATAGAGATCTCTTCGGCTCCGGCGCCCGCCATTACCGAAATAGAGCGAGAGAGGATCGAGCGCTTCTCCTCAGGAGACAAGGAACTGGATCTGGTACTGGGCGGAGGAATAGTGCCCGGCAGTCTCGTATTGATAGGCGGCAGCCCCGGAGTAGGCAAATCGACGCTACTGTTAAAGGTCTGCGCCAATATCGCCAAAAGAGGCAAAAACGCGCTCTATGTGAGCGCCGAAGAGTCGGCCGGTCAGATAAAAATGAGAGCCGAACGAATAGGCGCAATAGAGAAAAACCTCTATCTGCTTTCGGAAATAGAGTTAGAAAGAATCCTGAACGAACTTCAAAACAGAAAATACGATATTTTGGTCATAGACTCTATTCAGACTATCTATAGCCAACAGATAGCTTCGGCGCCCGGCACCGTGTCTCAGGTTAGAGCGGTTACTTTCGAATTGATGAGAGTCGCAAAAAGTAACAATATTGCCGTCTTTATTATAGGACACATCACAAAAGAGGGTGCTATTGCCGGTCCTAGAGTTCTTGAACACATGGTAGATACCGTTTTGTATTTCGAAGGAGAAAGCTCAAAAGAGCTCAGAATTCTAAGAGGTTTCAAAAACAGATTCGGCAGTATCAGCGAAGTAGGCATTTTCGAAATGACTCAACACGGACTGGTAGACGCAAAAGATATATCCGTCAGATTCTTTAGCGGCAAAAAAAAGAGCGCAGGATCGGCACTGACGGTTCTGATAGAGGGTAGCAGACCGCTTATCGTCGAAGTTCAGGCGTTAGTAAGCGAAAGCGGCTATCCGGCTCCTAAAAGAAGCGCCACCGGATTTGATACCAATAGACTCAATATGCTTTTAGCCCTTTTGGAAAAGAAACTGGATCTGCCCTTTAATCGATACGACGTCTTCATAAACGTCTCAGGAGGCATAAAAATTACCGAAACCGTGGCTGATTTGGCGATAATCGCCGCGATATTGAGCAGCTTCAAAAACAGACCCATTGACGAAAAGAGCGTTTTCCTGGGAGAGGTGGGGCTAACTGGAGACGTATTTGACGTGATGATGCTGGATAAAAGACTCAAAGAGGCCGCTTTACACGGTTTTACCAAAGCAATCGTTCCAAAAAGGGTCAAAATTGAGAATATAAAATGCTTTCCGGTTGAGGAGGTTTCAAAAATCGTAGAGTGGATGTGATTTTACGAAAGTTTGATATAATCAGAGAGAGGGGGTGACAGATGAACAGATGTAAAGCGCACGTCAATATGGAGGAGAGATACTCGAAACTGACCATCGAATACGATTCGATCCAAGAAAAACAAAAAATTTGCACCTGCATAAACGATCTGATTCCAAAACATAAAATCTCTCCTCAAATTACCGTAGAGCCGATCGATACGGAACGGGGCGAATACGTAATAGAGTTTCACGACGACTACGACAAAAAGGCCGGAGCCTTTTTCGAAGAGCTGCTGAAGCTTTTAAACATTCAAAAGTGCGACTGATCTACCAATCCAGATATAAAAATACGGTAGAGAGGAAGTAGTTTGCGGCAAAAATGGTCATGGCGGAATAGACGACCGCTTTGGTGGTAGAAAGCCCGACTCCTCGCGCTCCTCCTCTGGTGAAATAGCCTATATATGTTCCAACCACGCTAATTAAATATCCGAAAACGAACGCCTTAATAACGCCGGTTCCGATATCGCTAAACTCCAAATATGTGGTTATGGTATCGCGATAGGCAGTAGGATTGACTCCCAAAGCCATAGTGGAGATGAAATAGGCGCTAACGTTACTGATAAAGACGAACATAATCACTAGGACCGGCAAAGATAACGTGGTCGCTATTATTCTGGGGATCAAAAGATATTTCTTAGAATCTATAGCCAGAGTATCGATAGCGTCTATCTGCTCGGTTACTCTCATCGTTCCCAACTCCGCCGCCATGGCGCTTATGGCTCTGGAGACCAGCATAAGGGCGCCAAAAACCGGTCCCAGCTCTTTTGAGATCGATACAAAAATGGTATATCCCATAAAGCTCTCGGCTCCGAATTTGTGAAAACCGTGGTATAGCTGGATAGCTTCCACCAAACCGGTAAAAAGCGCGGTCAACGCTATTACGAAAAAAGAGCCTACTCCTATCGTCTCCATCTGTTTGAAGGTCTCTTTGATCCTATAAGGCGGTACAAAAAATAGCGGTAGCAGTTTCAGCTGAAACAGGATAAACGCTCCGAATCTCTCTAAACTTTCGTAAAATTTTACAAAAGGCAAACCGAGATAGTAAAAAAAAGTCTGCATTAATAGCCTTTGGCTGATATACCCACATATAGGCTCTTATTTTATCAAATAGATGTTAAAATTAACCAAAAACGGAAAAGGGAATGATAGGAGTAGATATTGTAAAGATAGAGCGTTTTGAAAAATTTCTAAACAGATTCGGTACAAAAGGCCTTGAGAGATTTTTGACAAAAGATGAGATTCCACAAAAACCTACTGCCAAGAGTATAGCCGGTCTTTGGGCGGCCAAAGAGGCTGTAGCCAAGGCTTTAGGAACCGGAATCGGATCCGAATGCGGCTTTAAGGATATCAAAATATACAAAGACAAAAAAGGGGCTCCGAAATTCAGTCTTCATCCGGATTTAGTACAACGCTATTCGATAAAGGATACCTCATTGTCAATCTCTCACGACGGTGAGTACGCCATTGCCGTAGCGGCAATAGAGTCAGCCGCCCGCCACGAAAGTTAGCATCTCGATTTTATCTCCCTCCTTGGGTCGGTAGCTATCCCACTCCCCTTTTTTGACTATCTCCATGTTTACGGCAACGGCCATAACCTTGTCCTCGACACCTAGGTTCTTTAAAATCTCCGCCAGAGTCGTACCTTCGGCGAACTCTTTTTGCTCTCCGTTGATCGTTAACCTCATCTGCACTCCCCCTCGGTAACGTATTTTAAAATATTAACCACAGCCCACTGATGTTTCGCATAAGCTAGCTGACAAGGATTCATTCCAATACCGTTTTTAAGGTTCGGATCGGCGCCCATATCCAACAGGTAGTTCACTATCTCCACGTCTCCGGTATATGCGGCTTGATGAAGGGGCGTTATACCGTATCGATTTTTTACGTTTATATCGGCCTCTTTCGATATTAGATATTTCACTATAGATATTCTGCGCTGTCCTACGGCGTAATGGAGCGGTGTCAAACCGTTGTTGTCTTGAATGTCCACATCGGCATCGTTTTCCAAAAGCCACTTTACCTCGTTGAGATTTCTGATTTTTACGGCAATATGCAGCGGGGATATTCCGGCTCTGCTCTTTGCGTCTATATCGGCTCCCTCCCGTAGCAACATAGCCGCTTTTTCCAGATCGTTATAAAAAATCGCCTCGTGCAAAGAGGTCCATCCGTTCCTATCGTCCGCCGAAAGAATCAAACAAAAACAAAACAGAGCTATAATCTTTTTCATAGTATATCTCCTAACGAGATATTATAACATAGTTTTTCTATAGATAAAAATTATCCTTTTTTAAACTCGACCATTTTGAATCTCTCTCCCATCATTGCCGGATGGATCAGGGTTTTGACTCTATTTAACTCTTTCAAATAGGCATCAAAACCCCTTTTTTCCCTGACGATCTCCAGTAGCTCCGTAATTCCGAAATCAACCAAAGCGGCCAACTGAGTCTTGAAAGAGACCGTCTCAAATCCCAAGCGTTCAAAAGAGTCAATCAAATGGGAAAAGTTCACGTCATAGGTAATATCGCTCTTTTTGAAAGCCTCTTTTAATTTGAGCTCTTCGTCAAAAAAGGGGTATACTCTGTGCGAGATATAGACTCTGATGGAAAAATCTCCCCTGGGCTCTTTGTCGCCGTAGTCGAAAGTTAAGAATCTGCATTTTTCAACACCTCTAAAGAGCTCTTCGGCAAACCTCTCATAACCCTGGGCCAGCTCACCTTTTTGAGCCACATATTTCCTGGAGGCCTCCAAAATAGCCGGATCGAGACTTTTCCAAACAACGCTCTCCCCCTCCACATACGCCATCTTGTCGCCGTAAACGAGTTCGCATTCGAATGCGTCAAAGATCTCGTTGGCCACCAAGAAAGCCTCGCGAACACCTAGATCCTTCAGACTCTCAAAATGGATCAGTTCCACCTCATCTGCGAAAGAGTCTTTGAAATATCCAGTCTGCATTTTCCTTAGCTCTTCAAAGGGTTCTACAATCGCGAATTTCAAACTTTTTAAGAGTTCGGGATCGAAGGTATATATAAACTGTATCATATCCGCCAGCAAATAGCCTTTGTGAGCTCCGATTTCGATTATATACGCATCGGCGGAGACTTCTCCTTTTTCAATTAGATCGATCAGATGTTTGGCGATGGCTCCGCCGAAGAATTTAGATACGCTGACGGCCGTATAAAAATCCCCCTTTTTGCCTATCTCCCCAAAATTTCTATAATATCCGCCCTCTCCGTAGAGCCACTCTCTCATATAGCGGCTAAAACGCATCACATCACCTTTTTATACAGCTGTACGATAGCTCTTTGTTTTTCTATATCGTATATCTTCAGATCGATTTTTTTAATCTTTAGAGAGTTTTCCAGCGTCTTCACGTCATATTCGGTCTTTTCTCCTGCAAGAAAAAGCGTCTTGGTATCCTCAAGCAGTGAGCGGTATAGCTTTATATCCTCTCTTGTCAGCTCAATCTTTTTATCCAGCAGCCTCAATTTTCTAATTACGTTTTTATATAGATTGTTTTGTGAGCGCTTAAAGTCCATAACCGCAAGCTCGGCTTTAAGATAATCGATCTTCGTGGATTCCACGTTTCTAAAGGAGTTTATATCGAAAAGGGGCATAGTTATCTTAAATCCGTACTCCTTGTAGCTCTCACGACCGGGAGGCATAAAGAAAGAGCCCGAAATCTCTTGGGAATTGTAACTGGCCGTAACCGAAAGAGAGGGCAGATATCTGGCAACGGTCATTTTGCTGAAATACTTTTTGGCCATCGCCTCTTGAGAGGCTCTGCGTATGGCGATATTTCTTTTTAAAAAACTGTTTAGTTCGATCAGTTTGAATCTAGGAGGCTCCAGATCCTCGATATTGCGATCACTGATATCCTCGAACCCTTTTTTAATATCTTCCAACGCACTTTGCAGATCCAATAGCGCGATCTCGTTCATATTTTTGTTCAGTATCGCCTGATCCAAAAAGCTCCCGTCAATCAATCCCGCCAGATACTGCTCCTTTTTTCTAATTACGTCGATCCTGGAGTTTTCTATCAAAAGTCTCTGTTTTTTTATCTGCAAAGAGCTCTTTTTATATGAATACAACAGATCGACGGCCTGTAAAATCAGAGCCTTTTTGTTCTCCTGGACGGCGAGTTTCGTATACTCTCTGGTAGCGTCGGCGTATTTAATAGCAAAATATATACCTCCGCTTTTGAATATCGGCTGATCGACCACTATTTTGAAACTTTTGCTCTTTTGATTTAGACCGTATTGGTCGCTCTTTGTATCGCTGTAAATCATATTTATGGGATTTATCCAGCTATCGTGCAGTTTTTTGGCCTCTACTTCGCTCTTTTGCAGATCATATTCGAAGCTCTCCCGTTTTATTTTGGACAAAATCGAATCTTCAGCCGCCACCAGAGCCGAAACCGCTAACATAAAGCAAACCAACAAACCTCTCATAATCTTTTCAACGCCCTTTTGAGTCTATTCATTCCTTCCTCTATCTCCTCCTTGGAGATTAGCAACGGCGGCAAAAACCTCAACGTTCCCCTGCCGGCTTTTAGCACCAAAACACCCTCTTCGAACGCTGCGTTAACCATTCGATTCAACAGATCGCCGTCTTTTAGCCTCAATCCCCTCATAAGTCCCACTCCTACCGACTTTTCAAACAGATCCTCAAATTCGGCGGCCAAACGATCCAGACTCTCCTTAAAATAGGAGATAGTTCCATCCAAAGCACCGCTGTTTTTATAAGAATCGAGTATATCGATCACCTCCAACGCCGCCCTGCTGCTGAGATAGTTGCCGCCGAAGGTACTGCCGTGGTCTCCGGGAGAAAAAATATCTTTAAGGCCGGTCATAACCGCCCCTATGGGAACGCCCCCTCCGAGTCCCTTCGCCAAGGTTACTATATCCGGCACTATTTCGTAAAGATTACTTGCCAGAAACTCTCCCGTTCTGTAAACGCCTGTTTGAACCTCGTCTACTATCAGGAGAATATCCAGTTTTTTGAGGGTTTCGCTCAACTTTTGGACCGATTCTATATTTTGGGGTTCGACTCCTCCCTCTCCTTGAATTAGCTCAATCATAACCGCTACCGTCTTTTCATCCAAAAGATTCTCTACGGCAGATATCTCATCGGCGTATACGAAACCGTCCGGAAACGGACCGAAATAGTTATGCATCGCCTCCTGGCCCGTAGCTTTTAGAGCCGTAATGGTTCTACCGTGAAAAGAGTGTTTTAGCGTTACGATTTTGTATCTTTTTATCTCTCCGTCCACTTCGCCGTATTTTCTGGCGATCTTTATAGCGCCCTCGTTGGCCTCGGCTCCACTGTTGGCGAAAAAAACCCTCATATCGTAGCCTGATCGCTCTACAAGCTCTTTCGCCAGCCTGGCCTGCGGCTCTATGAGATAGAGATTGGAGATATGTATAAGATCTCTGGCCTGCTCGCATATGGCGCGCGCGAGACGTTCGTTGCCGTGTCCTACGCTTACTACGCCAATGCCGCTGGTAAAATCGATATAATCCCTCCCCTCCTCGTCGTATAGGATTGAATCTTTCCCTTTTTTGAAATTTACCCAGTTTCTGGAATAGGTATGCAAAACATATTCCAAATCCATCTCTTTTAAATTCATGAACAAGCCTTTAGGAGATTTTTTTAATTTTTATCTTTACTTCCTGAAAAACGGCGTTGTTGCCGTAATTATCGGTTTTGGGCGGCGTGAGTCTGTTGACCTGAGGATTGCCGCTATAAGCCATCACAGCCTCTTTATGGACGTCTTCGCTGACTCTAATCTCAAATTGCGCCTCGCCGTAATCCGAATAAGCCACTACCCTTTCGCCGTCCCGCAAAAGCGTAGAGGGGTGCACGTACAGATAGGGATCCGTCTTGAACTGGGAGTTGAGCGACGTTTTGCATTTGGGAGTGATCAGATAAAAACCCTCCCGATCGACATCAAACTCATCGTCCACATCATCTACAAAACAAAAAAGTCCGCTATCTGTATAGAACTCCTCGCTATAGGGATTTTCCTCAAAAGAGGGGATCTTGTAGTAATCCCCCTCTTTTACGAGACAAGAAACAAACTCCCGCAGATACTCATCTTCGCTTTTTAATCCCTCGTAGCCAAATCTTTCAAAAAGCTCCTTCGTTAGTTCATACTCGCTGATTCTCTCTTTGGAATCTGATAATTTCGGCATAAGTCCCACATACTCGTGACCGTAGCTAAATCTTATATCGCTCTTTTGAAGAAAATTCTTCGCGGGAATTACCAAATCTGCCAATTTCGCGGTCTCGTCCATATAAATGCCGAACACGATCGTAAAGGCCTTTTTCAAACCCTCCACCGCTCTATGGGAGGAGGGCATAGTTACAGCTGGATTCGATCCCTGTATGAATAGGGTGTCGAATTCCGAAAAATCAACGGCGGCTTTTTTAACCCTTTTTGATTCGACTCTAAAGGGATCCTCGTATCCCACGGCAGTATCGCCCAAAAAGGAGACGCCGCATCCCTCTTTGCCGAATAGCCCCAACATTGCGGCCAGGGAATCGATCATTCTCACCACCTCTGTACCGTGCGAATATTTTTGAACCCCGTTGCCCACCAATATCACCGTTTTCATACTCTGCATCAGTTCGGCCAGCGTGGCTACGTCCAGGATATCGACACCTATCTTTTCCACTGTGGGCACCATTCTATAGCTTTTGATAAAATCGGCAAAAAATTCGTAATCTTCAGTTTTGTTTTCCAAAAACTCCTCATCTTCGCCGGCTTGCATATAGATAAATCTAGCCAGCATACAGGCCAGTTCCAGATCCGTTCTGGGCTTTATCTGCAAATGCATAGCCGCACGTTTAGCTATCGGAGTTTTTACGGGATCGATAACGACTACGCTCTTTTTGTCCAGATAGGGGAGAATATGGGAATTGGTATCCGTTACGTTCCTGCCCCAGATTATAATCAACTCGCTCTTTTTTATCTGCTCAAGAGGCAAAATCAGATTTTTACCCCTTCCTTCTTCAATACCGAGTTGTCCGGCCGCATCGCATAGGCTTCCTTGAGTGAGAGTCGCGCCGTATCTGGCAAAAAACAGATCGGTTACAGCCTGCATCTTGCCCAAATTTCCGCTGCCCCTAAAATGCAAAACCCTGCTGGGATCGCTCCCTTTTAGCCTCTCTTCCAAAATATCGAGAGCCTTGGTCAGAGCTATTTTTTCACCTTTGTAGTAGGCGTTTTCAAGTTGCGGATAATTAAAATAATGGTTCATTTTATAGCAGAGATGACCCTTGGTTACCGGATGGTCGGGATCGCCTTTTAACTTGTTTTCCAAAAACATGCTACACGCGTCGTAGCAATCGAGAGGACATGTAGTTCTTTTCATTTTATCTCCACGGTTACGATTTTCGAAAATCTTTTCGGCGCCGGAACGATTATTTCGGCTCTATACGAACTGATATGAACCGGATCCGAAATTTTATATATTTTGCTAAAACCGCCGGCTACTTTCTTGCCGTCTATATAGATGCTCTTCTTATCGAGATTTTCAATCTCGTCACTGCCCAGATAGACGACCACTTTCCCTTTGGATATGTCCGCCACCTGAGCCAATCTGGCTCCTATTGGAGCGAAATCGCCTTTTTTTAGATAGATCTTGTATACATAACCGCTGACTACTATCCTTTTTTTAGCTATTTTATCCTTTAAAAGCTCTATGCCCTTTTTTAGATCCAAAATCTGGTTTTTTAAAGACTCTATTTTTTCCTGTTGGTTTAAATACTGGTTATATGCCGCCAGATAGTCGCTGAGTCTGACATCTTTTTCGAATTTCGATTTTGTCTTCAGATTTTTGATTTTTTCGTAATTGTCAAGTTTTATCTCATACAGATCGCGTAGATTCTCCAGACTCTTTTCGTTGACAGTCAATATTCGCTTTAAATTCTCGAGCCTCTTTTTAGCGCTTTTTAATTCCTGCTCCTCTTCGAAGGTGTCGAGTTTAACTATCAGCCTTTTATAGACCTCTCTCCCTTCGCTTTGGACGTCACTATAAACTACTTTGCCGGCAGCGGCCGCCTTGATATCGTATATCTCCAGCGGCTCTATCCTGGCCTTATGTACAGAAGCGTACGCCAAAGCGGTAAAAAGAGCAACCAAAATCGGCAGTCTCATTCGGTCTCCGTATAATTGAAGTAGAGTATTTTACTATAAAAACGTCCCTTTTTAGATTATCGCCTATTTAGAGGCCGTTAACAGGAGCGTTTTTGAAATATTTTACGCAAAAAGTTTCCTATTAAGATATAAAAAAAACCTTTTTGGTATCATAACGTATTAGGTAAAGCCGCAAACAGGGTAGCGTACCAAATACTCTTGCGGCAAAACCTAGCATAGAAACCAGATACAGACATAATCCAAAGAGAGTGTCATGAATTATGATTTTAGCGATTATCAAAAGAGATTAAAAAACATCGTAAAATCCAAAGGGCTAAAATACTCTTCTCAAAGGGAAGATATTCTAAAGGCCCTATACAACAGCGAAGAGCACCTGACACCCGAAGAGATATACTCCAAAGCCAAGATATATAACAAAAATATAGGTCTAGCCACCGTATACAGGGCTTTGTCATTTTTGGAAAGCGAAGGATTGGTAAACTCCATATCGTTCGGAACCGACGCGAAAAAATATGAACTCAACCGAGGTCATCATCACGACCATATGATATGTTTGGGATGTGGCAAAATTATAGAGTTTTACGAAGAGGAACTCGAAAAACTCCAGGAGAACATAGCAAAAAAACAGGGTTTCAAACTCATAACCCACGAAATGAATCTGTACGGCCTTTGTGCCGATTGCGAAAAATCGGAGGATTAGCTTCTACTCTTTTCGTGCATAATCCAATGAAAATAGAGGGCCATAACAAAAAACGGAGTCAAAAAAGCCAAAACCGGTATAAAATTCAACAAAGAGGCAACAAAAGCGGCAACCCATATAACCAGTCTGTGCTCCTTATAGGACTCTTTTTCGTAATCTCCGCAACACAGCGAACAAACTCCCATAAATGCCGACTCTTTGTAAAGCCAGGTCCATAGGAACACTATAGCCAAAAAGTTGGCCACGGGAATAAAGAGCAGAGGCAGCACGGCCACCATAAAAAGAGCAAAAAGGGCGCCGTCTCTAACCAAAAGAGCGTAAACTCCTGAAACTCCCGAAGCACTTTCGCAAACCGTATCCGGATAGTGAAGCTCCTTTAAAGAGAGCAAAAAAGGCTCTCTAAAAAAGAAAACCGTTATATAGAGCGTAATGACGAAAAGATTGTAAAAAAGATATATAGCCAAAAGATACGAAATCGCCTGATCTACGGTATCAAAGGGCAGCAGCACCAAAAGTCTGCCGATCTGGGCATAAATCGACTCCCAATTGAAAATAATAGCCAGAGACCAACCTACCGAGAGAATCAAAACCAAAACCACGTTGACGAATTCAAAAAGAGGTTTCTCCACAAAACGGTAAAAAAGGGCGTTGAAAAAAGAGACCATAAAAGAGTAACTGACCATAACGGCCAAAAACCAGAGGAAAAACGCGATAACGAAAGCTCCGTTAGCCTTTATGATCGAAAAAGGTATCCAGGTCAAAACCTGCGAGGTCAAAGCCGTTACCGGCTCCCAAAAAAGCCATCCGACTCCTATCCACAACGTCATAATAGGGATCCCGGTCATCAAAGCCAGTTTCATAGTTTCGAACGATAGAACGTCTTTGACAGCTTTAATGAAAAAATGGTTGAACTTTACCATCGCTTTTCCCTTTTTTTCGGGCTTTTAGAAATAATATAATAAATTTAATAAATTTTGTTTAAAAGCGGTACCGGTAGAATGAAAGAGAGTTTAAAGAGGTTGGCATAGCATAAGCCGAGTTCTGTCGTGGACGACCATTTATCTGTGGCTCCATGTCACCATGAAGCTCCTGCGTCAGACTCTAAACGTGAGGCATCAACCAGGTCTGACTTGCTGCGGGTTGGGTTTACAATGCCCTCTTTGTCGCCAAAGAGGCGGTGAGCTCTTACCTCACCCTTTCACCCTTGCCTGTGCGTTGCCATCGGCGGTCTACTCTCTGTTGCACTTTCCCTCGGCTTATCCCCGTAGGGCTTCGCCGGCCACCCGTTAGGTGGAACCCCGCCTCACTGCAGCTCGGACTTTCCTCTGCTTTCGCAGCGGCCGTCTGCTATGCCAAATGAGATTATAGCTTAAAATAAACTGAAAGTAAAGGGGGGCGAAGCCCCCAAGAAGTCAGGCCTTTAGAGGACCTTTTTCGAGAGCTTCTCTCGCATACTTTTCGCCAAGTTCAAAAGCCTTTTTGTTCAGTTCAACCACTTTGGCGGGAACTTTGGAGATCATCGTTTCAAACACCACGTCTCTGTCGATACACTTGGTCATCTCTACCGTTATTCCAAGAGCCACGACAGACTGTGTAACGACGTTTCCGACCTCCTCTTTGGCGATAGAGATCAAAGGAATCTCATAAATCTCCCATTTGTTTATATCATCGGCAGAAGGAGTTACCAGATTCGGCTCCAAAACGATTCTGCCGCCCTCTTTTACGCCGCTTTTGAACTGATCGTAACTAACCTGCGCAGTCGAGAGCATAAAATCTATCTCTCCCTCGTTCGCGTAGGGATAGAGTATCTCGTTATCGTCCAAAATAATGTCGACCTTGGTTGGACCTCCCCTAACCTGAGAGGTGTACGTCGCGGCCTTTACTCCGTAGCCGCCCAATTTGATTTTAGCGCTCGCCAAAATTTCGCCAGCCAGCAAAACACCCTGTCCGCCTACACCTGTAAATCTCAACTGATATCTCATAGTCAACTTCCTTTGAGTTTGTTTTGTTATTTCTTTGAATAACCACTATGAGTCCCCCCATAAGGGGGATTCAAGCAATTATTATCTTGATTTTACTTCGATAGGTATATCTACCTTTTTCTTGTTCTGAGCCGCCTCTATTACCAGATCGTAGGCGTCGCAATACTCCATCTGCGAATCGTCGTGATAGAGTATTCCCGTCGGGAAGTAGGCCTTCTTCTCCTCGTCGCTCAGTTTTTCCCACTTTTTAAGAGGCATGGTGATGGAGTCTATCCACTCCTGGTTCTGAATAGCCTCGCCCATTTTGTTCTTTCTACCCAGGTTTACGTGGCAGTTACTGAAAACGTCGAAAAAGCTAAATCCTCTATGTTCAAAACCTTTGATGAACATCTTTTCGAGTTTTCTGGCATCCGTTACGCTCTCTCTGGCGATGAAAGTGGCGCCGGCGCCTTTGGCCAATTCACAGGCGTCGAAAGTTGGATCTACGTTTCCGTACTGTGTAGTAACGGCCCACATCCCTTTTGGAGTGGTTGGGCTTACCTGAGAATTGGTCAATCCGTAGATAAAGTTGTTGATTAGAATAAAATTGATATCTATGTTTCTTCTACACCCGTGGATGGTATGGTTACCTCCTATCGCCAGACCGTCGCCGTCACCGGCCACGACTATAACGTGTTTGTCCGGATTGGCCAGCTTTATTCCGGTAGCGTACGCAACGGTTCTACCGTGAGTGGTATGAACGGTATTGCAGTCCAGATACGAACTGAATCTACCGCTACATCCGATTCCGGATACTACGCACACATCATCCATGCTCCATCCGAGCTTGTCGATGGCTCTGATGAGAGCTTTCAGAATGATTCCGTCCCCACACCCCCAACACCAAAGTGTCGGCATTTTGTCAGTTCTAAGATACTGGTCGTAATTGAATGCCATTATTAACTCCTTATATTCCCATCTCTTTTAGTTTGGCAATTATTTCTGCCGGACTGATCGGTCTACCGTTGGCTTTGTTCAGAGAAACAGGTCTTTGTTTCATAATTCTCTCGACCTCGTCGATATATTGACCCATATTCAACTCGGGCATCAATATCTTATCTGCCGGGAATCTCTGAGCGAGCTCGGCTATCTTCTCCTCTGGGCTCGGCCAGAGGGTGATAGGTCTGAACATGCCTATCTTTTTCCCTTCGGCTCTTAGTCTGTCAATGGCTTCTCTGGCCGCCAGACTTACAGAACCGTAGCAGAGAACCAGATACTCCGCATCATCCAGCAGATACTCTTCGTAGCTGTCCAACAGATCTTTTCTTCTGCTGTTGATTTTTCTATGCAGTCTCTCTATCAGATTTTGACACAAAACCGCGTCTTCAGTCGGGAATCCGGTAGGTCCGTGATGAAGACCGGTTATATGGAAATGGTATCCCTGGAAAAAGGGCGGTATTACCGCCGGCTTGTCCTCGGGAACGTCATATGGCAAAAATTCGTTTTTAGGAACGTTCGGATCGGGTTTGGCTCTCTCTACGAGGTTGGCTTTTACCTCTTCGAGATCGGGTAGAACCGCTTTTCCGACCATATGTCCGATGGTTTCGTCCAATAGGACTATTACCGGAGTCATGAGCTCTTCGGCCACGTTGAAAGCTCTGACGACTTCCGTATAACATTCGCTCAGATTGCCGGCACAGAAAGTTATTGATTTATAATCGCCGTGTGTAGGAGATTTGGACTGGTTAATATCTCCTTGCTGTACCCTGGTAGGAAGACCGGTAGAGGGACCGCCTCTCATTACGTTTGTAATTACCAGCGGAACTTCGGCTATGAATCCCAAACCTATCTGCTCGGCTTTTAGACTCATTCCCGGTCCGGAAGTGTTGGTCATGGACTTCACGCCGCTCATACTGGCTCCAAGAGCAACGCAGATACCGCCTATTTCATCTTCCATCTGTATAAATTTACCGCCGACTCTAGGCAGAAGTACGCTCAATTCGTGCGCCACTTCGCTAGAAGGCGTAATAGGGTAACCGCCGAAAAATTTACATCCGGCATCTATCGCGGCCAAAGCCGCTAACTCGTTTCCGCTTGAAATTACTTCTCTCGCCATTGCCTCTCCTTATGCGCTTAGAACTGCCAGATCTTCTTCTCTGGCCATGAAATGATTTTTCTTGATAGCTTCCGCTCTCTCTTTAGCCTCTTCGGACAGTTTGGAGAACTTGTACTCTTTTCTGTCGGCTACCATGATAGCGAAATCAGGACACTCCAATTCGCAGTCTTGGCATCCTATACAGCTGTCCGGATAGACAACTTTGACCATAGTCCCCAAAATGGTCTTTGGTTCGGGAACCATGACCAAAACACCGGCAGGACAGTAGGCGACGCACAGATCGCACGCTTTGCAGTTATTTTCGTTAACCCAAACCGGAGTATTCTCCGGAGCTTTCAACAACGCCATTTTCACTCCTTACTTAAAGTAAATTTGCCAACCGCGCAGGATATGAAACTTTTGGTTTTCATACCCAGCGACTGGACTTTAGTCATCTCATCTTCAATTAGAGGATAGCCAACACTTCTTAAAATTGTTTTTAACTTATCTATATCTTTATCTTCTTTTATATCTACTGTTACGATTCTGGGCTCTTTTGTCAAGTCTACCTCCACACGGCCGAACTCTTTTTCAAGAGCTCTTTTCAGTGTAGAGGCGCATCCTTCGCACTTAACGTTTAGAACCTCGAAACTGCGTTTCACTTGCCAAGAGCCTCCGCAACCTTTTTGCCTATGTCGGCCGGGCTTTTGACCACATAGACTCCGGCTTTCTCGAGAGCCTCCATTTTTTCCTGAGCCGTACCCTGCCCGCCGCTGATGATAGCTCCGGCGTGGCCCATTCTTTTACCTTTGGGCGCCGTCTGGCCTGCGATGAAGGCAATAACCGGTTTGGTAATATTGTTTTTTATAAATTCCGCGGCCTCAATCTCAAGCGTTCCGCCTATCTCTCCTATCATTACTATGGCTTTGGTTTCAGGATCGGCCTCGAACATCGGCAGGAGCTGTTTGTAGCTCAGGCCTATGATGGGATCGCCTCCGATTCCTACCGCTGTAGAGATGCCAAGACCCTCTTTTACCACCTGATTGCTCGCTTCGTACGTGAGAGTTCCGGACTTACTGATAAGGCCGACCGGTCCTTTTTTGAATATAAATCCTGGCATAATGCCGATTTTGCACTCTTGTGCGGTTATGACTCCCGGGCAGTTTGGTCCTATCGTTTTCATACCCTTTTTTGTAGCGTACATTTTGGCGTACATCATATCTCTAACGGGAGCTCCCTCGGTAATGATCACCGCCAGTTCTATTCCGGCGTCTGCCGCCTCCATTACAGCATCAGCGGTAAAAGCGGGCGGAACGAAAATCATACTTACCGTCGCTCCTGTAGCCTCTACGGCCTCTTTTACCGTATTAAAAACCGGTCTGTCCAGATGAGTCTGTCCGCCTTTGCCAGGAGTAACGCCACCCACAATCTGCGTTCCGTAGGCGATACACTGCTCTGAGTGGAAAGTCCCCTCTTTTCCGGTGAACCCCTGTACTATAACCTTTGTATCCTTGTTAACCAGTATACTCATTATAGCTCTCCTTTTGCAGCCGCAACAGCTTTTTTGGCACCGTCGGATAGATCTGTTGCCGGAATTATGTTTTTGATATTAGCGTTTTCCAAAATCTTTGCAGCCTCTTGGGCGTTTGTTCCGTCGAGTCTGACGATTACCGGAACGTTAACGTCGACCTTTTCGGTGGCCTGTAAAATTCCGTTGGCTATTCTGTCGCATCTGACGATTCCGCCGAATATGTTTACGAAAATACTCTTGACGTTCTCATCTTGAAGAATCAGTTCAAAACCTTTCGCCACAGTATCCGGGTTGGCTCCGCCGCCAACGTCCAAAAAGTTAGCGGGTTCGCCGCCTTCGTGCTTGATGATGTCCATAGTCGCCATGGCAAGTCCGGCACCGTTTACCATACACCCCACATTGCCGTCGAGATTGACATAGCTCAGACCGTATTTCGCGGCCTCTATCTCCACGGGATCCTCTTCGCTGAGATCTCTCATCTCGCTGATGTCGGGATGTCTGTACAGGGCGTTATCATCAAAACCCATTTTAGCGTCTAGGGCCAGAAATTCGCCGGATCCTGTTTTAATCAACGGGTTGATCTCTATCATATTGGCGTCTTTGTCCATATATACTTTATAAAGGGCTTCGGCGAATTTGATAAAAGGTTTCATCTCCTCCTTGGCCAGTCCCAGACCAAATGCCAGCTTTCTGCCGTGAAAGCCCTGAAATCCTATCGTAGGATCTATCGCTACCTTGATTATCTTTTCGGGACTTTTGGCGGCAACTTCCTCTATCTCCATACCGCCTTCGGTAGAGGCCATCATTACCGGCATCTCCGTAGCTCTATCCAGAACCATTCCGAGATAGTACTCTTTTTGTATATCGGCGCCTTCCTCAACGTAAACCTTTTCCACCTTTTTGCCTTCTGGGCCGGTCTGATGAGTTACAAGGGTCATGCCTATAAGCTCTTCGGCTATCTTTTCGACCTCTTCGAGGCTTCTTGCCAGTTTCACCCCGCCGGCCTTTCCTCTACCGCCGGCGTGTATCTGAGCCTTTACGACCCAAAGGGATCCTCCAAGCTCCTGGGCCACTCTTTTGGCCTCGGGGCCAGTGAACGCAACGCCGCCTCTTGGAACCGGCACTCCGTACTCTCTAAAGATCTCCTTGGCCTGATACTCATGAATGTTCATAAATCTCTCCTTTTATTTTTGTTCCCAAAGTTTCCTGCCCTCTTCGTAAAGATCGTTTCCGTAGGTGTCGTTTACAACCACCACAGGAAACTGATCCACCACAAGTTCTCTGACTGCTTCCGGACCGAGCTCTTCGTACGCGATAACCTTGGCGCTTTTTATTCTCTCCGAAAGGAGAGCCCCGGCTCCGCCGGTGGCTCCGAAATAGACGGCTTTGAACCGCTTGCAGGCCTCTTTTACCGCATCGTTTCTTTTTCCTTTGCCTATCATTCCCTTTAAACCGTGCTCTATCAGCAAAGGAGAGTAGCTATCCATTCTATAGCTCGTAGTCGGTCCGGCGCTTCCTATGGCTTCGCCGGGTTTGGGAGGAGTAGGACCCACAAAGTATATTACGGCTCCTTTTAGCTCAAAAGGAAGCTTTTCGCCCTTTTGTATCAGTTCCACCAATCTTTTATGGGCCGCGTCTCGAGCAGTATATATGGTTCCGGAGAGATAGACGATATCTCCGGCTTTCAGTTTGACCACATCCTCTTCGCTCAAAGGCGTTTTCAACCTATATGTTGCCATGACCAATCCTATATCGTTATATGAGAGTGTCGGGAACTGTGACACTGAACGTTAACAGAGACCGGCAAAGAGGCGATATGACACATTCTATCCTCAAACGTCTCAATATGCACAGCCAGCACCGTTTGAGTACCGCCCATTCCCATTGCCCCTATTCCGAGTCTGTTGAGCTCCTCTTTTAGCTCCTCTTCGAAAGAGGCCATTTCAGGATCGGGATTTACGCTGCCGATATCCCTAAACAGCGCATGTTTGCTCATAACCGCAGCCATATCGAAACTGCCTCCTATACCAACTCCTACTACTAGCGGCGGACAGGGATTGGGACCGGCGTCGCTGATTACTTTTTTGACAAACTCTTTTATACCTTCTTTGCCTTGAGCGGGAGCCAGAACGGTCGCTCTGCTGACGTTTTCGCTGCCTCCCCCTTTAGCGGCGTATTCTATCTCTATTTTGTCACCCTCTACGATATCGAAATATATTATTGGAGGTAGATTGTAGCCAGCTTTATCCTTTAAATTGGCTCTGGTAAAGCAGTCGCAGGTAGAGGCTCTGAGATAACCCTCTTTGTAACCCTTTTCGGTTCCCTCGTAGATGGCTCTTTTTATAGTTCCGCCTTCGATTTTAACCTCTTCGCCGATCTTGACAAAAAAGATCGCCAAGCCCGTGTCCTGGCAAAGCGGTTTGGATTCGTTGGCAGCGATCTCGGCGTTTTCCAGCAACTGGGCCAAAACCGCTTTACTCACTTCGCTCTTTTCCTCGGCATATGCTTTTTTTAGGGCCTGCAGCATATCATCGCTCAAATGGGTGGTGGAGTAGACGATCATCTCCTTGACGGCGTTGACGATATCATCGTACTTGACTATCCTCATCTCTTCTCCCCGAAATAGTTCTGAGCCTCAAGAACGTCGATCAGTTCTTTAACCGAGGCCACGCTTCTGTCGAAAAGCTCTCTCTCTTTCGGGGTCAGCTGAAGTTCTATAATCTCCTCTACGCCCTTTTCTCCGAGAGTTACCGGAACTCCGTTTGGGATTCCTTCTACTCCGTATTCGCCTTCTAGTAGGGTCGAACAAGGATATATCTTTTTGGAGTCTTTCAAAATAGCCTCTACCATAATCGCCGTAGCTTTTCCGGGAGCGAAATAGGCGCTGGTTCCCATCAGCTTAACGATCTGCGCTCCGCCGTTTTTGGTGGCCTCTATGACCTCTTGCAGTTCTCCCGGAGTGAGCAGGTCAGTTATAGGAATGCCTGCAACTGTGGAGTATCTGGGTAGTGGAACCATATAATCCCCATGTCCCCCTATGACGGTAGCTCTGATTTGGCCCGCTCCGAACCCGAGCTTTTCATGAATAAAATGGGTCATTCGCGCTCCGTCTAAAATTCCAGCCATTCCTATAACTCTATGTTTTGGGAATCCGCTCTTTTTAAGCGCTACGTAAGTCATTGTATCCAGCGGATTGGTTACCACGATTATTATTGAGTCCGGAGCGTGTTTTACAATATTTTCCACCACTTCGCTTACGATATCTGCGTTGGCAAACAGCAGATCGTCTCTGCTCATCCCCGGTTTTCTCGGAAAACCTGCCGTAATAACGACGACTTTGCTTCCTTCTATGTCTTTGTAATCTCTGGCCGCTCTTACTATAGAATGCGATCTCAAGGCTGCGGCGGCCTGATTCATATCCAGAGCCTTACCTTCTGCTCTATCGTGATCTCTATCGACCAAAATAACTTCGTGTGCCAATCCCTGCATCGCTACGGAGTAGGCTACTATACTTCCGACATTACCTCCCGCTCCTACTATTGAAACTTTTGAACTTTTCGCCATTAACTCTCCTTTGATTTCGAAGGCGCAAGGCCTTCGAAAAGTTTTAAATGCTGTCTATGATTTCGTTTAGGGTTTTGCTGGGTCTCATCGCTTTTTCCGCTTTTTCGTCATCAGGATGGAAATATCCGCCGATATCGACAGGTTTTCCTTCGGCGGCTCTGATCTCTTCGAGAATCTTCTCTTCGTTTTCCTGAAGTTTTTTAGCCACAGGAGCAAACTTGGCCTCAAGTTCGGAATCTCCGCATTTCGCCAGCTCTTCGGCCCAGAATCTGGCCAGATAGTAGTGGCTTCCTCTGTTATCCAGTTCGCCCACCTTTCTTTTTGGAGTCATATCCTTGTCCAGATATTGTCCCACGGCTCTATCCAGAGCTTCGGCAATTGTTACGGCCTTGTCGCTGGCGCCCTGTCTGTTCGCGAGCTTGAAAGACTCAACAAGCGCCATGAACTCCCCGAGGCTATCCCATCTGAGATGGCCCTCTTTTAGGAACTGCTCCACGTGCTTGGGAGCCGAACCGCCGGCGCCGGTCTCAAAAACACCGCCGCCGTTAAGCAGAGGCACTATAGAGAGAGTTCTGGCGCTGGTTCCAACCTCGATGATAGGGAAAAGGTCTGTCAGATAGTCTCTCAGAACGTTTCCGGTTACGGCTATTGTTCCAAGACCGGCTCTAAATCTCTTGAGAGTGAATTTCATAGCCTGTTCGGGAGCCATAATATGGAACTCCACTCCTTCTAGATCGATCTCTTTGAGAGTATCTAGAACCTTTTTGATAAGGTTGGCGTCATGAGCTCTGTTGCTATCGAGCCAGAACACGATCGGATAGCCGCTCTCTTTGGCTCTTCTGACTCCCAGTTTCACCCAGTCCACGATTGCGTCGTCTTTTGCGGAGTATCCTCTGTAGATATCCCCTTGAGATACCGAGTGGCAAAGAAGCGTATTGCCCTCCTCGTCTATAACTTTGATAACGCCGTCGCTCGGAGGGAAGAATGTTTTGTCGTGGCTTCCGTACTCTTCAGCTTTTTTAGCCATAAGTCCGATATTTTGAACAGTACCCACTTTTGCCGGATCGAATTGTCCGTTTTTAACGATGTCGCTGACTATCTGCTTGTACATTCTGGCATAAGTTCTGTCGGGAACTGTAATGACGCAGTCTTCAACTTCGCCGCTAGGTCCCCATCCTTTTAGTCCGTTTTTGATCACCGCAGGAATTGATGCGTCGATGATAACGTCGTTTGGAGCGTGCAGGTTGGTAATTCCGGCATCGCTGTCGACCATATACATTCTGGGCTGCTTTTTGTAAATCTCGTTGATGCACTCTTTGATCTCGTTTTGAACGCCTTCTGGCAGTTTGGACATCTTGTTTTCAAGATCCACAAGACCGTTGTTCGGATCGAAACCGATCTCTTCCAGCTCCTTTCCGAATTTATCGAAAAGCTCTTTGTAGTATACTCTGATAGCGTCGCCGATATAGACCGGATCCGAAACTTTCATCATCGTGGCTTTTACGTGCAGAGAAAAGAGGATATCCTTCTCTTTTGCGTCATCTATAACCTTTTGATAGAACTCTTTGAGCTCTTTTCTGCTAAGGGCGGCGGCACTGAACACTTCTCCCTTTAGCAGCGCAACCTCTTTTAGCTCTTCCACTTTACCGTCGTTACCCTCGAAAACCATTTTGATCTTCATATCTTTAGGAGCAATGAAAGACTGCTCGCTCTGATAGAAATCGCACTTTTCCATATGAGCCACGTAGGATTTGCTATCCGGAGTTACCTCTCTCATTTTATGAGGATGTTTTTTAGCATAAGCTTTTACCGCTTCGGACAGCCTTCTATCGGAGTTACCCTGTCTCAAAACGGGGTTAACCGCACTACCAAGGAGCTTTGAAAATCTCTCTCTGAGCTTCACCTCTTCGGCAGTTTTAGGCTCTTCCGGAAAATCGGGTATATCGTATCCCTGAGACTGAAGCTCTTTTATAGCCGCGACTAGCTGAGGAATAGAAGCGGAAATATTCGGCAACTTTACGATATTGGCCTCGGGCTTCAAAACCAGCTCGCCCATATAGGCCAGCTCGTCCGCTTGCTTTTTATCTTCGGGAAGTTTGTCGGAAAATTCCGCGATTATTCTGCCGGCCAAAGAGATATCCCTCAATTCGATATCAACTCCGGCATCCTTTACGAAAGCCTTTACTATAGGCAACAGTGAATATGTGGCCAAAGCCGGCGCCTCGTCTATCTTCGTCCAGACAATTTTCGGGTTTGCCATTTACCTCTCCTTTTTCTAAGATTGATTATTAAGTATTCTAATGGTAACAATTTGTTGGTTTAATTTTTATCAATTGTAAAAAGTTGTTTAACCAGATGAGAAATCTGTTTCATTTTTTCACAGATTTTATATTTCGAAGATGGGTTTTGTATGTATCGCTAAAAATATGGGTCCCTTTTTTCGACTTGACGAAATACAAATATGAGACTTTGGCCGGAAATATTGCCGCTTTGACCGCCTCGACGCTAACAGCGCAGACCGGATAGGGCGGCAGTCCCTTATACTTATAGGTATTGAATCTGCTGGTATCCTCTCTTATTCTTTTGGGGGTTATCTTTTGATGAGAATATTTGCCGTAATTCAAAGATCCGTCCATCTGCAAAGGCATACCGAGTCTGAGTCTGTTGTAGATAACCGCAGAAATCAACGGCATCTCCTCCGCGTTGGCCGCCTCTTTCTCTATAATGGAAGCGATCGTTATATACTTTTCAAACCACTTTTTTTGATCATAGTTTTTAAAAAACTTTAAAGAGAGTCTTTTATGCCTCTTTAGCGAATCGCTTACCAGATAATATATCAGATGTCTCTCATCCATTCCGATGGGAATATGGTACGTTTCCGCAAAAATCACTCCATCCGGATAGGGGGAGAGCTCATCGTAAAATCTACGAAGTTTTTTTAAATCCAGCCCCAGTTTTTTGGAAATCTCCTCCAAAAAAATCTCGGCCGTCTCTCCCGGAATCAAAGTTATATCGCGCACGGGAGCTTTTGCTTTTGTCAATCTGTATAAAAAATCGGCTCTTGAGAGTCTTTGGGCGCCGATATCTATCCAACCGGATTGCGGATGTCCGAAAAATCTTACTAAATATCTATCTATAGGAGTAACTTCAAAATTTTTGGATTCTAGGTATGATATAATCTTTGTTATACTTCCTTTTGGAATATACACTACTTTCGTTGAGTAGACCGGAGCGGCCAGATAGTATGAAAGAATCATAATGATCATCAAAACTGCTTCAGCGATCCACAAAATAGTTTTAAGCGCTCTTATAGCTTTTCTCCTGCTGCTGGGTATGGTCTATCTGATGGCAGTCAACGGTATTTCGATAGATCGTCTGACACTGCCTAAAATAGTGGTCGAAAAATTCTACCTAAAACTCGATAAAAAAATCATATTAAAAGCAAAAAAAGTTCATATCAAAAAAACCAGAAACAAAAACCTGAAATCGGACGTAAAAAGCTACATGGTTCTATTAAACTACATACCTAAATATTTTCAGTCTATAGAGATCGGAAAAATCAGTTACACGGACTATAATGTTACTTTTCTATACAGAGACGGAATCTATTATATAGATACGGACAGATATCAATTAGCGGCCAGAGCGAAGCTAAAAAAGCCGGTTTTGATAGCGGAAATTCCCGAAATATTTCTAAAAAAAGAGAAACTACTTTTAAAAGGCAGAGCCTATTTCGACCCCTCAACCAAATCCGGAACCTTTGTGGGCGAATACGAAATCGAAGGAGTAAAAGGAAGATGCAGACTAAAACTGAAAAAAGAGATTTTGTCCTTTTTTATGGACTCCGAACCATTCAGCGCCGAATCGCTGAAAAAAATAACGGACAAATTCCCTATAAACAGCAAAATAAAGAGCTGGATTTACGAAAAGATAGTCGCGAAAAGCTACCGTTTAGAAGAGTTTAGAGGCTCTATCAACATTTCGGACCCGAAATTCGATCCCAAAAAATTCGAAGGTTCGGCAAAAGCCGTTAACGCAAAAATAAGATTCAATCCCAAACTCCCCTATGTTACGGCATCGCAGATAGATTTGAGCTACTTCAAAGAGGTTCTGTCGTTCAAGTTAAAAAAACCGCAATACCAAAATATTCCTCTAAACGGCAGCTACGTTAAAATCCACCGTCTAAACGGCAAAGATCCATATATCGAAATAGTTATCAGGGCGGAAACCAAAGTGGACGAAAGGATTGCCGCTTTGTTAAAAGCCTATTCGATTCCCTTGCCTTTGAGACAGCAAAGCGGATCGAGCGAAGGGGTTTTAAAACTGACTATCGGTTTAAAAAGCGGCCATATAAAAACCGAAGGCGTCTTCAAAGCGAAAGAGTCGAGATTTTCTCTCTTTAGTATACCGATCGGAACACAAAGAGTAATCGTTAAACTAAAAGATACCCTTTTGAAAATAGAGCCCTCAGAAATATCGATAGATCCGATACTGAATGGGTTTGCAAGCGGAATCGTAGACCTACATAGGAAAAAAGCCGATATATATCTTGAAAAAAGCCGCATCGAGTTCAAGTTCGACGAAACAAAGCTCTTTGAAACCAAAAACCTCTCAGAACACGTAGAGATAGATTTCGACTCTGAGGATATGGCGCTCGTTATACTGCATAATCTAAAAAGCAAAATGGAAATCGACGAGGAAAATATAACAATCAAAATAGCCTCTTTGCCCCACCTGGCCAAATACTCGAAAATCCTAGCCGCTTTAGATCTACAAAGAGGAAGCGCCATTGTAAACACCAAAAATTTTACAGACTTCCACATAGAGGCCGACATCGAGCTAAAAAACTCTCCACTCTTTAGAAGAGGCGAAAATATAAAAAATTTCAAAGTGGCAATAAGAACCGACGAAACTGGAGCAAAAATCGAAAGCGACTCTATAAGCGCTTTTGTGGACGGCGAAATAAATATCAACGTCAAAGACTATTACATAAAACTACCCGATCTAAAATCGCAATCTCCTAAAAGTTTCAACAAAAGAGTTCTAATACATACCGCAAACTGCGATTTCGAGATAAAAGGCCATACGATACTCTCGGAGGAGGCCAGAGCGGTTTTCGAAGGAGAGTTTTTCGAGATAGAGTCGCGTTACGATAAATCCAAAATTTCCGCAGCCGGAAGAGCAAAAGGCTTTAATATAAAAGCCGAAAATTTAAACGACCTGTTCGTTCAAAATTTTTTAAAAATCGAAGGAATAGAAGGAGGCAGCTATTCTCTGGTAGCCACCGGTTCGCTAAATGAAATTTCTGGTCAGATATATCTCGAGAATGCGGTCTTAAAGGATCTGGCGCTGCTTAACAATATAATGGCCTTTTTGAACACGATCCCCTCTTTGATAACTTTCGCGGATCCCGGATACAATACTAAAGGGTACAAAATAGTAAAAGGTGTAATCGATTTTGAATTAAAAGATTCACTTTTGATAATCAAAGCCCTAAAATTCGACGGCAAAAGTCTCGATATTACAGGATACGGGACGATAGATACCGGCAATAACAGAGTCGATATGGTGCTGACTCTCAAAACTTTAAAACGAATCTCCCAGGTTATCAACAAAATCCCGCTGGCAGGCTATATACTGTTGGGCGAAGAGGGCAGCATATCGACCCAGATAGAGATAACCGGAGACATGATAAAACCCGATATTAGAGCCAGGCTCCCGCAAGAAGCGATAAAAGCTCCGCTAAATATCATCAAAAGAACGATCGTAGCGCCTTTTAGATTTATAAACAGGCTATTTGAGTAACTATTCGTTTCTGAGCACCTCTATAACCTGAGTTTCGGTCGCTTTTCTAGCGGGATAGTAAGAAGAGATAAGCGATATGAGCGCTGCGCCTACCAAAATCGAAGCGAAGTCGTACAGCGACAGCTCCAACGGAAGTCTGCTGGTACCGTATACGTCGGCAGGAAGTTCAATTATATCGAAACTGCCTAAAACCCATATTCCAAGCAGTCCCCCTAGGGCTCCCGTAACTATGCCGAACCCACCTATAATTGAACCGAGATAGAAAAAGATCGTACCGATCTCCTTTTTCGAAGCGCCCAAAGCCAACAAGAGCGCTATCTCTTTTCGCCTGTTCATAACAGTCATCAGCAAAGAGCTTACGATATTCAGCGAAGCGATCAGGATTATCAACATCAATACTATAAACAGAGCCCTCTTTTCCATCTGCAACGCGGCGAAAAAATTACCGTTTTGCTGCCACCATCCAACAACTCCAACTTCTGGAGGCAAAAAGTCCCTGATATCCTCTATTGCCTCTTTGGGAGAGTCACTATATACGTGAATTCCGCCAAATACGCCTTGCGGTATATTCAAAACCTTTCTCAACGAATCTATGGGAACGTAGACGTAGGTTCTATCATACGCCTGCAAACCTGATCTGAAAAAACCCTCTATCGTAAATCTTTTGATCAAAGGAGACATTCCAAGACCGGCCGGATCAAGTTTTGTAAAAATAAAGGTAGCCTTCTCGCCTTTTTGGAGATAGAGTCTGTCATACATCTCTTTGCCGACTATGGCGCCATATTTTTGGGGGATTTCAGCGCTTTGTCCCACGGCCTGAGCCAAAACCGAATTTATTTGCAGCTCTTTTTCAAAATCGACTCCAAAAAGCATCGCGCCTTCCATTAAATCGCCGTTTTTCACTATTGCCTGAGCGCTTATGTAAGGGCTGAATTTCAAATCTTCAAACCGTTTCGAGAGTCTATTTAATAGATTTTCGTCAACAGAATCTCGCAGTTTCGGATATATGGTCAAAGGATAG
This sequence comes from Campylobacterales bacterium, assembly GCA_027065825.1. Classification (GTDB taxonomy): domain Bacteria; phylum Campylobacterota; class Campylobacteria; order Campylobacterales; family Nitratiruptoraceae; genus Nitrosophilus_A. Next base: position 41,702 of record JAMONM010000098.1, on the reverse strand, counting down.
TTCATCACGAAAAGCTTTCTTTCGAACTCTTTGTCAAAGCCGTTCATGATCGCCATGGCGACGATCAAAACGGCCACTCCGACGCTAATGCCCAAAAAGGCCAAAAGAGCAGAAAGAAAGATAAAGGGCTGTTCCTTGTCAAAGCGTAGATATCTCTTTACGACAAAAAGAACAAATTTTTTGTCGATCATCTCGCAGAATCTACTCCGGCGGCCGAAGCCAAAACGCCTTTTTTAGGACCGCTCCTGCCGCAACAGTGTTTATATTTTTTCCCGCTGCCGCATGGGCATGGTTCGTTTCTTTTCGGTTTTTTTCCGCCAATTTCCGGTTTTTTTTGCGCTTCACTCTCGCCATGCTGTAAAACGGCCTGCTGTTTTATCTCCTCTTCCATCTTTTTAAGCTCGGCTTCGAGTCTTTGGATCTCCTCCTCTCGCTCCTCTCTTAGCTGAATGGTATGGAGGGTTTTGATAATCTCTTTTTTGATGTTCCTAACCAGCTCCATAAAGAGCGAATAGCTCTCCTTTTTGTACTCCACGAGAGGATCTTTTTGATTGTAACCCCTAAGACCTATTCCCGTTTTTAGAATATCCATCTGATAAAGATGCTCTCTCCAGCCGTTATCGAGTATCTGCAGATACAAAATTCTTTCTATCTCTCTTCTTTGGTTATCGTCTACCACGCTCATTTTGTCTTCGTACTCTTTTTCTAGCCTCTTTATCAGATACTCCTTTAACTGATCGTAATCGAGATCTTTCAGCTCATTTATATCAATTTCGCTCTTTAGCTCCTCTTTGATTTTGGCCGCGAGCTTCTCCAGATCGTAATCCTCTTTCGGAGCTTCGGGGAATATGCCGCACTCATCGAGGAGCTCTTGAATATACTCTATTCTATTCTCTTTTATCTTGGCGTCGATATCAAAATCCGGATTTAGGAGCTCGAATCTAAATTTATAGATAGTCTTTCTCTGTTCATTTGCCACGTCGTCATATTCGAGAATATGCTTTCTCGACTCGAAATGCATCGACTCGACCTTTTTTTGAGCCTTCTCTACGGCTCTTGTAACCATCTTGGATTCGATATGTTCTCCCTCTTCGACCCCCAGTCTATCCATAATAGATTTAATTCTATCGCCGCCGAAGATTCTCAAAAGATTGTCTTCCAGACTCAAAAAGAACTGACTCTCTCCGGGATCTCCCTGCCTACCGGCTCGTCCTCTGAGCTGATTGTCTATACGTCTTGATTCGTGACGTTCTGTCCCTAGAATAAACAGACCTCCCAGCTCTCGTACCTCGTCGTCAATTTTGATATCGACACCCCTTCCGGCCATATTCGTAGCAACGGTTACGGCACCTTTTTTACCGGCCTTGGCGATGATTTGCGCCTCCTGTTCGTGATGCTTGGCGTTTAGTACCGAATGGGGAATTTTCTCTCTTTTTAAAAGTTCGTGCAAAAGCTCGTTCTTTTCTATGGAGGTTGTCCCAACCAGTACCGGCTGCCCTTTTTTGTGAAGCTCTTTTATCTTTTTTACCACGGCTTCGTACTTCTCTTTTTCGGTTTTGTATATCAGATCGTCTCTATCCTTTCTGATTACGGGACGATTGGTAGGGATGGATATCACCTCCAAACCGTATATTTGAGAGAATTCCGTTGCTTCGGTCTGAGCGGTACCGGTCATCCCGGCCAACTTTTTATACATTCTAAAGTAGTTCTGAAAAGTGATGTCGGCCAGAGTCTGGGACTCCTCTTTTATCTCAACCCCCTCTTTCGCCTCTAGAGCCTGATGCAAACCTTCGCTGAATCTCCTACCCTCGCTCAGTCTGCCCGTAAACTCGTCGACGATAACTACCTCACCGTTTTTAACGACGTAATCCACATCTTTTTCAAAAAGATAGTTCGCCTTTAGCGCTTGATCCAGATGATGGGCCAAAATTGCGTTTTCGAGATCGTACAGATTCTCTACTCCAAAAAGCTTTTCGGCCTTCTCTATCCCTTTTTCGGTAATCAAGATGACCCTGTTTTTCTCATCTACCGTGAAATCTTCGTCTTTTATCATCTGTTTAGCGATTTTGTCGGCTCTAATATAGTTATCCAGTTTACGGTTTGTTGGGCCCGAGATAATCAGCGGGGTTCTGGCCTCGTCTATCAAAATGGAATCCACTTCGTCCACTATGGCGTAGTTATGGCCCCTTTGAACCATCTCATCCAGAGAGTATTTCATATTGTCTCTGAGATAGTCAAAACCGAACTCGTTATTGGTACCGTATGTAATATCGGCCTGATACTGCTTCTTTCTCTCTCTGTCGTCGTCGATATCCGAAGTTATGCATCCGACGCTGTATCCCAAAAAATTGTACAACTTGCCCATATCGGTAGCGTCTCTTTTGGCAAGATAGTCGTTTACGGTAACCACGTGTACCCCCTCGCCGCTCATAGCGTTTAACGCAACCGCCAGCGTCGCCACCAGAGTCTTTCCTTCGCCTGTTTTCATCTCGGCTATTTTTCCTTCGTGGAGCACCATTCCGCCTATAAGCTGAACGTCATAATGTCTCATGCCGAGAACTCTTTTTGAGGCCTCTCTGGTAATAGCGAACGAGTCTTCTAAAACTTCATCCATACCGGCTTCGCCGCTTTTAACGCGCTCTTTTAACTCTAAAAAGGCTTTTTGCAGCTCTTCGTCGCTATATTTTTCATATTTTGGTTCCAATGCGTTTATTTTGGCCACCCGTTTTTTATATCTTTTCAGTTCTCTGTCGTTTTTGGTGCCGACTATTTTCTGAACGAGGGTTTTTATCATATCGATACGCCTTTTCGATAAATTTTTTAGTATGCAATTTTATCATAATTTTAACTTTTTTTTATTTTCGCTAAAATTAGCGCGTTGGGCAAAAAAGGAGAAGATATGATCAAAAAATTGGTTGCTGCTTTCTTTGCGAGCATAAATCTAATCGCTTTGGAACTGCACGATTTTCACGGAGAGTTCGTTCAAAAAGTGGGACAGGAGATCTCCTACAGGGGAGAGATCTACCTAAACAGAGAACCCTTGAATATATTATGGATATACAAAAAACCGATTCTCAAAAAGATTTACGTCTCCTCTGGCAAAACGGTCGTGGTAGAGCCTCGTATAGAACAGGTAACCGTCTCTAAAAGAGATTCGGGCAAAAACCTTATTCAGATTCTAAAAAATGCAAAAAAGATCGATAAGGGGATATACAGAGCCCATTATGAGGATACCGAGTATACCATATGGGTGGATAAAAGAGATCTGCCGACTAAGATAACTTTTACTGACAAATTCGAAAAACCGGTTGTAATAGAGTTTATAAATATAAAGCCCCAAAAAAGCGATCGGAAAATTTTCATACCTAAATATGAAAAATCCTTTGACCTGGTAGAGGTACGGTAGGGAGAACCCTACCGCAACAAACTATACGTATTTGTGAACCATCTCCTCCAGGAGCTGCTCGTTCATTTCGTGGAAGTTCAGATATGTATAAACCTTGTCCTCTTTGCCGGAGAGTTTTTTGGTCACTATTTCCACATACTCCTCTTTTGTAGGGATTCTTCCCAACAAAGCGGTAACGGCGGCCAGCTCGGCACTTCCTAGATACACCTGGGCCCCTTTACCCATTCTGTTGTCGAAATTTCTGGTAGACGTGGAGAATACCACGGCGTTGTCCCTTACTCTTGCTTGGTTACCCATACAGAGACTACATCCAGGGATTTCTGTTCTGGCTCCGGCCGCTCCGAAAACGGAGTAGTATCCCTCTTCGATCAGCTCCTCTTCGTCCATCTTTGTAGGAGGAACAACCCACAGTCTCACAGGAACCTGTCCCTCTCCTTTTAGAATCTCTCCGAGAGCTCTATAGTGCCCGATGTTGGTCATACAGCTTCCAACGAATACCTCGTCAATGTTGTGCGGTCTGTTCGGATCGGCGAGAACCTCGCTCAGCGTCGCAACATCGTCCGGATCGTTTGGACACGCCACGATCGGCTCTTTAACTTCGTTGAGGTCTATCTCTATTACTGCGGCGTATTCTGCGTTTTTATCCGCTTTCATAAGCTTAGGATCCTTGAGCCACTCCTTCATAGCCTCCATTCTTCTTTCAAGGGTCCTTTTATCCTCGTAGCCGGCATCTATCATCTTTTCAATCAATTTAATGTTCGATTGCAGATACTCTATTACCGGCTCCTCGTCGAGAGCGACGGTACAGGCAGCGGCGCTTCTCTCGGCTGATGCGTCGCTAAGTTCGAAGGCCTGCTCCACCTTGAGGAAAGGAAGTCCCTCTATCTCCAAAACTCTTCCTGCGAAAATGTTTTTCTTGTTCTTCTTCTCAACCGTCAGAAGGCCCTGTTTAATGGCAAAATACGGAATTGCGTTTACCAGATCTCTCAAAGTTATTCCCGGCTGAAGCTCGCCAGAGAATCTAACCAATACCGATTCCGGCATATTCAGCGGCATACTGCCGGTAACTGCCGCAAAAGCCACCAATCCGGAACCGGCCGGGAAAGATATACCTATAGGGAATCTGGTATGCGAGTCGGCACCAGTCCCTACTGTATCCGGCAAGACCATTCTATTAAGCCATGAGTGGATAACGCCGTCTCCGGGTCTTAGGCTAACGCCGCCCCTGGAGGTTATAAACTCCGGTAGAGTGTGTTGAAGCTCTATATCCGCCGGTTTAGGATACGCGGCCGTATGACAGAAGCTTTGCAAAACGAAATCCGCACCGAAACTCAACGCCGCGAGCTCTTTGATCTCGTCTCTGGTCATTGCGCCAGTAGTATCCTGCGAACCGACCGTTTTTGTCTCTGGTTCTACGTACATTCCCGGTCTTACGCCTTCCATACCGCAGGCTTTACCTACCATCTTCTGCGCAAGGGTATATCCGACCCCCTCTTTGCCTTCTGGCTGTTTTGGTCTTGCGAAAATGTTCTCTTCGGACATTCCCAAAACGGCTCTAGCTCTTCTGGTCAATCCCCTGCCGATGATAAGCGGAATTCTACCTCCGGCCCTCACCTCGTCCGGAAGAGTATTCGGTTTCAATTCGAATTCGCTTACTACTTCGCCGTTTTTGAGGATTTTACCCTCGTAAGGTCTTATCTCGATAACGTCTCCGGTCTCCAGAGCGTCCACGGGAGCTTCAATAGGCAGCGCTCCCGAGTCTTCGGCCGTATTGAAAAATATAGGAGCGATAATACCGCCTATGATAACGCCGCCGGTTCTTTTGTTGGGAACGTGGGGAATGTCTTCTCCTATCCACCACTGTACCGAGTTGATACCCGATTTTCTGGAACTTCCCGTACCTACCACGTCGCCCACAAAAGCCACCGGCAGTCCGGTACTCTCTTTTAGCTTTTTGATGGTCTCTTGGGCATCAGGCATTTTGGCCTTGAGCATAGACAGAGCGTGAAGCGGAATGTCGCTCCTGCTCCATGCCTCGCTGGCAGGAGAGAGATCGTCTGTATTTGTCTCACCCGGTACCTTGAACACGACCACTTTAATTGACTCGGCCAAAGGCTCTCTGTTTAGGAACCACTCGGCATTGGCCCAAGATTCCAAAACCTCTTTGGCGAATCTGTTGCTTTTTGAAAGCTCTACAACGTCATTGAAAGCGTCATATACCAGCAGCGTCTTTTTCAGCGCCTCGGCCGCCGCTTTGGCCACCTCCTCGTCCTCGTGACTCAGAGCCTCTATCAGAGGATTGACGTTATATCCTCCCAACATGGTGCCCAAAATCTCTACGGCATGCTTTGGGGTGATCGCAGCCGTTTTCGCCTTGCCTCTTACTATATCTCTCAAAAACGCGGCTTTTACGTACGCTGCGTCATCCACGCCGGGCGGTACCCTGTTTACCAGAAGATCCATCAAAAACTCTTCTTCGACTATCGGAACCTGTTTTAAAAGCTCGATAACCTCCGCAACCTGCTTGGCGCTAAGAGGTTTCGGAGGTATTCCCAGTTCCGCTCTCTCCTGGGCCTCTTTTTTGTACTCTTCGATAAAGCTCATTAAACGCTCCTTTGTTTATGTGTGGTTTTATATCATCAAATTTTATCTAATTTATTACTATATGTTTCTTTTTATGTTTCAAACCGTAACATCTTGATTTTGGAGTGTGTTGTTTCGTTACAATGTGAAAAAAAAGGCTATTCCCATAGCCGACAAGGATACGCCGAAAAACAGCAAAAGATAACGTCCCAAAGCATATCCTCCGAAATAAAAAACCAGTGCCAGCTTCGCGATGGAGTTGGCTACCGAAGCCAAAACTATTCCGATAGCCGCGCTATGAGGCTCTATAGTCTCTTTTTCGCTAAGATCGGCCAATGTAAGCGTAATTGCGTCTACGTCGGTAATACCCGAAAGCAGTGAAACGGCATACACTCCAGTATCGCCGAAAAATCTGTTTGAGAGCGTAATCAACGCAAAAACGGCGCCAAAGGCGACTCCGATTTTAAGCGCCTCTCCAAGTTCCAAAGGGTTTTGCAACTCCAGCGCGGTATCGCCGCTGTCGCCTCTGGTCTTTAGATAAAAGAGCAACAACAGCAGATAACCCGAAAGCGTAGCGGATACAAAAGGCCACAGCAGATACTCCAAAAGATCCTGGTTAACTACGAACACCTCCGCCACGACCCTCAAAAACATGGTACTACAGGCTATTCCGATAGCTATTGCGTAAAGCGCTCTCGCCTCGGTATCCAGCGAAGCCCTTTTCGACATGGTGATCGATACGGCGGTAGAGGAGACCAGTCCGCCGAAAAATCCGGTCAGCAAAAGACCCTTTTTCGCCCCTACAAGTTTAACGGAAAGGTATCCGAAAAAAGAGATTCCGCTGATCAACACCACCATAAGCCATATTTTATGCAGATTGAGCACTCCTAGAGGATCTACGGCTCTGTTCGGCAGAATAGGCAGGATCACCAAACTCATCAACGCAAAAAGTACAGCCGCGTCGATGTCCTGTTTGGAAATCTTACCTTTTAGGTTTTTCAGTTTTCCCTTCAAAACCAGCACAAAGAGGATCATAACGGCCAAAAAAACCGCGCTCTGTCTGGAAAGCAGATGAACGCAGGCGCCTACAAAAAGCGTAGCTATAGCCGCAAATTCGGTAGTCGTTCCTATATCTTTGGTCAATTCGACGCTCTTTTTGTGAATCGAAGCGATAAACAATATCGTAGCACCCAGCAAAACAGCGAAAAGATAGTCTATATTTTGCTGAAAATAGGCACCCAGATACCCTATCAACGAGATCAGCGCAAAGGTTCTGGCACCTCCGAAATCAAAACTCTTTTCATAGGCGTTTTGGATCTCTCTTTGCATTCCGATCATAAATCCCAGCAAAAGAGCCAAAAAAAGATCGACGGCAAAAGCGGTTTCCATAGGTTTAGACCAGTATCTCTCTGTTGCCTTTGGAGTTGGGCGGAGATAAAACGCCCATCATCTCCAACTGTTCCACTATTCTCGCGGCCCTGTTGTAGCCTATTTGCAATCTCCTCTGCAAATAGCTTATCGAACTTTTTCTCTCCTTTAATACGATCTCTCTCGCCTCTTCGAACAGCTCGTCCAACTCGGCAGAATCCCCTTCTCCCTCCAAAGACGAACCGCTCTCCTCCTTTAAAAATCTATCGTCATATTCGGGTTCTCTTTGCGATTTGAGAAACTCTACGATCTTTTCTATCTCCGATTCGCTTATCCAGGGAGCGTGCAGTCTAATCAGCCCGCTGACCCCTGGAGGGGTAAAGAGCATATCTCCCCTGCCGAGTAGAGATTCGGCGCCAAAACTGTCCAAAATAACCTTTGAATCGATCCGCTGGCCCACCTTGAAACTTATTCTGCTGGGGAGATTGGCTTTAATCAGACCGGTAACCACGTCTACGCTGGGCCTTTGCGTCGCGACTATCAGATGTATGCCGCTGGCCCTGGCCATCTGAGCCAGTCTGGCTATAGAATACTCCACCTCCTTTCCGCTAGTCATCATCAAATCGGCGAGTTCGTCGATGGTTACCACTATATACGGCAGTGGCTCAAAACCCTCCTTTTTCGCTTTTTTATTGTAACCTTCTATATTTTTCGTTTTCGTTTTGCTCATCAACTGATAGCGTCTTTCCATCTCCGAAACCATATTGTTCAAAGCGGTAATAGCCTGTTTGGATTTCGTTATAACCGGCGTTAAAAGATGTGGTATCTCGTCATATATGGAAAACTCCAGCATTTTCGGATCGATCAGCATCAGCTTTAGATTTTCCGGCGAGTTTCTATAAAGCAGACTTACGATTATCGAATTTATTCCTACGCTTTTTCCGCTGCCGGTTGTACCGGCTATCAGCAGATGGGGCAGTTTTTTCAAATCGGTAACGAAAGGCTTGCCAACTATATCCTTGCCCAAAGCTATAGTCAAAGGAGACGAGGCTTCCTTGAATATATCGCTTTCCAGTATCTCGCGCAGATAGATCGTCTCAATCTCTTTGTTGGGTATCTCTATTCCCACCACGTCCTTTCCGGGAACCGGAGCCTGTATTCTGATGGTTTTTGCTTTCAGAGCCATCGCCAGATCGTCTTGGAGATTTTGGATTTTCGATACCTTTATATGAGGGGCCGGTTTAAATTCGAAAGTGGTCACCACAGGACCGGTATAGGTTCTAACCACGTCGCCTTCTATTTTGAACTTGGAGAGTTTTTCCATCAACTCTTTTATCTTTTTGTCTATTTCGGCCTCATTTACGCCGCTCTTTTTATTTGGGGGTCTCTTTAGAAAATCTACAGAAGGAAGCATAAAATTATCCGGCTTCTCCATTCCCCCCCTTTCGACACTATCTAAGAGTTTTTTGTTCTCTTCCAGTTCGTTTACAATTTTTGTTCCGCTTATTTCGGTGATCAACGAGGGGCGATTTTGCTCCTTTTCGCCATCTGACGTCTCTGCTCCTTCCGTCTCCTCAGAGGGGGGCTCTTCTTTTTTTTCCGGCGGAGCGCTACTTGTTGATCGATCCTCTTTTACGTTTTTCGTTCGAGAAACCGCTCTTTTAGCCGATCGGTCTTTTATGGGCTGTTTTCGTATATTCTTCCTTGCGGTCTCTTTATAGGACTTAATTTGCGAAATTTCTTCTTTTCGCTCATAGAGCAAAACGGCGGCCACGGCGCTGATTAAAAACCAAAAAAACCATACGCCCGCGCTGCCCAAATACGGCTTTAAGGTCTCAATTACGAGTTGTGCGGCTTTGCCCGATAGATCCGATTCAATAATCAACGCCTGCAGTAAAAGGAGCGAAAAAAACGCTAGCGCATACGCCACTCCCTTTTCCCAGACCGATCCGCTATTTTTGGGATGAAACATAAACTTATATAAAGGATATATCAACAAAAAAAGATATAAAAAGGACAAATAACCAAAAAGCTCCCTGTTCATTGCGGCAAAACCGTATCCGAATCTACCTACCAGCCCGGAATCAAAAAGAATGGTCGAAACCTCCAGATATAGAAGAAAGACGGCAAGAATTACGAAAGAGACCTTTTTAGCGATGTGGACTCCTTTTTTAAAGATCAAGTGCAATTATACAACAGAGGCGGTAACTTTATCAATCCGATAGGTTCCGAAATTTAATTTTTTCGCTTAAAGCTACAAGCCTAAAGCAAAATTTGCCTCGCAAACAAATAGCCAAATTAAGGGATAGTGTAAAATATGGGCGATAAAGCGCAATCGGACTTTTTTTAAACCTTTGGATTAGTTATTTTAGCCGTAACTACACTGTTTTTGTACAGTTTTTAACGAACTTTCCTTGAATTTTTTAAAAAAAATCTGTACAATTATTCTGTAAAAAATTTTCATTAAAAGGATGCGCAATGAAAAAAGCCGATTTTGTCAACGCCGTCGCTGAAAAGACGGGTCTTTCCAAAAAAGACACCCAAAAGGTTATAGATGCGGCTTTGGAGACTATAACCGAAGCGTTGAAAAAGGGTGACGAAGTTGCATTTATAGGTTTTGGTACATTCACAACAGCAAAAAGAGCCGCCAGAGAGGCTAAAGTTCCCGGTACTAACAAAGTCGTAAAAGTTCCGGCTACGAAAGTCGTAAAATTTAGAGTCGGTAAAAAGCTCAAAGAAGCGGTAGCCAAATCCAAATAACTCCACTTTTCGGCCTTCGGGCCGAACCTCTTAAATAGCCTTTAAGAAAATCTTTTATACAATTTCAATCCCGTAGCCGAGGTGGTGAAACTGGTAGACACGCGAGACTCAAAATCTCGTGGGCTTTTGCCCGTGAGGGTTCGAGTCCCTCCCTCGGTACCAGAGCGGGAGTAGCTCAGGGGTAGAGCATCACCTTGCCAAGGTGAGGGTCGCGGGTTCGAATCCCGTCTCCCGCTCCAATTATTACTCAACTCTCCCGTTTTTCGAAGCCGAGTCTTTAGAGCCCTTGTTCATAGGCGGATGCACGAACCCTTTAGGGGGAAAGTTGTCGTAGATATATTCGGCTATCTTGTATGCCTCCTCTTTGGTTACGTTCTCCTTCATCGACGGCATCAGGCCGAAACGTTTAATACTTCTTGGCATGCAGACCGCTTTCTCTTTGGATGGCTCCATAATGTAGTCCACGATAAAATCCACCGCGCTCTTTTTATCTTTGTAAACCTCTTTTACGTGGAACATCACGCCGAAAATAGGCGGAGCCTTCATCCGCATCTTTTGCAGGGGCGAAGGTTTTTTGTCCATATGGCACTGCAGACACTTCTGCTCAAAAAGCGCTCTCCCGTCTCCGGCCGCCGTAGCCAACGTAACAGCCGCCGAAATCAACAAAATCGTCTTTTTCATACTCATGCTCTATCCTTTCATTTTGATTTGATACGATTTTGAAAAAAATCGTAAGCCTTCAGGTTTTTCGGATCCAAAATCAAAATATCCTCAAAAACCTTTTTGGCCTCTTCGATTCTGCCTCTTTTTATATATAACTCCCCCAAAACCTCCAGGAATTTCACATCAGTCGGATAAAGAGCCAACATTTTCAGCGAGATGGCTTCGCAATTATCCAGGTCGCCTTTTCCCAACAAAGCTTTTGCGGCGTAGAGATTAGCGTAATAGTTGTAGTAGTCGGTAGTTAATATATCGTTACAGATCGAAAGGGCCTCTTTGAATCTGGATTGCAACAGATAAATATAAGCTATTCCCAGTCGGGGAAGCACCGCGCTTTTAATCGCGACAACGGCCTTTTGATAGTGGTAAAGGGCGTTTTTATATTTCCCCGAAAGATAATATAGCCATCCGAGTCTCAAATTGGGAGTATAGCTTTTGGGATACTTTTCCAAAACAGGCATCAATGATTTTATCGCATCTTCGTAATCTCCCATCTTTTCGTAGTTGTAGGAGTCGTAATAGGCTCTTTTAACGAAATCCTCGTAGGCAAACGCCGAAAAGAGCGAGATAATCATAAACACAACAAATCTCATATAGGCTCCTAAAACATATAATTGAGAGAAACTCCGGCTACCATCATGGAAGTATCGCCGCCGGTTTCCGTATCCGTAAATTTCTCGTACGTCAACGAACAACCGACCCCCATATTGGATGAGAAGTCGTAATTTACCGATAATCCGGCCCCGCCTTTATGTACTTCGTTGAGATTGTAAACCGTAAATCCTCCGTCTCTGACCGCAAACGCCTGTTTACCGAACCAGACATATCCTTTGGTGGTAAATTTGCCGTAGTAGTTGGTGGCGCTAAGCTCTAGAGAGTGGTTATCGCTGGAATATTCCTCATATACGGTTATGGTGTGTCTATTAGAGACAACAGGCATTCGGGAGTTTGCTACAACGGTTTGCGTAACTCTGGAGCTTTTGAAAGTTATATAGTTGTATGTGGCGTTTAGATAAAAATTGCCGTATCTGCACCCTTTTATGAATTTTCCGATCGAGGGAGAAAACTGCCAAACGTTCAGCGAAGGGTCAAAATTGGAATATTTCGAGTAATAAATATCCAAACCGGTATCGAAATCGTATACAGAAAATTTTTGCAGCCTCAAAAAGAGAATCTTTCCTCCGTCAGTTAGATAGTCGTCACTATCTATATAGTGAAAACCGCCGCCGACGAGGAGCTCTTTAAAGGATCCGTTTTCATACGCGATCGTGTAATCGTTCTGAGCGATGCTGTCCGAAAATCTGTAATCTATATCCAAATAGCTGTACTGCAGTTTTATTTTATGCACGCCATTGGTTCCTTCCACGTACAATCCGCCGTAATAAGCGCTATCTTTGGCTCCGTCCGAACCGTAATCGATATAACCGCCAAAAGGAACCGCCACGTCTATATCGCCCGCACTCAACGAAAGGGCAAGTGCCGCAGAAACTATCAACGTTTTTTTCATTTTTTCCTCCTGATTAAAATTTCATCCAGTCGTATAGAAGCGAATCCGTTTACTTCGTCTATGACCGTTTCGCTTTTAAATATCTTGTCACCTCTGATTTCGCCTCTAATGAGGTTACCCTCTTTTTCCCAAACCCCTCCGTATAAAAAGGGCTTGTAGCAAAAAGAGGCCAAAAACATATAAAGAGCCCTTTTCAAACCGCTATGTACGATCCTAGGGGTTAGGAAATCTCTCCATACAACCCTTCTGCTACCGCTTAGGGCGATTCTGGGAACAGCCATAAAAATTCTCTTTAGATAGCTCTCGTCATCTCCCACATAATCGTAAAAATAGAAGACTCCGTACTCTTTTGCGAAAAAGAGTCTGTTTCCTCTTTCGTCTTCGAAAAAGAATCTGCCGCTGAACCTGTCCATTTTAACTTCGAGGCTAAAGGAGTCGATTTTGGCCATATCCTTAAATACCTCAAACTCGTAAACGCTGTCCAAAACGAAACTCAATCTGGAATCCAAAGATTTATCCGAGCTAAAGCTGGAGATCGATTCGCCTTTTTCGGGCCTGTCGTAAAATTTTATCTCCTCCTTCTGCGTATAGGCAACGAAATTAAAAGGCATGGTTTTGCTGCCTAAATGCGGACCCTCCTGCACCTGAATATGGATATGGGGTTCGGGTGAATAACCGCTATTGCCGCACAGACCGATTATCTGACCGGCCTCGACGAAATCGCCCTTTTTCACTTTCAGCGAATTTTGAGAAAGATGCGAAACCTCTACGTAAAAGCCGGCCGTAGAGTAGATTATAACGTAGTTGCCCCAATTGTTTATATTGTCCACCTCTCCTATGGGATTGTCGGGCAAAGAGGAGAGAGTCTCTACGACGTAGCCGCTTACAGGAGAGAGAACGGGCTTTTTATACGCGTAATAGTCTTCGAGTCTACTACCATCGAAGGCGTAGCTGCTACCGTTTTCGTCTCTGATAACAAAATCGTAAGCGTATCTCCATCTACCCTGATGAGTCCATACGTCGTCAAATCCCTGATAGACGCTCCATTTGCCCGAAAACGGCAAAAACACGGCGCTCTCGTGGCTTTTGAATCTAAACAGACTCAATAGGTAGTAGCTCAGAGTATTCTCGGGAGTCCTTTTGATTACGTAGGCGAACTCTCTGTATTTTAACAGTCTCAAAACAAACAAAAAGGTTATAACGCTCAAATTAAAGGGAAGCGTAAAAACGGGTATTTTATAAAGGGTCCAAAAAATCGCCGTGGCGTCTACCAAAACGACGGATACGGCAACTCCCAGCGCCGAAAGCAGATAACTTCTGATCCCAGGAACCAAAAAGATTCCGCCCAGAGCCGCCGCAACCAAAATATAGTTAAACGCATATGGGTTCAGCAGGGAATTTACGTAAGAACCGCTCAAAAGAGAGTGGATCCAAACACCGAAATAGTACCCTCCTAAGGCCAAAACTGCGGCAATCCTCGAGTGCAAAAGCAAAAGCGAAAAAAAGATGGCGCCCACCCATACGCTGGGAAGAAAAAATATGGTTCCCATCGACTTGAAAAAAGAGGAGATCCACAACGGCAAACACATCTCCCCTACAGTCAAAAACGCGTGGTTGTTCAAAGATTCGTAAAATAGATTGGAATAGTTTAATGAGGCCAGATACAGTACCGAACTGACGGTGGCAAAAGGCAAAGAGAGTATCGGTACGCCGTAAGAGGACAATAGAGAATTCATAACGATAGTGATCAAAAAAGCCAAAATCGAGGCAACTATTGCCAAAAATATCGTCAACAGCGAAATTTTAAACAAAAAACCTACGCTCATTCCCACCAAAAGAGGATTATAGATATAAAAGCCGCTCTCAAGAAACTGCGGGTCCATTCTCACAAACGCCGCAAATGCAAGAGCGCTGACAATACCTATCAAAGCCCCCAATCCAATGCCCAAATCGACGAAAGTAACGGCTAAAATAACGGCCCCTATGGCTCTGTTTTGAATAAACAGAACCTCGGCGTAGGCAGAAAGGGTCGAGTTGAGATATCTTTTTAGCTCTTTTTTTGCCGATACTATTTTCACTAGCTACCTTATTTCAAGCTTTTTGGGCAGTTTTTCTCTTCTTTCTATATCGCTCAGATCTTCGCTCTCTCTTATGATCTCCACGCTTCCGTCCTCCATGACCATCAAAACCCTCGGTCTGTATCTGATAAACTGCATCCATTGAGTTACGTTATAGGCTCCTACCGGAGATATAACCAGCATATCGCCGCGTTTTAGCCTCGGCAGCAAAATCGAGTCCTCTATAACGTCTATATTCATACAAAGAGGACCGTTTATTACGGAGGGTTCGCTGATTCCGCTCTTTTCTTCGGTTAGCTCAATGTTAAACTTGTACCAAAAATAGGTATAGAGCAGATTGACTCCCGCATCAACGATATAGCTACGTCTCGAGTCGGGCAAAGTTTTGCTGGCTACCACGGAGGTCACTAAATAACCGGCCTCGTCGATAAGATGCCTGCCGGTTTCGAGATAGAGTTTCGGATATCTGTTGCCGTGTATATTTTCATAAATGGCCGAAGTAATCGCCTCGGCGTAATCGTCTATCGAAGGAACGACTATTTCCGGAGGCTGATATATCCCTTTGAGACGATTTTTCGAGGCGAATCCGCCGCCTACGTCTATATACTCTATGGAAAATCCGCTTTTCGTTTCCACGCTATTCATAAATTGCACCATTTTGGACGTCTCCACGTAATAGGCGTGAGGATCGAGCATAAACGTTCCAATATGCGCGTGCAAACCGTTCAATCTGAGCACTCCGCCGGCTTCTATCCGTTTGACGGCGTCCATCGCCTGGCCGCTTTCGATATTGAAACCAAAACGGCTCCACTGAGGATATACGCCGGTATCCATATTTAGTCGTATGGCTACGGGGACCTCTTTTTTAAGCTCTTTCGCGATTCGCTCAAGATCGTTGATCTCCTCAAACGTATCGATATGTATCTTCGCCCCCTCTTTTACCGCCCTCATAAGAGAGTCGTAAGGTTTGTAAGGTCCGTTGTAAATGATGTCTTTGCCCTCAATGCCGAGCTCCCGCGCCTTTTGGTACTCAAACTCGCTCACCACCTCCGCGATAGCCCCCTCCTGATGGAAAACGGCGCAAATTGCCTTTAAATAGTTCGTTTTATAACTCCATCCGAATTCCACGTTAGGATATCTGGTAGAAAAGGCTTCGTAGGCTCTTTTGTATCTCTCTCTTATGCTCTTTTCCTCAAATACGAAAAGGGGCGAACCGTACTTATTTACCAATTCGTTAATAGATACGCCGCCTATGCTTTTTCTCACACGCTGTTTGGGTAACGGTACGCCTGCTTTTGAAAAGCCGCTTTCGACTCTGATAATGACCGGTTTTTCATACTCTTTTTTACTCATCACTCTCTCCTTTGGTAGCAAAGGCGCTCACTTTTTTTATATCGGTTATCAACTCGTAGGTGTATCGTATCATCACCTTGCCGCTTTCATAATCGCTTCTTCTGTCCACGTCATCTCCGTAGGCGCTTTTAAGTACTCTATAGGGCAAATTTATTCCGACGCCCGTGGCGAAATAGACCCATGCAGGAAATCTGGGGTTTATCTCTATTAGAGTTATCTCATCATCTTTGACTATACATTCGAGCTCAAAAGGCCCTCTCCATCTGTAGTTTCTCACGAAATCGGCGGCCACTTCCAGCAGTTTTTGATGCTTGATCGTCACACCGTTCCAGATTTTTCCAAGATGGGTGGTGGTCATCTTTTTGATGGCCACAAGACCTAACGATTCTCCCTCTTTGTCGGCGGCGCCCACCACGTTTAGCTCCTCTCCGTATACAACCTCCTGAACCAGTATGGGAAAGCCCCATTCGTTGGAGATCTCGCTAAAATAGTAAAGAGCCTCCGGCATCGATTTTACTATATAGGCTTTGTAGTAATTCCCCTTTACCACGCAGGGAAAACCGATCTCTTTTAGAGCCTCTTTTAACTGGTCGGTATTGAAGACTTTAACGGTCTTTGGATAGGTTATTCCCAAAGTCTCGCTGACGCTTTGGAGATGCTCTTTGCTTCTTAGTTCAAACTGCTCCATAGAGGGCAAAAGAGTTTTTATCCCGAAATCCTCCAGCTCTTTTTGGTATTTTATATACTGAGGCAGTTCGGCATCAAGAGCCGGGATTATGAAATCCAGTCCGAAACTATCCTTGATATGCAAGAGTCTGTTCATTATCGGTTCCCATCCCTGAGTGGGATATGTGAGTATATAGCTTTTGTCTATTAGAAAATCCATATAGTTGCCGGGATCTTGAATGTCGTAACTCAGTCCAACCGTTTTTATGTTACCGTCAGCCTCTTTGAGGCTCCTTGCGATACCTATCCCTGGTCCCGGATTATCTGTATCGTTGATTCCGCTAACCGCCACTATCATGATATCAATCCGTACAGTTTCAATCTCTCTTTGAAATCGAGCACATCGTTAAATGCCTCTTGTGAAGAGACCTCAAACTCTTCAGAGAGTTTTTGGGCTATACTCTTTTCACTCTCCCCTTTGACCATCAGTTCTACGATCTTTATGGCCGTTTCGTTTAGGGTGAACGTCTCACCGGTAGTGGGGTCAAAAGCAAAACCGTTTTTGTTTATAGCCAGGTTTTCCAGTCTCATCGCCTCTCCTTTTGAGGAAATTCTAACAGGGAATCGTTAACGAAACGTTAATTGAAATCCAGCGAAAAAACCGTGCCGAAATTCTTTTTGGATTCCACTTCGATCTTTATTCCAAGAGCGTCGCAGAGCGTTTTAGTAATGTGCAAACCTATACCGCTTCCTTTGGCGCTTTCTGTATAGTGCAGATCGAAAATCTTTGAGGGGTTTTCAATAACGGCCCCCTCGTTTTTTATGAAAATCTTTCTATCCCTGCTCCAGATTTTGACTTTGGCTCCCAAATCGCCGTGTTTAAAAGCGTTATCCAACAGATTTAGCAGTATCTGTCTCAAAGCTCCGGGTTGCGACTCTATCAAAAACCCCTCGCACTCCGTTTTTACTCTCTCTCCTCCATACCTTCCCTCAACTATCTCCAAAATCTCCGCCAGAATTTTACAAGGATCTATCAGTTCCTTTTTCAAAGCGTCCCTCTGAAGCAGAACGTTGAGATTTTCGTAGAGTCTTCCCAGCTCTTTGGCGCTCTTTTCTATTCTTGCGAGTTCTCTTCTCTCTTTGCACTCTTTATACCTTTTCAAAAGTTTTACGTTTAACAGTATCGAAGTGGATGGCGTATTTATGTCATGTATCAGATCTTTTATAAACAGATCGAGTCTCTCTATATTCTCCTGCAAACCTTTAATGGAGCTTCTGGCCAAAAAGAAGCTTATCGCGCCGAAGATCGCCAGTAGTATAGCCTCGACGAGGAAAACCATATTTTTTAAGCTATTTATGGACTCTTTGAACCCCTCTACGCTCTTTTTTACCAGAATAAAGCCCTCGGCTTTTCTGTTTGGCACTATCTTTTGTATACAGCATTCGTCGATTTTCAGATTTTTAGGATCGAACTCTCCCGGATAATTTTTCAATAAAGAGTACGAATAACCCTCTTTTTCATATCTGAAATCCGTCATCTTCAACATTCTAGCGTACCAAATCAAAGAAAACTGCTCTTTTGCCAACAGAGTGTTGAACTGCTCTTTATAATAAAAAAATCCGGCCGCTACTATCAATAATGCAACGGATAGAAAATAGATAAGGAAAAATTTCCAAAAAGCCGTTTTCGCGCTCTTATTCATCCGCCCGCTCCAATATATAACCGACTTTTCTGATATTTTTTATCGGCAATCCGATCTTTCTGAGTCTGTTGATATGTACCCTCAAAGCATCCGGACTTATCTCTTCACCTCCGGAGATCTCCCAAATTATCTCCTCCTTTGACAGAACTTTGCAGCAGTTTTTCATAAAGAGCTTCAAAAGTCTCATCTGCAAAGGGGGCAGATGAAGCGGCTCACCGTTTTTGTAGAGCTTTTCCGCCAAGGGATCGAACTTTAAATCGGCAAATTCGATCTCATCGGCTCCGCTGAGGTACGATCTTTTCAACAGGGCTTTGATTCTGATCAAGAGTTCGTCAAAATCGAACGGCTTTTTTATATACTCCTCGGCGCCCGATTCGAACCCTTTTGCGATCGAATCTATATCGGTCAGGGCGGTGACGAATATGGCCGGAGTTCTGTCTCCCGCCGCTCTTAGGCTCTTTAACAGCTCAAATCCGTCCATTCCCGGAACTTTGACATCGAAAATCCAGAGAGAAAATCTTTTCAAGAAGGTCACGTCAAGCGCTCTTTGCGACTCCTTGACCCACTCTACCTCAAACCCCTCGCCTTCGAGGAGGTCTTTTAGACTCTCGCCAAGGATTTCATCATCTTCCAAAAGCAGTATCCTCACGACGATCCTTTTATGATATTATTCCTTTTATTATTATATTACCGCAAAAAGGAAAAAGATGAGAGTCGCCGTAGCCGTAACCGGTGCCAGCGGTGCACATCTGGGTATCAGGCTCTATAGAGAGCTTCCTAGCAGTATCCAAAAATATTTAATTTTGACGCGAAACGCCAAAACCGTATTTGAAAAAGAGGGACTAAAAAAGTTTTTCGACGCCGAGGAGATCTGGCACGGACCGGCCAGCGGCAGTTTCGGCCTGGATATTCTGTTCATAGCACCCTGCTCCATGAACACTCTAGCCAAAATCGCCGTGGGTATCGCGGATGATCTTGTCACCAGAGCCGCTGCGGTGGCTATCAAGGAGAAAAAAACGTTGCTGCTGGCTCCCAGAGAGATTCCGTTTAGTCCGCTGGCTTTGGAGAATATGTTAAAACTATCCCGCTTAAATGTTATAATTGCACCTCCGGTTTTGGGGTACTATAGTGGCCCCAAAAACCTCGAAGAAATGGAAAATTTTATCGTAGGCAGATGGATGGATCTGGTCGGAATCGAAAACGATCTATACAAAAGATGGAAGGGTTCATGAAAAGAGTACTTTATCCAGGAACGTTCGATCCGATAACAAACGGTCACCTGGACATTATCCGCAGAGCCGCCAGGCTGTTTGACGAAGTTATAGTCGCCGTCGCCCTCTCCCAAGAGAAAAGGCCGATGTTCGACCTGGACAAAAGAGTGGAAATGGTGCAAAAAGCCACCGCCTCCATGAACAACGTCAGAGTCAGCGCCTTTGACTCCCTGCTGGTCGATCTGTGCAACAAGGAGGGGGCCAACGTGATTATAAGAGGCCTGCGGGCAGTCAGCGATTTCGAATACGAGCTGCAGATGGGATACGCCAACAGATCACTAAAAAGCGATATCGAGACTATCTATCTGATGCCGAGTCTGAAAAACGCCTTTATAAGTTCTTCGGTAGTTAGAACCATTCTTCGCTACGGAGGGGACGTATCCCATCTGATTCCTAGCGCGATAGTCTCGGCGATAAAAGAGAGCTGAATGTATGTTATTTTAGAGGGAATAGACAGAGCCGGCAAAAGTACTCAGATGAAAATGCTGCAAAGCAGACTTCCAGATGCCGTATTTACGAAAGAGCCTGGCGGAACCAAACTGGGAGAGGCTATCAGGGAGCTGGTATTGCACGGCGGTGAAATAGCGCCGATAGCGGAAATGTTTCTTTTTTTGGCAGATAGAAATCAGCACCTAAACGAAATCATACTAAAAAACAACCAAAAAACGGTGATCAGCGACAGGGGATTTATCTCCGGAATTGCATACGCACATGTAAAAACGGGTCTACCGATAAAAAAACTGATCGACCTGAATATGACCTCCCTTGAAAAAACACTGCCCGACAGGGCAGTGTTGCTGAAACTATCGCCAAGAGAACTCGACAGGAGACTTCCGGTTCAAAAGCTTGACAATATAGAATCCAAAGGGAGCGAATTTCTGATACGAGTACAAGAAATCATGGAACATACGCTCAAAATCTGCGGTATCGAACATATCGTTCTTGATGCCTCCCAATCCAAAGAGGCGCTCAACGAAAAGATATACAACTTTATTACAAAGGATTCCAAATGGCCGCAATAAAAGCGCTAAGAGGAATGAAAGATATTCTACCTCCCCAAAGCGACAGATTTATTCACTTTTTGGAGGTGGCTTCAAAAACGGCCGAAAAATACGGTTTTAAATACATTGAGACGCCTATTCTCGAGGAGACGGCTCTATTTTTGCGCAGCGTTGGCGAAAGCAGCGATATAGTCGGCAAAGAGATGTATAGATTTCGGGACAAAGGCGGCAACGACGTCTGTCTCAGACCTGAAGGAACGGCCGGCGTCGTCAGAAGTTTTATAGAGCATAAACTGGATAGACAAGAGGGTGTTTACAGATTCTACTATCATGGACCGATGTTCAGATACGAAAGACCTCAAAAAGGTAGACTCAGAGAGTTTCATCAGTTCGGATGCGAAACATTTAACGAGCCCAGTGTATACGAGGACGCGACGATGATTTCGATGATCGGAGACATTTTCGATAATCTCGGCATCGAATATGAAATCAGGCTCAACTCTTTAGGATGTAGAGAGTGCCTGCCCAATTACAAAAACAATCTGGTAAACTTTCTCGACGCTCACGTGGAAAATTTGTGCGAAGACTGCCTAAGAAGAAAAGATACAAATCCCATCAGGGTCCTCGATTGCAAAAATCCGCACTGCAACGATATTTATAAAAAAGCGCCGCATATACATGAGCATCTGTGCGAAAACTGCAAAGATGATTTTGAAAAACTGCGCCGACTTTTGCAAAACAGCGGCATCGAATTTATAGTCGATCCGTATCTGGTCAGAGGGCTGGACTACTATACCAAGAGCGCCTTTGAGTTTGTCAGTCGAGGCCTTGGAGCGCAAAACGCCATCGCTGGCGGAGGCAGATTCGACAATCTCGTCGAATTTATGGGCGGCAGACCTACCCCGGCCATAGGTTTTGCGATAGGTATAGAGAGGGTTTTGGAACTGATGAGAGAACCAGATAGGGCCAGAGAGGGAGTCTATGTTGGAGCAATGATACCGGAAGCTCTCGATTTCGCCTTCGAGGTGTCGTTAAAGTTAAAAAAATTGACGAAAACCGAAAGCGCATACAGAACGAAATCCCTCAAAGCCCATTTAAAAGCCGCGGACAAAGCGATGTGCAGATACGCCCTCATAATAGGAGAAGAGGAACTCTCCAGCGGCAAAGTCTGGGTTAAAGATCTAACAGACAAAAGAGAAAAAACCGTGGAGATAGATCGTTTTATCGCTATGCTCGGAGAGTGAAATGTTCGATTACGGTATAAAAATTTGGAGTCAGAACAACTTCATTGTCGAAGATGGAGTAGTAAAGGTAAACTACCGTTCAAAACCATCTTTGCTCGAAATCACTAAAAAGGTTAGACAAACGGGAATTAGGGGTCCGCTGCTGATAAGATTTCCGCATCTGATACAAAAACAGATCGGCACTCTCTACAAAGAGTTCAAAAGAGCCATGAAGAGTTTCGATTATCAAGGCAGTTTCAACGCTGTTTTTCCTTTAAAGGTCAACCAGTTTCCAAACTTCATCACCTCCTTGGTGGAAATAGGAAAAGAGTACAACTACGGACTCGAAGCCGGCAGTAAAGCCGAGTTGATAATAGCAATGGCCTACAACCATAAAAAAGCACCTATTACCGTCAACGGGTTCAAAGACAAAGGGATGATAAATCTGGGCTTCATCGCCGCAAAAATGGGATTTGATATCACGCTTACGATAGAGGGTTTAAACGAACTCGAAACGATCCTGGAGGTGGCAAAAGAGCTGGGAGAACCTATACCCGATATCGGACTTAGAATCAGACTACACAGTTCGGGTATCGGAATATGGGCAAAAAGCGGCGGTATCAACTCGAAATTCGGTTTAACCTCCACAGAACTGCTAGAGGCGGTTGAACTGCTCAAAAAGAACGATCTTTTACAGAAATTCAAAATGATACATTTTCATATAGGCAGTCAGATCAGCGAAATAGCCCCGGTAAAAAGAGCGCTCAGAGAAGCTGGCAACATCTATGCGGAACTGAGAAAAATGGGTGCCGAAAATCTAGGCGCGATAAATTTAGGCGGCGGACTGGCAATAGAATACTCCCAGCACGAAAACTTTCACGCCGCAAACTATACGATAACAGAGTTCACCAACGACGTGGTGTTTTTGTTAAAGGAGATAGCCGAACAAAAAGGAGTTATACAGCCGGATATATTCACGGAGTCCGGACGCTACATCGCGGCTCCCCATGCGGTACTGATAGCTCCGGTGCTTGAGCTTTTCAGCCAGGAATATACCGAAAGGGGTCTAAAACTCAAAAAAACGAATCCTCCCCTTATAGAGGAACTATACGATCTGTACAAAACCATAAACAGAAAAAACGCTATCGAGTATCTGCATGATAGCTTGGACCACATGGAGTCTTTGTTGACCCTCTTCGATCTGGGTTATATAGATCTGCAAGATAGAAGCAACACTGAAATTTTGGTCCATTTGATCATAAAAAAGGCGATAGAGCTACTAAAAAATTCAAAATCGTACGAATTGAAAAGAATTCAAGACAGAGTCCAGGAGAGATATCTGCTAAACTTCTCTCTTTTCCAGAGTCTGCCGGATTTTTGGGGGCTTAAACAGAGGTTTCCGGTTATGCCCCTTAACAACCTAGATGTCAGACCGACCAGAAGCGCCTCTTTGTGGGATATAACTTGCGACAGCGACGGGGAGATAGATTTCAACATAGACTATCCTCTCTATCTGCACGATATCGATCTAAAAAACGAAGAGTATTTTCTGGCCTTTTTCCTCGTGGGAGCCTATCAGGAGATTCTCGGAATGAAACACAATCTGTTTACGCATCCTACCGAAGTTACGGTAGAGTTTGACGAAAACGGCGACTACAGGCTCGAAAGAATCGTAGAGGCGCAAAGTATTCTCGATATATTATACGATCTCGACTACGATCTAAATGAGCTACAGAGCAATTTAAAAAGCAATCTGGCCAACTCCCATCTGATCGACGAGGAGGAGAAAGAGAGAATTTTCGAACTTCTGGCTCTGATTTTGAACGAAAACAGCTATTTGAAAATGTCACCCAAAAAGGATAGCGAATGAACAACGTCTCGTTGTGGGAGATAATAAAAGAGGATTTCAATATAGCTTTTGAACGCGACCCGGCCATCAGATCGAGACTGGAACTGTTTACCAACTATCCCGGAGTCTGGGCCCTTTTTTGGTATAGAATCGCCAATCGTCTTTATAAAAAGGGCTTTAAAGTTTTTGCGAGAATGATCATGGGAATCAATCAGATATTTACCGGTATCGATATCCATCCGGCCGCCACTATCGGCAGACGAGTCTTTATAGATCACGGCATAGGAGTCGTTATAGGCGAGACCGCCCAAATAGGCGACGACGTTCTGATATATCAGCAAGTCACTCTCGGCGGAGTGAGTCTGCATAAAGGAAAAAGACACCCAACGATCAAAAGCGGAACCGTAATAGGCGCCGGCGCGAAGATATTAGGCAACATAACCCTCGGCAAAAACGTTCGAATCGGAGCCAATTCGGTAGTAGTCAAGGACGTTCCTGACGACTCTACCGCCGTGGGAATTCCGGCAAGGGTGATAAAAAAAGGTTTCGATAAATCGATGCTCAGTCATAACAAGCTTCCCGATATAGACAAAGAGATGTTCGAATATCTAATAAAACGTGTAGCTATTTTGGAACATGCGATCGCAACGGGCAACAAGGACCTTCTAAAAGAGGAAGAGGAGCTAGAACACATTTACGAGGCCTTCATCAAATCGATGAAAGGGTGAAATTAGGCTATAATTTCAAAAATCAAAGAAAGGGCAGAATATGCTTTCAACTCGGATAGAGAGACTTTCGGAATCTTTGACTATAGCCATCACTTCGCTGGCCAGAGAACTTAGGGCCCAGGGAAAGGACGTACTGGGATTTTCGGCAGGAGAACCTGATTTCGACACGCCCGATCCTATTAAAAAGGCCGCCATCAAAGCAATCGAGGAGGGGTTTACGAAATATACTGCCGTAGAGGGAATTCCTGAGCTCTTGGAGGTAATAGCCAAAAAACTCCAAAAAGAGAACAAAATATCCTATAAACCTCAGCAGATTATCGTCAGCAACGGAGCGAAACAGTCGCTTTTCAATCTCTTTCAGGCGGTTATTGACGAGGGAGACGAAGTAATCATTCCGGCGCCTTATTGGGTAACCTATCCCGAACTGGTCAAATACAGCGGCGGAAAACCGGTATTCATTCCCACAGACGAGAGCAGCGGATTTAAAATAGGCCCCAAAGAGCTCAAAGAGGCCATCACTCCAAAAACAAAAATGCTGATTTTAACAACCCCTTCAAATCCAACAGGTGCGGTATACTCCAAAGATGAACTGGAGGCTCTGGCGGAGGTTTTAAAAGAGACCGGCATACTGGTAGCCAGCGACGAAATGTACGAAAAGCTCACCTACGAAGGAGAGTTCGTCTCTCCGGCCTCTTTGAGCGAAGATATGTATAAAAGAACAGTTACCATAAACGGTCTGAGCAAGTCGGCGGCTATGACCGGCTGGCGTTTCGGATATCTGGCGTGCAGCGATACCGATCTGATAAAAGCCATGAAAAAGCTTCAAAGCCAAAGCACCTCCAACGTATGCTCCATTACTCAAAAAGCCGCAATCGCCGGACTTGACGGCTCTATAGACCAAGATATAGTAAAAATGCGAGAGGAGTTTAAAAAACGGCGGGACGAAGCGGTGAGACTCTTCAATGAAATAGAGGGAATCAGCGTACTCAAGCCGCAGGGAGCCTTCTATCTATTCGTAAACCACTCTAAAATTGAAAAAGATTCCATGAAGTTCGCAAAAGAGCTGCTGGAAAAGGCGCAGGTAGCCGTGGTACCGGGGATAGGATTCGGTATGGAGGGATATTTTAGATTCAGTTTCGCTACCGATATGGAGACGATAAAAAAGGGTATTGAACGTATAGCCGAGTTTGCGGCTTCAAAATCATAAAACGAGCGCTTCGGCGGCTCTATTCGCCGCCGACTATTCCCTCGTCAACGTCAGGCTTTACCTGGGTTGGTATATAGTCTTTACCGAATTCCGCCTTGGCCAGTTCCAGGGCCTCTATCAGATCGTCGATATTTTCGTAAGGGATATGAACTTTCCATTCAGGCTCTTTCGCGTTTCCGCTAAGCGAAATCCCGATGCTTACAACCGGTTCGCTGTCTGGACCGTAAGGCTCGGTAACGTGGGCTACGCTGACCACTCCCTCTTTGGTTCCGTAAAGGTTGAATATCTTTATCTCGCTGTTGCTCTTTGCCATAAACGCCTCCTTCTTTGGCTTTTTAGTAGTATATCACATTATTTTACTCTTTTTTTAAAAGCCTCGAAAGGATAGCCTGCAGTTTCAACCACTCTTTGTGAGGCCTAAGCGGAAATCCGGCATAGGTCTTGCCGCCGGGAATGGATTTGGTTACTCCTCCTCTGGCTGCAACTGTGGCGAAGTCGCCTATTTCGAGATGTCCGGCCGTAGCGCTTTGACCTCCCATAACCACGTTTTTTCCGATTTTGGTAGATCCTGATATACCGACCTGAGAAGCCATCAAAACGTTTTCTCCTATTTCGCAATTGTGTCCGATCTGTATCAGATTGTCAAGCTTCGTTCCCGAACGAATAACGGTGGCTTCGAATACGGCCCTGTCTATAGTACAGTTGGCCCCGATCTCAACATCATCTTCGATTACGACTATACCGTTTTGGTAAATCTTTACGTGGCGTCCATCTTTAGTATGAGCGAACCCGTAGCCGTCGCTTCCTATAACGGTTCCGGAATGGATAACGCACCTTTTACCTATTTTGCAGCCGCTATAGACGGTAACGTTGGGATAAATCAACGTATCGTCGCCTATTTCCACATCGTCGCCGATAACGGTTCCGGGCATAATTTTGACGTTTTTGCCTATTTTGGTTCCAAAACCCAAATATACGTTCTCGGCTATAACGGACCCCTTCGCGATTACCGGAGCATCTCCCTCTGTCCTAAACGGATCTTTGGCAAAATATGAAGATACTTCGGCAAGACTCAAATAGGGCTCCTCGCTAACAAGAGCCGAAGAGCTCCTTGGCAGATAATCCAAAAACTCCCTTTTTAGAATCACCGCCGCGGCGGAACTTCTCTTTAAAAGAGGCAAAAAACGCGAATTTTCGAGAAAACTCAATTCAAAATCGCCGGCCCTATCAAGAGAGTTTAGGGATTTAATCTCTTTATCGTCTCCTATTAGTTCCAGTCCGGCTTTTTTCGCTATTTCCGATAGTTTCATAACTATCTCTCTATGGCCACCACGCCCCCTCTGATAATCTCCTTGGGGGCGAAAGTTGAAAGCGCGTGGACAAAGTTTTTGACCCTTTTGGGTTCGTCGGCCACCATGACTATAATTCCGTCTTTGCCCACGTTGACTATACTGCCGTTATAGGCTTTGCATAGGGCTTCCACGTCGGCTAGCCTTTCGCCCAGAGGAATTTTTGCCAATACCATCTCTTTTTCGATCAGCTCTTCGTGCTCTATTACCTTGTAAACCGGAATCAGTTTATGAAGCTGTTTGATAATCTGCTCTATAACTCTAGGACTGCCGCTGGTAACTATCGTAAGCCTTGAGTATTTGCTATCAGGAATGGGAGCAACCGTCAAAGTCTCAATATTGTAACCTCTAGCGGCGAAAAGACCGGTTATCCTCGTCAACACTCCGTGTTCGTTGGAGACTATTACCGATATTACTCTTCTTTCACTCATTTTCAGTCCTTGTACTCTAAAAGCATATTATAAAGGCTTCCGCCTGCCGGCACCATCGGCAATACGTTCTCGTATCTGTCGACTATCACGTCTATGATCGCCACCACGTTTTTGCTGATGGCCTCTTCGAGAGCCCTGTCAAACTCCTCCTTCGTCTCCACCCTGTAACCTATGCCGCCGAAGCTCTCGGCAACCTTGACGAAATCCGGCTGCATAGAAAGATCGGTTTCCGCATATCTTTTATCGTAAAAGAACGTCTGCCACTGTCTGACCATTCCCAGATAATGATTGTTCAAGACAATGTTTATAACCGGTAGACGATACTCCACGGCGGTAATAAGCTCCTGTATATTCATCAATATGGAACCGTCGCCGCTGAAATTTATAGCAATCTCGTCGGGAACCCCACGTTTGACGCCCATAGCGGCCGGAAAACCGAAACCCATGGTACCCAGTCCACCGCTGGTGATAAACTCCTCGGGACGAGTAAACGGATAAAATTGAGCGGTCCACATCTGATGTTGACCCACGTCCGTAGAGATTCTGGCTCTACCTTTTAATTTTTCGCCGACTCTTTGTATTACCCATTCCGGTTTCAAAACCTCGCCGCTATCCTCGTACGAGAGAGGATGTAGCTCCTGGTATCTTTTTAGGATCTCTCTCCAGTTTTCGTATCTGGCGCTGTCTACCTTCTCTTTGGCCAGAGGAATCATCTCTTTCAAAACGTTTTTCAGATCGCCCACTATGGGATAGTCCACATGAACCAGTTTACCGATACTACTCGGATCTATATCCACATGAATAATTTCGGCGTACTTGGCGAATTCCGATAGTTTACCGGTAACCCTGTCGTCGAATCTAGGCCCAAGAGCTATCAACAGATCCGCTTCGCTCATGGCCATGTTCGCCGCATAGGTTCCGTGCATTCCCACCATTCCCAGCAACATGGGATCGTCATATCTCAAAACGCCTCTGGCCATCAAAGTCTCTACTGCCGGAATCTGAGTAAAAGAGACGAACTCTCTAACCAGCTCGTACGCTCCGCTTCTGACAATCCCTCCGCCCAGATAGAAAACCGGCTTTTTGGCTTTTGCGATAGCCTCTACGGCCTTTTTGATCTGTCTCATATTGCCCTTGTAGGTCGGTTTGTACGTCTCCAGTCTCATCTCCTGGGGATAGTCGAACTCCCCGATCTGGGCCGTTACGTCTTTGGGAATATCCACGTGAACCGGACCCGGTCTTCCGCTTTTGGCTAGATAGAAAGCCTCTTTGAGTATAAAGGGTAGCTCTTTGACGTCCTTTACCAAAAAGTTGTGCTTTGTACAGGGCCTGCTAATGCCCACGGCATCGATCTCCTGAAAGGCGTCCGTTCCAATCATGCTCATCGGAACCTGACCGCTGATGACCACAATAGGTATCGAGTCCATATAGGCGGTGGCAAGACCTGTAACCGCATTGGTAAAACCTGGACCAGAGGTCACAAAAGCGACGCCCACTTTTCCCGTGGCTCTGGCATAACCGTCGGCCGCATGGACGGCGGCCTGCTCGTGTCTGGTTAGAATATGTTGAAAATAGCGGTGTTTGTAAATTTCGTCGTACACGTTCATTATCGCGCCGCCGGGATAACCGAAAACAACCTCTACGTTCTCTCGTTTCATCGCCTCAACAACCATTCTGGCGCCGGTCATCTGTTGCATCTTCTCTCCTAAGGGGGAATTAAATCAGATAAATTTTATCTCATTTTATCCAAAATAAGCTTTTTAAAACTTTATTAACGGCTATTTTTGATTTTTTTTACATTCGCTTATAGCAACGCCCTCTCTAACTCCGTAGTCGCACGCTATTATCTCGTCGTATCCGGCCGCCCTCATGAGCCCTTTTAACAACAATAGGCCGGTTAAAATATACTCCTCTCTGCCCTCTCCCACCAGTTTCGCCCTCTCTTTCGCACCTAGCGACGCAAGTTTTTTGAAAGCCTCGTCTATATCTTTGGGAAAGATGGAACAGCCGTTTACCTTTTCTCCATCGTAACCGCCGTAATCCATACCCAGCTTCAATGCCGCCACCGTAGTAGGAGTGCCGCCTGAAGCCACAAATCTTTTAGGTTTCGAAAAGAGCTCGTACGCTCCGTATAGAAACTCTTTTATCCGGCCTAACTCCTTCGCTAAAGCGTTTTTTAGCGAGCTTTGATCGAAGCCGTATCTATGCGAAAGGGTGACGATACCGAAATCGAAACTCTCTATCAGATAGTCGTCTCGATGTTTTAAAACCAACTCGGTAGAGCCTCCGCCTATATCCGCCAGGAGGAATTTGTCGCCGTGCATACCCAAACTTTCCAGCATCGTTTCGGCGGCAACGGAGGCGTAAATCCCCTCTCTTTCCGGATCAATTATCTCTATATCTATTTTGAATCTATCTTGCAGATACTCGGCTACAAGAGGACCGTTTTTCGCTTTTCTAAAAGCCGCTGTGGCTACGGCGACTACCGGTTCCTGTCCGAATCTTTGCAGTAACTCCTCTAGGGCTTTTTCGATCTTTGACACCGTTTTCGGCAAAATCGTGCCGCCGCTCTCTATGGCCTCAGCGGTGGAAACTATGGCTTCGAACTCGTCTAATTTTTTCATCTTTTCGCAATCGAACCGTATGGCGCGCAGGGAGTTGGAACCGATATCTATCGCTATCATCAAGACTCCTCGTGGAATCTAAAACCGCTTTTTAGCAGGAGAGTTCTTATCTCTTCTTGATGCTCTTTTCCTTTCGTTTCTAAAGCTATG
Source organism: Campylobacterales bacterium (assembly GCA_027065825.1). GTDB lineage: Bacteria > Campylobacterota > Campylobacteria > Campylobacterales > Nitratiruptoraceae > Nitrosophilus_A. Next base: position 11,725 of record JAMONM010000098.1, on the reverse strand, counting down.
GAGACGTTCGCATCCCCATATGCCAAAGAGGCCGAAGTTCTGTCATAGCCTATCTGAACTATATTCGCACCGACAGAGGCCAAGATTTCGGTCAGTTTCATCAACGATCCCGGTTTGTCTATCAAAGTAACCACCAGTTTCATCTTTCTATACGATTTAATAAGACCCTTCTCTATTATCACCGAAAGCATTGTAACATCGATATTGCCGCCGCTTAGCACGATGGCTATGCTTTTGTTTTCCACCTCCAGCTTGTCGTACATCAAAGCGGCAACCCCTACGGCTCCGGCTCCCTCTACAACCAGTTTCTGGGTCTCCAGCAAAAACAAAATGGCATCCGCAATCTCCTCGTCGTCCACCTCTACTATCTCATCGACAGTTTCCAAAATTATATCGAGTGTTGTTTTCGACGTATCTCTAACCGCAATACCGTCGGCTATAGTTCTTACGTCCACCGAGTCTACGGGCCTCCCCAGATAAAAAGAGTTTCTCATGGCCGGAGCTCCTGCGGCAGTAACGCCGACGACTTTAGTATCCGGAGAAATCTGTTTGATCGCACTGGCCATTCCAGCGATCAAACCGCCGCCGCCGATGGGAACCACCACGGTATCTAGAGTCGGAATTTCCTCGAAAATCTCCAGAGCTATAGTTCCCTGGCCGGCCATTACATCGTAATCGGCAAAAGGGTGCACGAATACTTTGGACCTCTCTTTTGCGTAATCGAGAGCGAAGGCGTACGCCTCGTCATAGTTGGAGCCGTGCAATACAACCTCAGCGCCGTAGGCTTTTACGCCGTTGATCTTCGTCAAAGGGGTGTTTTCCGGCATCACTATGGTCGCCGGAATATTAAAATATCTGGAACTAAACGCCACGCCCTGGGCATGATTGCCCGCACTAGCCGCAACCACTCCTTTTTCCCTTTCACTTGGGGAAAGAGAGGCTATCTTGTTAAAAGCGCCTCTTATTTTGAAGGCTCCGGTGGTTTGAAGATTTTCCTTTTTCAGATAGATTTTCGCATTGTGTCTCGAGCTGAGTCTTGGCGCATATGCAAAAGGGGTAACCGGCGCGACTTTGGCTATTCTCTCTCGCGCCTCTTTGATTTTTGAAAGCTCAATCATAGTCGAAAGCCTAAAAAAGCCTCTTATGCTCTATCATGGTACACCTATCCTGTACCACCGCCATACCGGCTTTTTTCGCGGTAGTCGCAGCTTCGTTGTTTACAATCCCCTTTTGCATCCAAACCACAGAGACGTCCCCGCGTCTAATGGCCGCCTCTACCACGGCCGTAACCGCCGCCGGTTTTCTGAATATATCCACCATATCGACTTTAAACGGAATATCTTCGAGGCTTTTATAAACCTTCTCCCCCAAAATCTCCTCGCCTCTTGGATATATAGGAACTATTTTATACCCGACGCTTTTAAGGTAGGAGGCGACTTTGTGGCTATCTTTGTCCGGATTGGGAGAAAGACCCACTACGGCGATTGTTTTTACTTTTGAAAAGATCTTTTGAATCTCTTGGCTGTCGCAATTTTCTACGGGAAATTCACACTCCATAACGGTAACTCCTAAAAACTTTCACAGAGTGCGATTATATCGAAATTATGATTTAATTGAGATTAGACGGACACTCTCGCTTTATCCCTCTGAGCCTCTTGACATACTCCCTAAGCGCGGCCGCTCTTTTGGCGTCCGAGGGGTGAGTGGAAAAAAACTCCGCAACCTTTTTGCTCTTTTTGTCCCTTTGCCAAAACTCTATAGCCTTTGTTGGATCGTAACACGCCTCGTACGCCAGATAGAGTCCCATCTGATCCGCTTCGTATTCAAACTTCCTGCTGTAAGGATAGAGTATTCCGTAGGTCGATCCCAATCCGTACGCCAGATCGTAAAGTGGAGACCACTCGTTTGAACTCAATACGGCACCGGCCCTAAGAAGCTCTCTGGTCATATCCCCCACCATGGCCATGGATACTCTCTCGCTGCCGTGGCGTAAAATGGCGTGAGCCACTTCGTGACCTATAACTCCGGCCAATTCGTCGTCGTTTTTTACCGATTTGATCAATCCCTCATACACGAAAATCTTTCCGCCGGGCAGACAAAAGGCGTTGATTTGGGGAGAATCCAGCAAAAAAAACTCCCATTTGTAACCCGGGGCGAATCTCTTCTCGGCGGCTGCCGCGATTTTCGAAGCCACGCGCTTCAATCTGGCGTTTAACTTTTTATTCTTGGAGAGCCTGTTCTTTTTTAAAACCTCGTTCTTGGCCGAAAACCCCATAGCTATCTCCTGCTTTGGGGATATCAAGATCAGCTGGTTTCTTCCCGTATAAGGATTTTTTGCGCAACCGAGAAAGATCGATACCAAAAAGATCAAAAACAGCTTTTTCATAGCTACAATCCGACAAACTCCAATATTTTATATACGGTAAAAGCGGCCAACCACGCGAGTACATTCGGATATACGGTATAAAACCCTCTCCACGCCCATTGGGGAATCTCCGCGTAAAAAGTACTCATGGCGGCCACACAGGGCGAATAAATCATTATTATAACAATTAATGCCACGGCGGTTTTAAAATCGACGCTCTGAGCGAGTTTCGCCCTGAGCGTACTGCTGGTTTCGTCCGCTTCGCCGACAGCATATAGAGTCGCCAAAGTGGAAACTATCACCTCCTTGGCGGCCAGACCGCTAATGGTTGCCACGCTGAGTCTCCAATCGAATCCGAGAGGTTCGAAAACAGGTTCTATAAACTTGCCTATCTTCCCCAGATAACTGCTCTCCAACTCTTTGGCCGCCAGCTCGTTGTAAAGGGCCTTTTTCTGACTCTCGCTCACCGCGGCTTCGATTCTTGCTTCGTATTCGGCCAAAAGCTCCGGATTTTTCGGATAGGAGCTCAAAAACCAAACGATCATCGCCGCGGCCGCGATAAAGGTTCCGGCCTTTTTTATAAAAATTTTCGCCTTTATCCACAGCTCCATAGCCAGAGCTTTCAGCGAAGGGAATCTATAAGGAGGCATCTCCATTACAAAAGGTTCGGGCTCGCCCTTAAAGAGTAGCTCTCTTAATATTTTTGCCACTAAAAGTCCCAGCAGCGCGCCGCCGATATAGATCACAAACAGAACGTTGCCGGCGTTGTGCGCAGGAAAAAAAGCGGCTATTAGTAGTACGTATACCGGTAGTCTGGCCGAACAGTTCATAAATCCCAAAACCAGCATCGTTATGAGTCTGTCTTTGGGATTTTTCAACGTTCTTGCCGCCATATAAGCCGGAACGGTACATCCAAATCCGCTAACCAGCGGGATAAACGCCTTGCCCTGCAAACCGAACTTTTTCAAAAAACCGTCCAGCAAAAAGGCGGCTCTGGCCATATAACCGGTCTGTTCCAGCAGATTGATTCCCAAAAAGAGGATCAAAATGTTGGGCAAAAACATCACAATCGCGCCTACAGCCGGAACTACGCCCTCAGTTATAACGGAGTTTAGATCGCCTTGAGGCAGAATATTTTTGAGCCAGTCGCCAAAATTCGTAAAGACCTGGTCTATATACTCCATCGGTATAGAGCCAACCTGAAAAGTCAGCTGAAAAAGAGTCCACATAAAAAACAGAAAAATGGGCAGCCCGAAAACCGGATGAATTAAAATTTTATCTATCCTGTCGGTCAGCGTCTCTTTCTGAGGCATTATCATGGACTGCATCACGATACTTTTAGCGAGAGAGTTTCTCTCGTCCGCCAAAATATCGGATACGCTATCTTCGTCAAACTCCAGTTTCAATCTTTTGATACTCTCTCCAAGAACCTCGTGCAATTCCAAAAATATGGGCAGATCGTGGACGATTTTGTATATATCCTCATCCTTTTCCAACAGCCTGATAACGTAAAATCGCGCCAGTTCGGGATCATGAAAATGCGGCGACTTTAACAGAATCTTTTTTAGCTTTTCTATCTCATACTCGATCTTTTCGTTATAGTAAATTTTACGTTTCGGTTTTGGCGCATCGTAAAGCTCCAAAATCTTTTCGACTATATTCTCGACTCCCCTCTTCTCTTTCGCGGAGGCCAGTACAACGGGAATTCCCAAAAGTTCTGAGAGTCGTTTGTCATCGATCTTTCCGCCAGCCTTTTCGAGCTCGTCAATCATATTGACGACCAAAATCATCTTTTTGCCCATATCCAGCAGCTGCATGGTAAAGATCAGATTTCTTTGCAAAACGTTGGCGTCGACCACGTTAACCAATATGTCGTAATCCTCTTCTATAAGATATCTTTTCGCTACCTGCTCCTCGGGCGTATACGCATTAAGAGAATAGATCCCCGGCAGATCGACGATATCTATCTCTTTATCTCCCCTTTTTATCAAAACCTCTTTTTTCTCTACCGTCACACCGGCAAAGTTTCCTACGTGGAGTCTCGCGTCACTTATTGAATTGATTATAGAGGATTTTCCCACGTTAGGCTGGCCTACCATGGCCACCTTTATCTTTTTCATGTTTTTATATCTCCTCCACCATTATTGAGGCCGCCTCCTCTTTTCTCAAAGCCACTCTGGTACCTTCCACTTCCACTTCCCACGTCTGCTTTTTCAGAGTGTGGTCCAAAAGCTTTATGAGGTTACCTTTGGCTATCCCCATCGCGGTAAGTCTGCCTTTGACAGGCTCTTGGGCCGTTATTCTTTTGATTCTCGCTGTTTCGGAAATCTTCATATCCAAAACGCTCTTCATACTATCTCCTAAAGCTTCTTTTTAGTATAAGCCTGAACGAACTTATAGAGTTTTGATCGTGCCTAAAGTCGACACTGCTAAAAACGGCTTGTAACGAAAAACTATCGCCGATATCGCTCTGGATATAGATATCCCGCTCTATACTATGATAATCATTATCATCTTTTGCCTTAAACTCTCCTATAAGATACCCCAAAGAGGCGTAATCGCCCATTTCAAACTCCACTCCTAAATTGTAAGCAACGGCCGGCGCAGAAACAGCGTCTATCGTCTCATACTCCATAGAGGTAAAAAAGGGTCCTCCGCCCAAACTGAACATACTGGCGCTACTTCCGAACTCTTCGTTGTAGGCAGCCATAATTTTAACATCTTTTACGAACAATTCCAGCAGTACTCCGGCTGTGGCGCTTTGTATGTCATATAAATAACTATCCTTCCCGCTCCACGCCCTGTCGAACTGGAACGCCGCATCCAGTACGAAGGTTTCGGTAAAAAAAGTTTTTGAAAATTTTACGTACAGATCGTCAGCTATATCGAAAAAACGATAAAACCAGACCTCAAACAGAGTCTCTCCAACGAGCTTCTCCATCGCGGCGAAAGCGACTCCCCCGCTTTTTCCCTCAAGTCCCGCTACCTTTGAGATATCTACAAAACTAAAGGCCTCAGCCCCGTTTTCCCATCCGGCCATTTTGTCGAATTTTGCCAGCGTCAACCTGTAATCTTCACCCAGCTCTTTTTTGAAACAGAGTCCTTCGAAAAAGTTTGGCACCATCATAATGTCGTCACTGTCCATATGTGGCGTATCAACCATCATCCTGCCTACCATCAATACGCTTTTTCCTCCGCTGTATCTTAAAAAGGCCTCGCTTACCATCGAACCGCCTCTTTTTGACGCTCCCAACAGATCCTGGTCTCTCGATTCGAAATCCGGATTTAGACCGAAATCGGCCACGCTATATATGCTAAGTACTCCCGAAACGTTCATAAACCGCTTCGTATAAAAGTGAAGGTGACCTCCCACCGCAAACGCCCTCTTGGTCGCATCTCCCTCGCTAACGCTCTTGTATCCGAACCTCAGCTCGCTTTTTGTATGTTCCAAAGGAGCGTTTTCGCCCAGTCTGTTCCTCAAAGAGGTCTCTCCCTTTAAAAAGGCTCCTAAAAATACGGCCAATATTAAAAAGAGTCGCATCCGTAATCCTTTTTGCTATTTTGGTAGCTGAAAAGTTTCACTCTTTTCGCTGTAATAATAACGATAATGAGCTTACTCTATTCTTAATTTTGATAATCATTATCAATATCACTATAAAAGATCCTCTTTTCATTTATTATCAAGGCGATTTTAAGTCCCTTTTTTGTACTTTTTCAAAACTAATTTTCATAAAGGAGTCAACATTGAAAAGGGTTATAGTCGGCACCGCGATCCTCTTTGGGCTATTGTCCACGCTATTTGGTCAGGAGATCTATTACGAAGAGGATATAGACTCTCAAGAGGCATACTCCATGCAAAAAAAAGGTGCTCTCGTAATAGACGTTAGAACCCCGGGAGAGTTTCTGTACGCGGGACATCCTGTAGGAGCGGTAAACATTCCGATATTCTTTTATCACTACAAGCCCAAAAAGATCGATTCGAGAATAGCATTGGCGAAATATGAGCTCAAAAAAGGGAGAGCTTTCGACGCGCACAAAACGTACGACATCGTTCCTCAGGAGAACGAAGAGTTCCTAAACAGCGTCAAAAAAGCCGTAAAATCATTTAAACCCACCGCAATAGTAGTAATTTGCAGAAGCGGCGCACGCAGCCGGTACGCGGCGAATCTTCTTGCCAAGAACGGCTATAAAAACGTCTACAACGTAGAAGACGGCTTCATTTTCGGATGGAAAAAGAGCGGTCTTCCTTGGGGAGAGGAATAATCTACTCCATCTCGTTGTAAAACTTCATAAGTTTGCTTCTAACGTCCGCGATCATCTCCGGCGTCGCCCGGGGAGATTCGTTCCAAACCGCCTGAAAACTCTCCTTGGCCGTAGAGTAGACCGCTTCGTTTAAAAAGGCGTTGTACTCCTCTATTGTCTCGCAGTAGCGCTCCTCATTCGTTTCCGTATTAACCGCTTTTATAACCCATCCGCCTACACCGTTGGGCAAAATCTCCGCTTCGACGATCAAAACATCTTCGTTATTACTCATTGGTCTCTCCTTCATATAATTTCGGCTATTTTTTGGCCGTATTTTACTTTCTCGCCCCTTTTTGCGGCTAGTCTTATCCGTCCGTTTTCAAATATCATAACAACCGTCGATCCCATTTTGAAATACCCCAGCAGTTCGCCCTTTCTCATCATAAGATCGCCGTATTCGTATACCGAGATCTCCCCGGGCCTGTTGGTCTCGATTCTGCTTTCAAAGACCAACCTCATCTGCCCAACGTTCAACGCGCCCACTAAAACTATATAAAAGAGTATCCCCTGCATGGTCTCGCATTCCAGGACAACTCTTTCGTTTTCCACGAAAAGATTGATTCTCTTTTTGAGATATCTCAAATTTACAGGATAGAGTCTGCCCGGAATATGTACGGCCTTTTTCACGTACATATCGCACGGAACATGATATCTGTGGTAGTCTCGCGGAGAGAGATAGAGATTGATATAGCCGCCTTTTGAGACTCTGTTTAGATTTTTAGGATCTATTTCCCTTAAAAGCTCGCTTAAAGAGTACTCCATCCCTTTTATCTGCATCGCCCTGCCCTCTACGGCATAGGAAGATTCGGTAACCAAAGAGTCTGTGGGCGAAATTACGGCACTCTCGTTTAGATCAATCTCTCTTCTTTTTTTAAGCTCTCTTACGAAAAGCTCGTTCAGGGTGTCGTACTTTTCCGCGCTTTCGAATTCGCTCAGATCCACCTTCATCAATCTGGCATAGGATCTGTTTATTATCTTTTGCAAAAGCGGGTGAAACCTATGGCTTGCGAATTTGCCGAAACCCCTGGAAATTATGTTTGAAACTACCCTTCTTTTCAAAGCTCTCAAAGCAACTCCGGTTTTTTATGCTAAATATACCAAATTTTAGATAAAATCACCCACATTCGGCATCCATATGCCACACAAAGGTCAGGAGAGTTCATGTTAAGATTCGCACCCAGCCCTACGGGAGATATGCATATCGGTAATCTGAGAGTGGCAATTTTCAACTATATCGTAGCCAAACAGAAAAACGAGAGATTCCTCCTGCGAATAGAGGACACCGACAAAGAAAGAAACGTTGAGGGAAAAGATCGCGAAATAATGGATATACTCGCCAAATTCTCCATAGAGTGGGAGGATACGATATATCAAAGTCAAAATTTAACTTTTCACCAAAACTTTGCCTACAAACTTTTAGAAGAGAAAAAGGCTTTCGTCTGTTTTTGCACTCCGCAGGAGCTTCAAAAAGAGAGGGAACGCGCCAAGGAGCTCAAAATTCCTTACAGGTATAGCGGAAAATGCGAACAGATAACGATAGAGGAAGCCGCTAAAAGGAACGAACCATTTGTAATAAGAGTAAAAAAGCCCTCTCATACGATCAAATTCTCAGACATAATAAAAGGGGATATGAGCTTCGAACCCAAAGAGGTGGACTCTTTCGTTATACTTAGAGCCGACGGAACGAGTACCTACAATTTCGCGTGCGCCATAGACGATATGCTCCATGATATCTCCATCGTAATCAGAGGCGAAGATCATCTCTCAAATACGCCCAAACAGATCTATATCCGAAATCTTCTCGGTTATAACAAGGAGATAGAGTATTGCCACCTGCCCATTATCCTAAACAGAGATGGAAAAAAAATGAGCAAACGGGAGAACGCCTCCAGCGTAAAATGGCTACTAGAAAACGGCTTTTTACCCCAGGCGATAGCAAACTATCTAATAGCTCTTGGGAACACGACTCCAACCGAAATTTTTACCCTTCATGAGGCGATAGAGTGGTTCGATCTGAAAAAAATCTCTAAAGCTCCCGCAAAATTCGATCTGGAAAGACTTAGATACATAAACAGGGAGCATCTAAAGCGTACATCACCCAAAAAGTTGGCCGAACTGCTTGAATATGAGGATGAAGAGATCGGAGAACTTGCTAAAATATATCTGGAAGAGGCCAGTACACTTAACGAGATTTCGCAAAAGATCGAGAAACTATTCAACGGCGAAAGAGAACATCCCGAATACCAAAAAGAGATCACGCAGCTAAAAAGCGCGATTTTAGCCCGCGATCTGCCGGATAATTTCGAAGAGCTCAAAAAAGATCTGATAAACAGAAGCGGATTAAAAGGAAAAAGGTTTTTCAAACCTTTAAGAATTCTGTTAACCGGCGAAGAACACGGTCCGGAAATCTCTTTGTTGTATCCGCATCTGAAAAAATTTATAAAAGAGGTGTTAAAATGATTCTATCTACGCTTCTTGAGGCTATCGCCTCGATACTCCATACGGCAATAACCGTATATATATGGATAGTTATAATAGCGGCTTTGATAACTTGGATCAGACCCGATCCCTACAACCCCATAGTTCAAACGCTATATCGGCTCACGGAACCGGTATACGCCTATATCAGAAGATACATTCCGACGGTTTTTTGGGGCGTGGATCTGGCGCCGGTGATCGTAATTTTGGCACTGCAGTTTATTGATCTGTTTTTGGTGAAACTCTTGATAAAGATGGCCTATTCTCTATGAGAGCGAAACTATTTTTGCTGCTGTTGCCGCTGCTAATAGTAGCCAAAGAGATATCCATCGAATGGCTACGCGACAAACCCTCGGGCACCGTAAAAGATTACTATCTGTGGCGCTTTCTCAATCAAAAAATCGCTCCGGCGCAGGCTGATGAAGCTTTTTATATGGTAGAACGCGTAACCAGAAAGATCTTTTACTCCTACGCCGCAAAAAGCGATCGTCCAGAGATCAAAGAGGCGGCCAGATGTCTAAGACATAAGCCCGATTTTAAAACCACTAGCTCCTCCTGTATCGCGACCTGGCTCACCCCATATAGATTTATGAGCCTCTCCCCTTTAGAAAAAGATTACGTTATAAATAGACTAACCCCTTTTGAAAAGTTGCATAGATACTACCTATTGCTCAAAGGGCCATATATTTACGAAAAGCTGATAACCAGACCCAAAGAGTTCATTAAAACGTTCAATTCTGTTTCAGACCGAATCAGAGAGGAGACGTTCAACCAAACGCTTCCGAAAGAGTTGGTTGATAGTCTAAAAAACCTCAAGGGTTTTAAAAGTTTCGTAAATATCGCCGTAACCAATCCGAAATTAAAAAAGCTGCATTTCTCCTTTTTCGAGATAGATCCTAAAAATCTCGATCACAAAACCTCTTTTTTACTGGCTATGAACGCGATCAGATACAAAAAGTACGAAACGGCAAAAAAGTTTTTAGAGCGTTCCTTAAAGAGCTCCTATTATAGATTCGATATAGACAAAGCCGCCTTTTGGCTCTATAGGTTAGGCGAAAAGAGCCATCTACACAATCTTTGCTCTTCGTGGGATATAAACATTTACACTCTTTTGGCTGAAAAAGAGTGCAATCAAAAAATCGTAATCGAAAAATTAAACGAAGGGCTCTATTTAGTACGCTCTTCAAAACAACCGCCTCCTACTTTTACCGCAAAGCTGAAAAAAGAGGATATCGATTTCAACACCGAAGACCCGTTTTTATGGAGTAAAATATTAAATGAGATCTCCGAAAAAAAACGATTGAAAGAGTGGCTAAATAGATTAAGACACGAAAAGACTCTCCCTTTTTACGCCTTTTTATTGGAAAGGGATCTCAAATACAAAAACCACCCTTTTATAACGCCTTACGAAAAGCTTCTGGAAAAAAACGACGAAAAAACCAAAGCCCTCATCTACGCCATAGCCAGACAAGAGAGCAGATTCATTCCCCCTTCCGTATCCAGATCCTTCGCTCTGGGACCGATGCAGTTTATGCCATTTTTGGCAAAAGCCATCGCAAAGGACAAGGGTTTGTCCCCCTTCGATCTGGATATGATGTTCGATCCTCAAACAGCCGTAGATTTCGCGAAAACCCATCTGAAGTTTCTAAACAAAAAACTACTGCATCCTATGCTGATCGCATACGCATACAACGGGGGCATAGGATTTACAAAAAGAGAGGTGATACGAAGCGGAATATTCAAACAGGGACCGCATCAGCCATATTTGGGAATGGAGCTGGTCTCGTATCCCGAATCTAGAAAATACGCCAAAAAGGTTTTGGCAAACTATATAGTATATCTTCGTATCTTAAACAAAGAGGGCTCGGCTCTCAAGGAGCTGAAAAAGTTAGAGTCGTTTGACCGTAATCATCGCTTTTGAGTACCAGATTTAGTTTTTTGGACTCTTTTGGAAATTTCACTAAATATATCTTGTACCAGGGTTTGACCATCGGCATCTCTTTTACGAGCGGATCTTCCATGCTCAATCTTTTTATCTCCAGAGGTTCATTCCCGTTTAAAAGAAGATGATACTTGGGATTGTGCAATCCGCTCATGTTCTCTTTCGAAAAATCGTTGTCTATATAGACTCTGACAAAAAAATATTCGCCGTCGTTGTACTTTTCGTAAATAGGGTTTAAGTATGTGGCGATCAAAAAAGCCTTATTCTCCATAGAGACTATTATTTCCCCTTTTTTCGTATATCCTATCGCCCTCTCGTAGGGTCTGTCTTCGCTAAAGAACGAAAATCCGCTCTTTTGTCCGCATCCCGAAAAAGATAGGGCAAAAAGAGTAAATAGAGCCAGTAAAAATCTGCTTTTCATAAGCTGTTTCCTCTTTAGGTTTTAGCCAAAATTATACACAAAATGAGCTTAACTACCTTTTATCTAATATTTGGTAAAATCTCTTCCGTATAGAGTTACGCAATCAAAGGTTTAAAATGAGAGTGGCGGTAGCCTTTACGGGCCCTTCAAACAGCGGTAAGACTACAGTAATTGAAAAAATTGTGGACAGGCTTCATCCGAACAAGAGAGTTCTGGT
>JAMONM010000097.1 GCA_027065825.1 Campylobacterales bacterium | reverse complement strand
GAACCGAACCTACTCTCGAGCAAAGAGGTGATCCACCCGCCGTACGAATGGGGCGACTGTAGCGTATGCCATACCGACAAAAACCCGGACAAAAGCGGAAACAGCGACCTGATTATGGATATGCCCGATCTATGCTATCAGTGCCACGACAAAAATCTAAAAGAGGGCAAAAAATTCATTCACGGTCCCGTCGCCGCCGGAGCCTGCACAGCCTGTCACAATCCTCATAAATCGCAAAACAAGAGACTCCTCGTGGTCTCCAACATAAACGAGCTGTGCAGCTCCTGCCACATAGCCAAGGGAGAGTTTCTTCACAAGACGCAAAACATACACCCTCCCGTCCAGGATCAGTGCATCAACTGTCACGATCCCCATACCGAAGATTACAAATTCCAGCTAAAGGCCGACGGCAAAAAGGATCTGTGTCTGATGTGCCACGCAGATAAACAGGAGTGGATCACGAAGGTCAAAAACAAACACGGCGCCATAAACAGACCCAACGGCTGTCAAGAGTGCCACGATCCGCACGGAACTGGCCAGCCTAAAATGATCAAGGCCGATTCGGTGATGAATCTATGTCTTGAGTGCCACAACCAGCCTCTAAAAAGGGACGAGGACGGACAAAAACTGATAAACATGGCCATGCATCTGAAAAAGAATCCCGACTGGCACGGTCCGATCCAGTGGGGCGACTGCGCCATGTGCCACAACCCGCACGGCAGCGACAACTTTAGAATGCTGAAAAAACCGTTCCCGCCCACCTTCTACGCAAAATTCGACGTAAACAACTATCTATGTTTCGAATGTCACGACTCCAGAAAGATAACTGAGGCCAAAACCACGGAGTTTACCAATTTCAGAAACGGAGACCAGAACCTCCACTACGTTCACGTCAACAAAGACAAAGGACGAACGTGCCGGGCCTGCCACGACTTTCACGGAACCAAGGACTATCCGCACCACCTGAGAAAAAAGACGAAATTCGGCAGAATCAACTTCCCTATCAGATTCATAGAGACGCCTACGGGAGGATCCTGTGCGCCAGCCTGCCACGCGAGAAGATACTATGACAGAGAAAAACCCGTCGTTAATGCGAAATAGTCTCCTCGCGGGGCTTTTGGCCCTGCTGACGACGACAGGGCTTGGCGCTGAGACGCTCAAGATCGTCTATCCTCTCACAAAAAGCGTCTATTATGAATCGTTCGCCAACATTTCGATCCGCACCGATCCCCAAAAGGTAAAGAAGCTGGAGATCTACAACAACGGCAACAAGGTCATTACCATCAACACGGAGCCGAAAAAAGAGATCTACTGCAAAAGCGTACCGCTAAATATAGCTCTCAACGAAATAACCGTAACCGCCGTATTGAAAGATGGCCAAAGCCGAAAAAAGAACCTGGAGCTGTTTTTGCAAAAGGAGGTCTACGAAATAGCCGAAGAGCCTCCCTACGGCTTTAAAAAAATCTATTTCCACAACGACGTTTACGAAGCCCTCTGCGCCAAATGCCATAACATGAATCCTGACAAAGGGTTAAAAACAGCTACGATGGAGTTCGAAGAGAATACAAACGTGACGATAGACTCTCTAGAGATACTGGAAAACCCCGAAGAGTCCAATTGTTACACCTGCCACAGAAAAATAACCGAACGTAAAAACGGCCACGCTCCCAGCGTCAATTTCATGTGTCTTACATGCCACAACGGCGAAGTGGGCGAAAACAATCTCTACGAGGAGCATCGCAGCCGCTACCTGGCGCCCGATCCTATCGAAAACGTCTGCTTCAAATGTCACGACAGGATAGAGAGCATCATGCAAAAAAACCGTTCCAACCACGGCCCCACCAACAGCGGCAGATGCAACATCTGCCACAATCCGCACTCCTCGCCAAACCAGTTCTTTCTGGAAAAGCCGATATGGAATCTGTGCGTAACCTGCCACGCTGAAAAGGCTACAGGAAAACACGTTATATCCAGCTTCGTCTATTCGAGAAACAAGGGAGGCCACCCGACAAAGGGCAGACCCGACCCCTCAAGACCCGGCAGAGAGCTGGTCTGCTCCTCCTGTCACAACCCCCACGGCTCCCAGGGGGTTTTTCTGCTCAGAACGAAAGGCCCCATAGCCTTTAGCGTCTGCAAAAGATGCCACAAGAAATAGAGGATCTCCTCTATTTCTGTTACCATAATATCCGGCAAAAAAACCGTTTATAAAAAAAACTTTTGAGTCTTATTTATTATTTTGAACATTTAAAGTATAATAGCGTAACAAACTATTGCAAAAGAAGAATATTTTCAATATGAAAAAACTTTTTTTTACGATACTGTTTCTGACAACCGTAGCTATACTATTTGTGATCGCCGACCTCTATCAAAAGAGGGAGAAGGCCAACCTGGATATCGTATACGACAATATCCACAAATCTCTGCTGCAGAGTCTCGTGGCCGAAAAATCCCTCTCATTGTCGCTGGCTCTGGCTATTAGCAAAAACAGGGCCCTGGCGGAGTCTATACTGGAGAGGGATTCGAGCAAATGTCACGAAATCCTGCACGAAACCACAGACTCGTTCATAAAGCATCTAAACCAAAAATTCATCTACACCCAGGTCATCACGCCAAAACTGGAAATTTTCGCCAGAAGCTGGGATAGAGAGTCCATGTTGCCGATAAAGACCGAAAGAGAGGATCTAAAAGAGCTGCTTAGAACCAAAACGCCCAAAGCCTCCGTCTCCGTTTCGGTACCCGCCGGCATAAAGGCCTCCGCCCCCATCGTATACAACGGCTATATCGTAGGAATAATGGAGGTCACCACGCTACTGGACAGAATAGTGTCGAAACTGCGAAGCTACAAGATAGAGACCATTCCCCTCATAAAGAGCGATTATGTTCAAAAAGAGGACTTCATATACAAAAATCCGCAAATTCACGGATACAAAATCGCAAACAGAAACTTCAACATCCATATATCGAGGCAGCTCGAGTCCACGGATAAAAAGAGTTTCGATACCCTGCTAAAGGAGCAGTATCTAAAAATCGGGGACTATTTCGTCGCCTCCTACCCCATACGCGACTACGAGGGCAACAAACTGGGGTATTTTATAGCCTTTATCACGCTGAAGAACCTGGACAACTACCTATCCAACAAAAAGAGCATCCTAAAGAGCATTTTCACTATGGAGAGTACTAAAGAGGATATATACAACTTTGTGATAAACTCCCGGGAAAACCCCTACAAAGAGGCCGATATAGGCTTCTTTTTAAAGATGCACGACAACATAGAGGAGAAAGACCGCATATTTCTCCGCGAGGCCGCAAAAAAGAATCTGGAAAAACTCTCAAAAAAAGAGTTGATAGATATAATTTTAAACAGATACGACAACTCCAAGAAAGAGGGGAAGATAGAGTGAAGATACTGCTTTTGGAAGACGAGTACAGTCTCAGAAAATCGATCAAGGAGCTTTTGGAAGAGAGCGGATACGTGGTAGACGATTTCGCAAACGGAGACGAGGCCCTGGAGGCGATAGGAAACTCCACTTACGATCTGCTTCTGCTGGACGTAAACGTGCCCGGAACGGACGGTTTTGATCTGCTGGACTCCCTCAGAAAAAGCGGCGTGGAGACCCCCACCATCTTTATAACTTCCCTCACCGAAATAGACAGCCTCGAAAAGGGGTACGATCTTGGCTGCTGCGACTATATAAAAAAGCCCTTCGACATGAAAGAGCTAAAACTGAGAGTCTCCTCGGCTCTTAGACTGGTCTCGATGAAGACAAACGAAAACCAGATCGATCTGCCGGGCGGCTACAGCTACAACACCAAATGCTTTACTTTGACGAAAAACGGCAAAGAGGTCAATCTCTCAAAAACCGAAAAACTGATACTGGAGCTCTTTATCAAACATAAAAACCAGGTAGTAACCCCCCAGATGATCATGGATTACGTCTGGGAGGATTTCGTCGATCCCGCCAACGTCAGGGTTCAGATAAACAACCTCAGAAAAAAGATCGACAAAGATCTGATAAAAAACGTACGAGGGATAGGATACAAACTTGAAGCTTGAGATAAACGAATCCAAGTTCGCCCTAAAATATTCAATCATATATACCATTATAGTACTGGTTATCTTGATGGTTCCCTTTGCCATCTACGACAACTACACCTACAATCTCGAAGAGGTAAAGACCGAAATCGCTCTCAAAAAAAAGAGCGTAGCGATAATAAACGAGATGGAGCGCTTCGATCCTGCTATTCAAAAGAGTTTTCTATTTCCCAGGTTCAAAACCTATCAGGCCGGACTCTACGACTCCAACGGCAATCCGATATTCACGCTGATCGAAAAACCGCTATCTCCTTTGGATCTGACTCCGGGCTACCACCGCAAAGGAAACTACAGATTCTACGTCACTAAATTCGACGACGATCGCTATTTCGGGGCGAAATATCTCGTAGTGGGAACCGAGTTCAACATACACAAAATCCTATTGAACATACTCCTTATATTTTTGTCTATAGTGGCCGTTACCTTTATATTCTCGTTTATCATTTTGAAAAACTTCTCAAAACCCTTCAAAGAGATCAACAAGGCTCTTGACGATTTTATCAAAGACTCCATGCACGAAATAAACACTCCCCTTTCTATAATCAACATAAACGTGGATATGTTTATAGACAAATTCGGCAAAAACAGATACCTCTCCAGAATAAAATCGGCGGCCAAGATTCTATCATCGCTCTACGACGACATGAACTATCTGATCAAGGAGCAAACCATTCAAAAAGCGGCCAAAAAGAGAATAAACTTTAGCCAGTTTCTAAAAAAGTCCGTGGACTACTTCAAGGATATAGCGGAGCTAAAGGATATAAAAATCAAAACCGACATCCAAGAGGAGATATATATCGATTTCGTTCCCCAAAAGCTCCAAAAGATCATCGACAACAACCTCTCCAACGCAATCAAATACTCAAACGAGGGCAAAGAGGTCATAGTCTCGCTCAAAAAAGATAAAGATGCCATAGTTTTGGGATTTAAGGATTTCGGAATCGGCATCAAAGAACCCGACAAGATCTTCTCGCGCTACTATCGCGAAGACCACACGAAAGGCGGATTCGGCATCGGTCTCAACATCGTGGGCAAAATCGTAAACGAAGAGAATCTGGAAGTCAAAATCGAATCCGAACCGGGCGAAGGAAGCTACTTCGAATACAGATTCCCCCTGGAAAAAAGATAAATTTTTCTAATTTTACACTATTTTTACAAATATTTGTAACAATTATGTCAGATAAAAAAGGGGGATCAAGATGAAACGAACTCTGATAACCGTCTCTTTGGCTCTTTCGTTAGGTTCGGTCTCTCTGTTGGCCACAATGGCCGGAACCCAGCACGATTTGGGCACCGGAAACGGAGGCGACAACGACGAGATCTGCGTATACTGCCATACGCCGCACGCATCTAACGTAACCTTTACCGGAGCTCCTTTGTGGAACAAACCCGACATTACCACCTCGTTTACCATGTACGGAGCCACGGCGCCGGGAGTGCCGGGACAGACGCTGGCCGGAACCCAGACAGACGCCTCTCCTACGGGCGCCACTTTGGCGTGTCTGAGCTGCCACGACGGAGTCAGCGCCATGAACAGCGTCGTAAACGCACCCGGATCGGGCGGATACAACCCCTCGGGATCCTATATAGGCCAGACCACTCCCAAAGATATGCCCAACGCCGAAGAGATAGCGATAGGTCTAAACGGCGATTTGACCAACGACCATCCCGTATCGATCCAGTACGTGGAAGGAGTCGCGGGACTAAAACCGATCAATACCCCAATAACCGGCTGGAACAACGCCCAGACCATATCCGATCTGCTCAGAGACGGCAAGGTTCAGTGCGTAACCTGCCACGATCCTCACGATCCCACCTGGGGCAGATATCTCAGACGCTCCAACGCCGGCAGCGAGCTTTGCAAAACGTGTCACGACAAGTGACGCGTTCCGATTCGCTTTTACTACTCTTTCGTTAAACAATTAATCCTTCCGTTTATGCAAAACTCTCCGCGAAATAGCGCAAAAAGCAAAAACAGCCTCTTTTTGATCTGTTTTCCTTATGTACCAAATTAAATATATTTACAAATTTTTACACTATTTTTACAAAATTAGGTTATGATAACGTTGACCAGCGAAAAAAAGGAGGTTGTTATGAGGAAATTCAAAATGGGATCTGTTGCTGCCGCAGCCATACTCGCTTTCGGCGTCACTTCCGCTATGGCGGTTATCACCGGGAGCAAACACGACCTCTCCGCTACAGGTGGAGGTACCATAAAGGCTGACGCGGGACAGAACAACGACGAGATATGCGTTTACTGCCACACCCCGCACGCGGCTAACACCGCATTTGCCGGCGCTCCGCTGTGGAACAAGGCCACTCCTACCGGTACGTTCACAATGTACGGAACCACCGTTGCCGGAACGGCCACCGACAACACGCCTAACGCGCCCTCTTTGGCATGTCTGAGCTGTCACGACGGCGTTAGCGCGATCAACTCTATAGTAAACGCTCCCGGATCAGGCGGATACCTAGCTGCAGGACAGAACGTGGCCTTCGGCGCAACTCCTGAGGGAACGGCGGTTACTATGCCTAAT
>JAMONM010000096.1 GCA_027065825.1 Campylobacterales bacterium | reverse complement strand
ACGAAAACGCCGGTAGAGGTCGCGTTCGGAGTCGTTGGAAGTGAGGTATCGTCTCCGCCTCCGCCGCCTCCGCAGCCTCCCAGAATCAGCATCGAAGCCGAAAGAGCCCCTATTGCCGCATATTTTGTGAGTCTCATGCTCTCTCCTTGTGAATATTGTACTTTTTATGGATCGGTTTGACACTATCGACATTACGGTTGTGACTTTTGTGGAACATTGCCAGATTCAATATTAGAATAGTTTATATTAAGAATAGCTTAAAATATTAAAAAAACTTAAATTTTAGTAAAACCGAAAACTGTCTTTAGAGTTCGCAGCCCCATCTTAAAATATCTATTCCATATTTTTTGCGAGCCTCGGTTGCGAAAGCGGATAGATTTTTATATTTTCTGTCCTTTTCCAGATGAAACAGATCGTATACCGTTTTCGATCTAAAGTCGTAGCATCTCAGACCCAGCCTGACTATTTTGGAGGCGGGATAGATATCCGATTTGGCAAAAAGCTCCAAAGCGATTCTCTTTAGTCTATGTTCGCTAAAAGGCCTGTTTTCCATGGTATGGGCTTTGGAGCGATGTCCCCATTCGTAGACGATCTTTATCCCGAAACCCCTCGGTTCCATATCGAGTCTTTTGACGGCGTGGAAAAGATATCTGCTCAATATGATCACTCTTCTTTTTATTTCGTCTCTGTTTGCTATCGGATCCATGGTCCTGGAGATGCCTATCGATTTTTTTCTTCTGTTTTCTTCCACCGGTTCCCCGTCTCTGCCCGTGACTCTTTTGTATAGGGTGATACCAGGCTTTTTCCAGCTGTATAGAGTCGATTTCACGCCCTCTATCTCCCCTAGTTTTTCGACTTTGAGTCTTTTTAGTCTTTTGGCGAAACCTTTTCCGATTCCTGGAAAGCTTTCGATAGGAATATCTTTTATAAATCGGGCCGTCTCTTCGGGATAGACTATTTTGATACCGGCCGGTTTGGCGTAGGATGTGGCCAGTTTTGCCGTCCATTTGCTATTTGCGGCCCCTATCGAGACCGGCAGAGAAAATCGGTTTAAGATATCTTTTTGCAGATCTTGTAAAAACAGAGGCAGTTCGCTTTTTTTTACCCACCCTTCTAGATCACCGAAGAATTCGTCTATGCTAAACTGCTCTATCTTGGGAATCTTACGGCATAGAAACTCTCTAAGATCTTCGGATAGAGAGTGATAATATAGATGGTTCGGCGGCAGTACGACCAAAGATGGAGCTATTCTCAAGGCTTCCGATACGCTCATGCCCGTTTTTATACCCAATGCTCTGGCTTCGTAGCTAGCGGTGATTATTATGCCCCTGATTTTGTCTTTTTCAACAAAATACTCTTTAAAATCTCCGTTCGAGTCGTAAAATATGGATGGAACGAAGGCGCCCCGCGATTTTAGAGAATCGATTTTGCACTCTTTGCGCTTTCGAAATATAAACGGATCGCCCCTGCCTCCCACAGCCGCCGGTATCCCGCGCAAAAAAGGCTTTTTTATTCTTTCGGCCGAGATGAAAAAAGAGTCCAGGTCAAGATGTATTTTCATAAGAAAGCTCCCGCGAGTTTTTAATAAAATGTTAATATTTATTGCTATATCATTTAATATAGTAAACAAAAACTTAATTATATGGAGCCGCTATTATGCTTTCTTTTTCGGAAGTTACTGAACGGTTAAAGGATATTCTCTCTAAAGAGCTTGGAGACAAAAGAGTCTACGACAAAGACGTGGCCGCGGCTCTTGGAATAAGCAAGGAGCATTTTAGCGTGCTCAAAAAGAGAAACAGGTTGCCTTTGGAGGAGCTAGTGAGATTTTGCGCGGCCAGAAAGATCAGTATTAACTGGCTGCTGTTTGATCAGGATCCGGAATCGCTTTGCGAGTCCACGGGACGGTTTGCTTATGTAAGATATTTCAAAGAGATCAACGCCAGCGCCGGGGGAGGGGCGGTAAATTACGAGAGCGAGACGGAGCGGCTCTATCTCGATCCGAAACTCGAAGAGATTTTGGGCAAAGAGAACATAAAAAACATCGAGGCCCTGAATCTGATAGGAGACTCCATGGAGCCTCTGTTGAGGGAAGGAAGTATTATATTCGTAGACAGGAGTAAAACCGATATTAAAAAGGGAGGAGTTTTCGTAATAGCCACCGAAGCGGGAGTCTTTATCAAAAGAGTTATTCTAAAAGCGGACGGATGGGTTGAGCTGATATCCCAAAACGATCTATATCCGACGGAGAGTCTGCGTGCGGAAGAGGTTAGAGTGCTTGGGAAAGTCGTGGGCGCTCTAGAGAGGGTGTAAAATAGAATTAAGTTATAAATTGTAAAATAGATTCATAACCGTTTTCTATCGGTTGAGAAAAATTACTTTTTTGGAACGATTTTGAAACGGCAAGTTGGATAGAATTATGAAAATGGTCGTATATATTAAATATTTTCTGCTGAATCTTTTTATTGTCTTCTCTTTGGGATTTATTCAGCAATATATTATTTTCCCTCCATTTTACGTTCATGCACACTACTATATAATACCTGTATTGATAGCCGCTTTGGCTGCCTTTTTCCCGGCCAGGATAGAGAGCAGGCTTGTGTCGGTCAAAGCGGAACTGGAGAGGCTGAAAAAGAAAAACTCCAAAAACGAGATAAAAAAGATCGAACAGAGCAGTAAAATGGCCGAAAAGGCCAAATACGACTCTTTGACCGGCGCCATGACCAAAGGATCGTTTAACGAGATCGTAGGTTTTAAAATAATGGAGGCCAAACATTTTGATACTCCTTTGTCTTTGATAGTTTTTGATATAGATCACTTTAAAAAGATCAACGACTCATACGGTCATCTGGTGGGAGACCAGGTTTTAACCGAAATATCCTCCCTCGTAAAGTCTAATTTGCGAAAGAGCGAGATATTCGTCAGATGGGGAGGGGAGGAGTTTATAGTTTTGCTACCGGACACTACCCTCTACAACGCCGTTATGGTCGCGGAAAAACTAAAGATCAACATAGGTCAGCATAGATTCAAAAACGTAGGCAGGGTAACCTGCAGTTTCGGAGTGGCTCAGCTAAGGCGCGAAGACACGATAGAGAGTTTCATAGGCAGAGCCGACAAAGCCCTCTATCTGGCCAAACAGAGCGGCAGGGATAGAGTGGAGGTGGAAAAGTGACGCTCCAACTATGAAGAGATACAGGTTTGTAGCGGACGTACATCTGTTCTATGTGGCCAAATATTTAAGAGCTCTAGGATACGACACTCTCTATTTTTACAATATTGAGGACTCTAAACTGCTGGATTTGGTCTATAAAGAGGAGAGAGTTTTGCTCACAAGAGACAAAGAGCTCTTTTTGACTTCGGAAAGAGGATGTTATCTCGTGAAGGCTACGGACAAGATCGAGCAACTAAGAGAGATCGTGCAACGCTTCTCTTTGGGTTGCGCGAATCTTTTTAGCAGATGTATAAAAGATAACGAACCGCTAACGAGTGTTGACAAAGAAGAAATTCTAGATAGATTGCCTCCGGCGGTGGCGAAAACTTTCAAAGAGTTCAAACGGTGCCCCTCCTGCGGGAGAGTATATTGGCAAGGGACGCATTTTGAGAGAATGAGAGAGTTTTTGCTCTCTATCTGTCGAAGAAGATATTTTTATAAATTCTATCCAGATCGAAGCTCTTTGGTTCTTCGTTGATTCCGGTCAGATAAGGTATCAGTTCGAAAAAGAGATATCCAAGATGCAGCATCGGCAAAAATATAATCAACAATATTTTGAAGGTTTCGGGTTTGTGGTGCCGTTTGATCCACTCTATGGCGCTTTGGGTTCCGTTAAGGGCCAACAGCGATTCGAAACTGATTACGAAGCCCCATACTATATATGTTAAAATTGCTCCGAAAATTATCAAATAGTATATAAATTCCATATCGTTCATAAAAGAGCCTTTACGATCTATTAGGCCATATATAATCATACCATAATCCGGAGCTTCGTATGAGATTTCTATCGCTGATTTTGGTTTTTGTTTTTCTTTTATCCGGGTGTGCGCCGAAAAGAATTCAAAAAGGGGTCTATCATATAGTATTTAAAAGCAGGACGATGAAATTCGAGGGCGTAGGGTATATGTATGAAGAGAAAAACAAAACGGTGTTGCAGCTCTACGGCGGAGGCAGCGCGCTTTTGGAGATGAAGGTTTCCGATAGAGTCTGCGTAGACGGGAGATGTCTCGGAGTCCGTGAGTTCAACGAGCGCTATTTCAAAGGCTGTTACATGTCAGATTTTTTAAAGAGGGTTTTGAGTTTTGAGCCATTATCTGGCGCGGAAATTGTATCTTTAAAAGGCGGCGGATTTAAACAGCGTCTGTACAAAAAGGGGTGTTACGATATAATCTATATAGTAGATAGCGAGGGCGTCTACTTTAAAGACAGATTAAACGGATTTTTGATCGTAATAAAAAACTTAAAGGGAGAGATATGAGAAAGTTTGTGGGCGCTCACGTAAGCGCCTCGGGAGGGGTTTACAACGCTCCGTTGAACGCGGCCAAGATAGGAGCTAGCGCCTTTGCGCTGTTTACCAAAAACCAAAGACAGTGGAAAGCCAAACCTTTGACGGAAGAGGATATAGAAAAATTTCAGACCCATCTGACGAACAGCGGAATAGACAAAGATCATATACTGCCTCACGATAGCTATTTAATAAATCTGGGACATCCCGATTCTCAAAAAAGAGCCCGCAGTTTGGAGGCTTTCATAGATGAGGTTAACAGGTGTTCACTACTAGGGCTCGACAAATTAAATTTTCATCCCGGCAGCCATCTTAGACAGATCGGCGAAGAGGAGTGTCTATCTTTGATTGCGGACTCCATGAACAGAACTCTGGAGGTGACCGAAGGCGTGACTTTGGTGATAGAGAATACCGCAGGGCAGGGCAGTAATCTGGGTTATAGGTTTGAGCATCTGGCTTATTTGATAGACAGATGCGAAGATAAAAGCAGAGTGGGCGTCTGTCTGGATACGGCTCATCTCTTTGCCGCCGGCTACGATATTTCCCACGAGGAGTCGTATGAAAGAACCATGCGCGAGTTTGATGAAGTTGTGGGATTTGAGTACCTAAGGGGAATGCATATAAACGATTCAAAGGCAAAACTAGGCAGCAGGGTTGACAGACACCATTCGCTGGGTTGCGGCGAAATAGGTCTGGAGGCTTTTAGATTGATCATGAACGACGCCAGAACGGACAATATACCTCTGATTTTAGAAACGATAGACGATACCATTTGGGATAAAGAGATCGAACTGCTTTACAGTTTTGTAAAGGAGCCGGTAAAGTGAAGTTTCTAATTGAGTTTTTAAAAGCTTCCGATATAACCAAAACCAGAGTGTTCCCTCATCTAAAGTGTTCAAAGGAAGAGGCGGAAGTGATCAGAAGCCTTTTGAAACGTTACATCAACGGGCAGGAGGAGTGCGCCGTTTTGGAGTTGCTGGAAGATATTTACGACAAGGACGGCATCGAGTGCGTATCCAAACTGCCGATGATAAAGAGCCTCCTCGATTCGGGTTGGGTAGTCCAGGGCAGCTTTTCCAATCTAAAAAGCTCGGAAAACACGCTTTTGGAACTGTTGCATATTAACATCACTCCGGGAGTACCGCTTCTAAAACTGCTCGAAGAGGGAAATCTGGAGATGGTTCTGCCCGAGATCAAGCCCTATACCGATCATCTGGAGTATCTGCAGGATCAGTTTTACAGAATCGATCTCTATCAGAAACTTGCAAACGCAAAGCAGAATCTAAATATCGACTCTCCCAGTATAAGCAGATTGAAAAACAAACTCAAACTTCTCGAAAAGAGAATCGAGGAGCGCATCGCCGTGACCGATAGGGAGATAGAGGTGGAGAGATTTTTCAAGGAATATTCCCTAAACGAGAAGGAGCGAATAATCTTTCTGGCTCTTTTAAAGGAGGAGTACGCAGGAACCGAAGGGGCTTTGAGAGAGATGAACACGCTGATGGATCTTATCAGTTTCGACGAGTACGAGAGAATAGAGAACAGGGCCCTTTTGGAGGATGGATCGAAACTTTTGGAAGAGAGAATAATAGATTACGACGAGATGTTGACTCCTTTCGGCGGAATAAGCCGCTCCTTTTTCATTGTGGAGGATATTCTTCAAAGAATCATGCACCCACAGAAAAAGAAAAAGAGCAAAAGGCTAAAACTGGATATGCTGATAAAGGATCAGGATATTTTCGAGCTGATAGAACCTAAAACCACTCTCGACGATGTGGTTTTGCATCCGGCAACCAGAAAGCGTCTGGAAGCGCTGTTGAAACAGATGGACAAAAGAGTGGCGTCCAGGCTCAAAGAGTGGGGAATAAAACCGAAACGAAAAGGTATCGACGCCAGAATAATACTGTACGGCCCGCCAGGAACCGGAAAGACGCTGACGGCTCTTTCTTTGGCCAGGTCTTTGAAAAAACAGGTTCTAAGTTTTGATTGCTCAAAAATTTTATCCATGTACGTAGGGGAGAGCGAAAAGAACGTCAGAAAGATTTTCGATACGTATAAAGAGCTCAGCAAAAAGGCCAAGACCGAGCCCGTGCTACTGCTTAACGAGGCGGATCAGTTTCTTGGGGCCAGGAGCAGTTCTCCGGGAAGCAGCGCCGACAAGATGCACAATCAGATGCAGAATATCTTTTTGGAGCAGATAGAGAGGTTCGAAGGGGTTTTGATAGCCACTACCAATCTGCTCGAAACGATAGACCAGGCTTTTTCCAGAAGATTCAACTATAAAATAGAGTTTAAAAAACCCTCTTTCGAAGAGA
>JAMONM010000095.1 GCA_027065825.1 Campylobacterales bacterium | reverse complement strand
CAAAATACATATGGCTACCGGGTGGCTGTACGATGAAGGCTCTCTTTTGGAGCTTTTGAAAAAAAGCGGATCTGCGGAAGAGCTTTTGAGAGTTACCTATCACGATCCCTGTCACGCCAAGAAAGTACAAGGTATTTACAAAGAGCCGAGAGCTCTATTGAAAGAGTGTTCGGAAGTTGTGGAGATGAGCGATCCCGACAGATGTTGCGGTTTTGGCGGTGTAACAATTCAGAGTGAAAAATTTCATCTGGCTCAAGCGGCCGGGCGTCCCAAAGCCCATATGATCAAAGAGACCGGAGCCCAAGTGGTGGCCGCAGAGTGCAGCGCCTGCCGAATGCAGCTGGGTAACGCCATGTATGAGGCCGGGGTTGATACGGTGTTCAAAAATCCTCTGGAGATTATCGCCCAGAGGCTGAAAATGGTTGAGTAGTTGGGTAGTGTTACTCAACTATTTAATCATTTCAAAAGGAGTGGACATGAAGAGACTAATCACTGCAGTAGCTGCAGCGGGTCTGTTGCTGGGAAGCGGTGCTTTGGCTTCCGATCACGAACACAAGGAGCACAAGGGAGGACATTGGAGTTATAGCGGAGATACGGGCCCGGCTCACTGGGGAGAGCTAAAAGACGAGTTTTTCATGTGTAAAGAGGGCAAAAATCAGTCGCCTATCGACATCAGCAGAGTTATCGATGCGAAACTGCCCAAAATGGATATCACATATTCCGGAAACGCCGTTAGCGTGGTAAACAACGGCCATACTATCAAAGTTAACACCGAAGGATCTAACGTAATCATCGTCGACGGAGTTAAATTCACGCTAAAACAGTTCCATTTCCATACGCCCAGCGAAAACTTGATAAAAGGGGAATCTTTCCCTATGGAAGCCCATTTCGTGCATCTTGACAAAGATAACAACATCGCCGTAATAGGAATAATGTTCGTTGAAGGAAAAAGAAACCCCGCTATCGACAAGTTTTTGTCTAAACTCTCTTCGAAAGTAAACGAGGAGAAAAAACTTAGCGAAATGTTCAATCCGGGAGAACTGTTCCCTAAGCAGCTCGATTATTACAGATTTAACGGCTCCTTGACTACCCCTCCGTGTACCGAAGGTGTTAGATGGCTGGTTTTGAAAGCTACCGTCGAGGCTTCCAAGGAGCAGCTGGACAAAATGAGAAAAATTATGGGTAAAAACAATAGACCCGTTCAACCTCTCAACGCGAGATGCGTTCTTCAGTAGTCTTTTTTGCCGTATAGTCAGCGATGTCGGCGGCTACTTTGAGGAGGGCTTCGTCAAAAGCCTTTTGCATTCCGCCGACCATGCTTTTTACGCTCCCATCACACGGGGCGGAGGCTACGACTTTGCCCGATCTGCCGTCGAAACGGTAGGTTAGTTTGATTTTTACGATTTTTTGTAGGGGGTGGGGGAGAAATTCGTCGATCTCTATTTTTATTACTATAGATGGTCTTCGATCGCTGTCCCAAGGATATAGTCGAACGTTTCGATCGTCCAGAGCCTCTTTTAATATCTCGATTGCTCTTTTGGTGGCGTACTCTTGTGGATCGAGAGCGAAATAGACCCCTTTTGCGAATCTGATTTTCCCCTTTTGCGCGTATGCGATCTCTCCCGTTTGCAGATATTGCGGTAAAATAATTTCGTATACTCCTATGCTATCTGTAACTTTTGCTATTTTATGAGGTTTCGGATCGTCGAAGGGGATCACGTACTCTTTGGATTTTATGGAGCATCCGCCTAGAAAAATTATCAAAAGAGGTATAAAATATCTCATCTTACTCTCCGAAAATCAACATAGATGGATCTTTTTTCAGCTTTTGTAAAAACTTCTCCAGCTCTTTTGAGGCGCTGTCTATATCTTTGAGAGTTTGAGAGACTCTGTCGACGAAAACCGAATCATCAGAGTAGGTTTGAGCCAGTTTTTTATATTCGGTTAGCGTTTGTCTGGTAACTTCTATCAGTTGAGAGATCTTTTGCGGCAATTGGGCGGTATCTTTGGATTTTAATATGTTATCTAAAGATCTGGAACTCTCTTTTAGTCGCTCAAGGAGCTCTTTGATGTTTTGGGCGTTTTCGTCGGCGATCTTTTTGTATGACAAAACGGTCTCTTTCAAAGGCAGAGTCTCAAGTTTTTTAACTATGTTCTCCACGGCCTTTTTAATTGAGTAGCTATCCTCTTTTTTACATGGGAAACTCCCATGGAATTTTGAAGAGTATTTTAAATCCACAAAACTTGAATCGAAAATCATCGATTGAGAGGCTATTTCGGCGTAGAGTCCTCTTTTGAGAGCCTCTTTGAACCTTTTGTCGCCCTCTTGTCCGAACGATTTCGTATCTATGTCGAGATATAGGGTGAAGCGTCTGCTTTTTTGTAGCAGATCGAGTTCGGTTTTTATATCTTTGACGTATCCCACCTCGATATCTAAAAACTTTACTTTGTCGCCTATTCTCAAAGAACCGACCTCCTGACAGGAGAGCTTAAACGTTTCATAAAGAGGAACGCCTCCGTTTGCCCTTTTTCGTAGCGCCTCGTTTTTCGAAGGATACAGATAGAACTCGCCGCATCCCTTTTCTTGGGAGATGAGCGTATCAAACTCCACTCCTCCCAGCAGTATCTGGTTTAAAGAGCCGGCTTCAACCTTCAATTCGCCCTCCTTGAGTTCAAAATCGGCTCCGCCGAGACTCCAGAATCTGCTACCGCATGTTACGAATTTATCGTATGGCGATCTGACGAATATATATATTTGGCTCTCCATTTTGTCGTTTAGAGCGACCTTTTCGATGGTGCCGACTCTAAACTGTCGAAAATATACGCCGAGTCCCGCCGATAGGTCGTAGCTGTTAGCGGCTTTGAGAACAAAAGTGCTTCCGGCTTTTTTGTCCGGATTTAGGGGCGGCTCTTCGAGTCCCGTAAAAGTTTGTCTGCTTTTGCCTTCCGCCTTTGCGTGCATTCTAATATAGCTTCCGCTGACCAGCGCGTCCAGACCCCTGACTCTGCCGAGGCCGATTTCGGGTTTTACGATCCAGAATTTCGTGGTTTCGTTCAAAAACGGCTCTATATCCTTATTCATTCTAACGGTAACGACTACTCCCTCTTTCTCTTTTAGAATCTCGATCTTTTCTACGACCCCTACCTTTACCTCTCTGAATTTTACGTAGGACTGTTTCGGTTCGAGACCCCCGCTGTTTTTAAAAAATATCTCTATTTTCGGACCTAGCCTGGAGTAGTATTTGTAGACCATCCACCCTCCGGCTATCAGAGCGATGATCGGAAAGAGCCATACCAGTAGCGAAATCTCCCTTTTTTTGATTTTTACTTCAACTATATCTTCGTTTTGCACAATCCTCTCCTAAAATTCTAATATCTACGCTCATTGAGCTAAAGAGCGTAAAAAGTACCATCAGTCCGAAAGCGGCCGCGGCCGGACCGGGAACGATTTTTATCATGTTAAAGTGTATCAGCGCCGAGAGTATGATTACGACAAACAGATCCACCATCGACCAAGGACCGGTCATCTCCGTAATTTTATGAATGGTGGAGATCTCGACGACGCTTTTTTTGTCGCACTTTCTAATGGTATAGATTATATAGGCCAAAGCCAAAAATTTCAAAATGGGAATCAAAACCGAGGCGGTTAGAATGATTAGAGCTATGGGATAGTCGCCTTTGGCGAACAGATCTATAATTCCGGATATGATTGTACTGGCCTCGCTGTTGAGCATAGTAGACGTTTTTAAAATCGGAAAGAGATTCGCGGGAATATATAAAATGACGGCCGTTATCAAAAAAGCCAGACTTCTTTGGATCGACGAGGGATCGATATCGACTCTTTTGCCGCATCTGTCGCAGCGGATGGCCTCTTTGGGGTTGGTTTTGCCGCAGAACCTGCATCTAATCATCCAAAAGCTCCCATAGGTATTCGGGTTTGATCACTTTGGTAAGATACGTCTCTATAACGACGAAAACCACTAGAGCGCCAAAGGCGATATCGATCTCTATGAAGGCGTAATCGGAAATTTTTACCAGCGCTACGATCGCGGATATCAAAAAAATATCCAGCATACTCCATTTTCTCAGATAGGTGTATAGCTTTAGCGCCTCTTTGGCTTTGGACGATCCGCTCAATTTAAACAGCGAGAATAAAAACAGCGCCGAGGAGTTCAAAAACGGAAAAAGAATCAATATCAAAAAAGCTATAAGGGATATTAAAACATAACCGCTTTCGCTGAGCAAAGAGACCGAGTCGAAAACGCTCAATTGAGAGCTTTTGCCGTTTATTTCTATGCTCAGCAGCGGCATAGAGACCGCCGCCGCATAAAATATAAGCGCGCTAAAGGACAAAGAGGCTGTTTTGAACTCCAGAGCCTCGATCTTGCGGTATATTACCGCTCCGCATCTGCCGCAGAGTTGTGTATACGGAGACTCTTTAAGGAGGTTTTTGCCAAGACACTTTTCGCAAATTACTATTTTTTTCATATTCACTTTTTATAATTTTAACATGTTTGTCCCTTTTTTGCATATTCAAATCCGTAAGAGCGGCTATATTGGATATAATTTCGTAATTTTTGACGGGGTGCGCTATGGAGCATTGGCAGCATATTTATGAGAGCTTCGATCCTGTAGCTTTTGAGATTTTCGGTTTCAGCGTCCACTGGTACGGAATAATGTACGTGTTGGCCCTTTTGGTGGCTCTGTGGTTTGGCGAGTATCTGGTGAAAAAAGACTCTTTGCCGATAACAAAAAAGGAGCTGGAGAGCTATTTTATATATGCCGAAATAGGAGTTATCGTTGGCGCGAGATTGGGTTATATTCTCTTTTACGATCCCCATACCGTTTATTATCTGACGCATCCGTGGCAGATTTTCAATCCGTTTATGGACGGAACTTTCGTAGGTATTAGGGGAATGAGTTACCACGGAGCGCTTATAGGTTTTTTAATTGCCACCTATATCTATTCCAGACGTTACAAAAAGAGTTTTTGGTTTTTGATGGATATCGTCGCCGTTAGTGTTCCCCTTGGTTACATATTCGGCAGAATAGGTAATTTTCTCAATCAGGAGCTAATAGGCAGGCCGACCGAGGTGGAGTGGGGAATTTACGTCAACGGGACGCTCAGACACCCTTCTCAGCTGTACGAAGCCCTGCTGGAGGGGCTATTGATTTTTGTGATACTATATCTGTACAGAAAACGCAAGAGATTCCAGGGTGAACTGATACTGCTATACGGGTTTCTTTACGGGTTTTTCCGATTCTTGGCGGAGTTTTTCAGGGAACCCGACATTCAGCTGGGTTATATCTGCTGCGGTTGGATGAGTATGGGACAGCTGTTATCGTTGGCGATGATGGCGGTGAGCGCGGCGCTTTATCTCTATTTTTTAAAAAGAGAAAAGAAAACCGTAAAGTAACCGCAAAGGAGAGGGCGATGCAAGACGATACACATTTGATAGGACTTTACGTAACCTTCGTGTTTATGATCTTTTTATTGGTGATGCCTTATATCGTAATAAAATACGTAAAACGTACGAGCCGCAGAACGAAACAGCAAAAAGAGTAGGCTACTCCTCTCTTTTAGCCGCTTCGGGATAGATATTTAGAATCGATATCAACAGCGTAATAACGGCCGGGCCTATAATCATACCCCAAAAACCGAAGCTGGCAAGACCGGCTACTATTGAAAAGAAGATCAGCATTTCGTTTATATAGATATCTTTTTTAATCAAAAGAGTATCTATATATTTGATAATTACTGGTTTTATAAACGTATCGGCGATTATCGAAATGACTATTATCGAATAGAGCGCTATCGTAACGGCGCCGGCGGTATTTCCTAAAGCCAGCTGGTGCAGAGCCAGTGGCAGCCACATAATTATTCCCCCAACTACCGGGATCAAAGAGGCGAATCCGTATAAAATACCGAACATCAAACCGTCATATCCGTAAATCTGTGCGATTATTCCAAAAAGTACGCCTTCAAACAGAGCCGTCGCCAAGATAGAGCTAAAGACTACGCCCATAACGTTTGCCAGACTCTCAAACAAAGATGCGCTGTCCTTTTTCGGTAGAGGGATTATACGCTGCAGATATAAAAGTATCTCTTTTCCGTAGAGATTGCAAAAGAAGAAAAATATCAAAATCAATAGGATATCTTTGAGAAACTTTGCGCTTTTGGCCGCAATGAACGATGCGGCGGAGACCAGCTTTTCCACTATGGCGTTTAGATCGATCTTTTCCAGGTATTCAAGGAGCGTACTCCCTCTAACAAAACCGTTGTCGCTCAGCAGACCGGTGACGTATTTGTGGGTCTGATCGTATACGCTTTTGACGAACTCCATGTCGATGTGGGCCACTTTTGTGGCAATCGTCGTTATCAGATATACTATCGGAGCGAAAAACAGCAAGGAAACGGCCAGCGTGCTCAACAGCGCCGCTACAGTTTTATTTGAGCTTTTACGTATAAAAAAGGAGTTCATTTTGTAGGTGGCTATTGTCAACAATACCGCGATAGTCATCGTCTCCAAAAAGGGATAAAAGACCCTGTAGGCGAAATATCCGGTGACGACGATCAGGATTCCGAGAAAATGGACCGGTTTCAAAATCGCTCCTTAAAAGAGGCTTCTGTTTTGCGGCTGAAGTTTCAGGAGTCGATATGTCTTTTGCGTTGCGATCCTTCCTCTGGCCGTTCTTTCTATATATCCGTTGGCAATCAAATAGGGCTCTATTACATCTTCTATCGTTCCCTCGTCTTCGCTCAAAGCCGCAGCTATAGTGTTCAACCCAAGAGGCCTGCCTCCGCTGGAGGCCAGTAGTTTGAGCAGTTTTATGTCCAGTTCGTCGAATCCGGTTTCGTCTACTCCCAGTTCGTCGAGCGCCATTTTGGCTCTTTTTAGATTTATTAGCTCTTCGTTATTGACTTCGGCGAAATCTCTGACTCTCTTTAGCAGTCTCAAAGCTACTCTCGGAGTTCCTCTGCTGCGTCTTGAAATCTCCAGAGCCGCTTGCGGTTCGATCGGTTTTCCCAGTTTTGAAGAAGCGTTTTCTACGATTTTAGCCAGCTCCTGAGGAGTATAGAACTGGAGCCGAAAATGCATTCCGAATCTCTCTCGCAAAGGGTTACTGAGCATTCCCGCTCTGGTCGTGGCTCCTATGAGGGTGAATCGGGGCAGATCGATTTTGATGGTTTGAGCGGCCGGACCGCTGCCTATAATTATATCGAGCCTGAAATCCTCCATCGCAGGATAGAGAATCTCCTCTATTGCCGGCGAGAGTCTGTGGATTTCGTCTATAAAAAGAATGTCCCCCTCTTCGAGATTGGTCAATATTGCCGCCAGATCGCCGCTTTTTTCGATCATTGGAGCGGCTGTAACTTTGATATTACTTTCCATCTGCGAGGCGATAATGAACGCAAGGGTGGTTTTCCCCAGACCTGGAGGACCGAAAAAGAGAATATGATCCAGCGCTTCGCCTCTTTTTTTGCTGGCTTCGATAAATACCTGTAGATTTTTTTTGATCTTTTCCTGGCCTACGTACTCTTTCCAGTCGGTAGGTCTAATTGAGGATTCGTAGCCACCCTCTTCTTTGAATCTCTCTATTTCTACGATTCTTTCCATTGCCGCTCTTTAGTAGGTGTGTTCTTGAGAAGGGAAGGCGCGACTTTTTACCTCTTCGTTGAAGTTTCGCATCGCCTCCTTTACCAGCTGGGCGCCGTTTAGATATCTTTTGACGAATTTCGGCTTGAATTCTTCGAAAAAGCCCAGCATGTCGGACCATACGAGAACCTGCCCGTCGGTGTCGGGACCGGCTCCTATCCCTATGGTGGGTATGGATACCTTTTTGGTGATTTCGGCCGCAATTTCGGCTTTGACCCCTTCTACCACCAGGCAAAAGGCTCCGGCTTCTTCTATGGCCAAAGCGTCGCGGATTAGAGACTCGCTCTCTTTTTCGTCTCGACCTTTTACTTTATATCCCCCCTCTCCTCTGACGTTTTGAGGCAGTAGCCCTATATGGCCGACGACGGCTATATTGTTGCGGCAAAGATGTCTGACTATATGAGCCCTATCGGCACCGCCTTCTATCTTTATAGCGTCGGCCTCCGTTTCCCGGTATACTCTGGCGGCGTTTTCCAAGGCGCTCTTTTCATCAAAGTAGCTGCCAAAAGGCATATCGAATATTATGAAACTGTTTTTGGCTCCGTTGCAGACCGCCTGCGTATGGTATATCATCTGATCCATCGTGGCGCTTAACGTATCCTTTTTGCCCGCAAAACTCATATTGAGGCTGTCTCCTACCAAAATCATGTCGCAATAGGGTTCGAAAAGTTTTGCGAAAAGAGCGTCATAGGCGGTGACCATAGTGAGAACCCTTTCGCCTTTTGCGGCCGTAATGGAGGATATGTTCTCTTTTTTTCTCATTTTTTCCCCGTTCTCATTTATAATTGATTTTATCAAAAAAGATGTATAATTTCGATAAAGTTACGTCCATATTTTCTCTGCGAAGAGCTAAATTTAGAGACTTCGCGAATTTTTAAAAACTATTTATAAGGAACTTTTTTGAAAAAACTGGTAGCTTACGTAACTTCGGCTTTGCCGGACAGAGAGTTCAGCGTGGATCTGGTTCTAGCGATGGGCGAACACGGCGTGGATATGGTAGAGCTGGGAATTCCCTTTAGCGATCCGGTGGCCGACGGCCCGGTGATAGAAAAGGCGAACAATCTGGCGTTGAAAAATGGATTTAAAATAGCCGACGCCCTCTATATAGGCGAAAAGGTAGCAGATAAAATAGATACCTTGTGGATGGGATATTTTAACCCTTTTTACAAAAAGGGATTTGAATTTTTTCTCTCCGAAGCCCAGCGAATAGGGATCAAGGGTATGATCGTTCCGGACATGCCATATGAGGAGTCCTTGGTCTATCGTCCGCTCTTTGAAAAAAGGGAGATAGCATTGATAGATTTCGTCGCTCCCACAGATAGCGAAGAGAGAATCAAAAAGATAGTTTCCAAATCGAAGCTGTTCGTATATATGGTAGCCTATGCCGGTATTACGGGCAGCGACAAAAAAGAGGATCTGAGCACTATAATTCAAAGCGTAAAAAAGTATACCAAAACTCCGCTATATATAGGTTTCGGAGTGGATGAAAAGAGCGCTAAACAGAAGGCCAAAGACGTAGACGGAGTAATAGTCGGAAGCGCGTTTGTCAAGATACTGCTGGAGGACTTGACATACAAAGAGAAAATTGATAGAATAACCCAGCTTTCAGCTAGAATTAAGGATTTAATCAACTCCTGACGCTACGCCCCGAAAGAGAGGGGGTGACATGGCTTCGACGGGAGCAGTCCGTTACAGGCTGC
Source organism: Campylobacterales bacterium (assembly GCA_027065825.1). Lineage (GTDB taxonomy): Bacteria > Campylobacterota > Campylobacteria > Campylobacterales > Nitratiruptoraceae > Nitrosophilus_A. The sequence goes on along the minus strand of JAMONM010000095.1, from coordinate 18,351 downwards.
GTGCCGGCTTGAGGAACGCCGTAAAAACTCCTCGAAAAAATAGACGCAAACAATACAGATTACAGACCGGCTTACGCTGTAGCTGCGTAAGTTAACCACTTAGACGGTCCCTCGCGCCGGACTCTGCTCTCGAGGTCCGGATTTTGCGGGGTCATACTATCGAGAGCTGGGATCGCGGAGAGCCCTGTCCGCGGTCGACATTTAGGGCTGGATCCGTAGTGAGCTTTGGGCGTCGAGCTCTTACGGATCGAGAAAGATCGGCGCTACTACGCACGTAGAGGCCTGTGGCGGGTTGTTTTCGGACTGGGGTTCGATTCCCCACACCTCCACCAGAGAGATTTTATATTACGATTAACTGCGCGTGGATTTTGCAAGGTTTCTAGGTTTGCGTAAGGGCTAGAAGCTTGTATCTCGAATTAAAGCTGTTTCCAAAGCAATTTTATTTTACAATCTATATCTTTGAGTTTCGGTCTGATATAGAAAGCCTCTATCGGATAATCGGCCGGATCGTATAATCTATCTATATCTTCTATCTCCTTTTGCAATTGGGACTCTATTTTCATGATATCGTTTTTTATCTCTTCTATGTTTCTTTTTGCCTCTTTTATATCTTCGTACTGGGCGTAGGCTCTTTTTGCGCTCGTTGCCGATCTGCGTATTTTCGAGGATACCGAACCTCTGCCAAAGAGCCCTTCAAGCAAAGACAATCCGATAGAGATTACGCTTTGCGCGGTTTGGGTTTGTGCCTGGCTCTGCTCTTTTTGCAGTTTGGAGTAAGCTCTATCGAGGCGTTTTTTCAGGGTCGCCACTCTTTTTTCGAACTTTTTTTCTATCTTTTCCCTATGGCTCTCTTTGAGATCCCTAAGTCTTTCCATGACTTGCGTTTTGAACTCTTCGTAGCTCTGGTTGGGTTTGGACTCAATTTTGAGTCTTTTTACTCTGTAGAGGGTCAGTTTTCTGTTTCTGTAGATAAATCTCGCAAAATCGCGACCTATTTTTTTAAATACCCCTTTTTCGAGCATAAAAGCGGGCACCGGCATAAAGTTGGAGTTCGACGGGGCGGTATTGGCGAATGGTTTTATCTCCGCTTCTTGACATTCCACCCAATCTATGGAGTCGGCCGATTCGAAAATTTCAGTTTCGCATACGCCGGTTTTTTCGATATGTATATCTCTTTTTGCGTCGTTGAAGACAAGGGAGTATTCCGCATAAATAAACGGTTTGAATCTAAAAACCGAGGCGGATGGATCGTATATGTCGTATAGCTCTTTAACGGAGTCGCTAAATATCGGTTTGGATGAGAGTATATTCCCGTGCCGGATGGATTGCTGTTTTGTTTTTTGAATATTTTCGGTTTCTTTTTTAGGGGTGAGCACTCTGATTTCATCTTTTGAAAGCGGACCCTTTAGATAGCTTAAAACCCATCTGGTTTTAAAGAGATCTAAATTTTCCCTGTGTACGCTTTTTAGTATGAACGTTCTTTTCGGTAGGGAGGTTAGCAAAGAGATAAGCTCCTTTTTATCCGTAGGTTCCGATCCCTTTTGAAGTCCGTCGATAACCCGCTCTATATCCTGTCTGGTTTGGAGTCTTCCCAGAAACCAGGTTCCTATGTTCGATAGACCTTTATAATCGATATCTACGGGATTTTGTGTGGACAAAACGGCTCCGATGCCGTAGGCGCGAGCCTGTTTCAGAAGCAAAAGCATCGGCTCTTTTGAAGGAGGATTGGAGTTGGGGGGAAAATATCCGAAAATTTCGTCCATATACAAAAGAGCCCTTAGAGCCGAGGTACCGCTTTGTCTTCTCATCCAGGAGATAAGTCTGTTCAACAGAAGCGTAACGAAGAACATTCTTTCTTTTTCATTCAGATGGGCCAGATACATAATCGATATTTGAGGTTTAGATCCGTTTCCGTATAGTAGACGGTCTATACTGAGAGGCTCACCCTCTAGCCATCCCGAAAAAGATGGAGATGAGATCAGATTGTTCAGTTTTAGCGCCAGTTTCATTCGTTTCTGTTTGGGATAGAACCCCTCAAGAGGCAGAACTCCTATTTTTTTAAAGGGAGGAGTGATTATTGAGGATATGATCTTTTCGATATCGAGATTCTCCCCTTTTTTCCAGAAATAATCTAGAATCGAGGATATCAGTACAAATCCGTTTTCGTTATCTTCGTCTATCAGCGAGAGCAGGGTTTTCGCTGTGGAGGAGAGTATATATGTGTAGCTGTCCATATCCTCCATTATCTCTTGTGAGGGTTTTTCGAAAGAGGAGAGTATGGACAGCCGCACTCCGGCGCTGCTTCCGGGCGTATATATTCTAAAGTCGGCCGAGCTTTTCATCTTTTTTATACGCTCCGGGGATTGATACGAGCTTTCAAGCCCCTTTTTCCAGAGCGCCGCCGTCTCTTGCGCCAGCTCTTCCACCGTTATGCCGCGTTTTTGGGCTTCGAGAGGATCAACCCATTTTTGAAACTCTTGAGGCGAGAGATCCTCAAAAGCGAGTAGGAGATTGCCCATGTCGCCTTTTGGATCGATTACTATAGCCGGGATTTTGTCTAATGCGGCCTCTTCTATCAATGAGATGCCCAAACCGGTTTTGCCGCTACCGGTCATACCGATGATAGCGGCGTGGGTTGTCAGGTTTTTGTTTTTGAGCAGCTCCAAAACAGGTTCGGAGCTTTCGTCGGTATCGACTCTTTTTCCTATATAGAAGAGGCCGAGCTGTTCGTAGAGAGTCGTCATTAACTATACAGGGACTCTTTTTTGAATCTTTTTACTAACAAATAATAGAATATCGCTCTATATTTGTTTCTATTGGAGGTTCCCATTTTTTGGCACACCTCTTTGATCGCCGCGTCAAGCTCCTCGTCGCTGAGTTCAAGATCGAGCTTCTTTTTTAGAAAGTTGTCCCTGACTCTGGCCAGTTCGCTTTCGCTGGAACAAGATACCGATTCGGCGTCTTTGTTGTATATGGAGGGTCCCAGGCTTTTTGTTATCTTTTCAAGAAGGGCTTCGTCGAATCCTGGTTCGATATCTTTCATCTTCTCTTTGTAGAGTTTGATTTTGTCGTCGAGTTTGCTCATAGTAGACTCCTTTAATAAAAATGTCACACGGATTATTCTACTGCCAAAAAACTTTCCTGTTGCTTAAACTTATGAAAAATATACGAATTAATTAATTTTTTCCTTTTTGTAAATAGTTTTGACACTCTTTTGAAATCTCTATTTGCGTCTTTTCGAAAAGTTTCTCGTATCCTCTGTAGCGAACAGAAGCTTTCCGTAGCGTTTCGACCGCCTTTTCGCATCTGCCCTCTTTTGCCAGAGCCAGAGAAAGATTGTTCATGGCAAAAGGGGAATCTATCTTGGCGTACTCTTTCGCGGCCTCATTGAAATCTTTTGAATAAAAAAGAGCGTTTGCGTAGGAGAATCTAAAGAGCTCTTCTTTTTTTAGCCCGGGATTGTATCTGAAAAACTCTTTTATAGTTTCGTACCGACCGCTTTTTTCGAGAGATATCAATCCTTTTAGCAGGAGATCTTTCTTTAGCGGTGGAACCCTGGATGGAGGAGAGATGACGATGGTCCAGTTGTCGGCTCTGGAGTGCATTTTTGCAAAAGCGCCGAATTTTATCTTTTCTTCGGCCTTTCTGGATCTGAGCAAGAAAACGCCTTCTTGTTTGTCGAATCCGTATACCACTCCGTAGTGCCATACGGGAAGAAACTCGAAGGAGAGGTTTAACAGTACTATGGGAGCAAAACCGTTTTTGAGCAGATTTTCAATCTTTTGGTTGTCCGCTTTTACGACAAACGGCATAAAACCCCGTCTTCTGGCGTCAGCGGCCAGTTCCACGCCGAAGGCTCCTCTTTTTTTGGGGACGTAGACCGATTTTATCAGATCGGTGTATGAAATCTCTTTGCCCCAGTATTCGTATACGGACTTCAAAGAGGCCACGGCGCAGTAGTGGTCTTGTTGCGGGTAGTAGGGGACCTTTTCCAAAACCACTCTTTCATTTTCGGCGGTTTTCGAAGGGGGGCGCGAGCATCCGGCCAGAATGAGGATGGATGCCAGCAGTAATCTTAGTAGTTTACCGATTTCGTGAATGTGAAAACCTTTGTATATCCCAATATATCGGTAATAATTAGGACAATAAATATTACCGCTACGATACCGAGAGCGGAACTGCCGCCAGCCGGAATCGAATCGAACCTGTCATTCAATCTCTTTATCTCCTCGTCGGTCAAGGAGGCGACTCTTTGGGCGGCCTCTTTCGGATCTATTCCCATAGCCTGTAGCTTTTGCGCCACCTCTTTTTTCTCTATCAGAGCTTTTAAACGCTCTTTTTCCACGTTCGTTTTGGGAGCTTTTTGAGCATAAAGCAGAGCCTGTTCGGTAGTTACTATCGAGGCGTGCGTGGTTTGTATCGCGACGGTTGCTGCGATAGCGGAGGCCATTACGGTTTTAAGCAGGAGTTTGCTCATTTTAGTTCCTTTATCGTCAATCGTTTCGGAAAATCTTATCATACCCAAATTTAAAAAATTTTAAATAAGGAAATTCCCTTTTTGAGTCTCGAACAGGCTTTAGCCCTTTTAAAAAAATCTTTGGTTATAATAATTACTAACTGTAATAATAAAACGGTCAAGGGCGCCTTTGAAACGGAAAAAGATCGCATATCTCATCGACATTTTAAAGAACTCTTCAGACCATATTTTCATATGTAAACCCGATTTTGAAATCGTCTCTATCAACGAGCTCGCCAAAAATCTACTGGGCGGATGCGCCAAGGACATTCTCGGGGAGAGTTTTTTGGATATCTGCAAAAAAGGGGGCCACTGCGTTGAAAACATTCTAAATAGCCACGAACCTGTCTCGTGCGATGTTACTTTCAGACTCGCCAACGGTGCTGAAATCTCTACGGCTATAGAGGGAATCTCCTTCGGGCTTGAGGGTGAGAAGCTGATTTTAATAAGAGTAAAAAACGGCAAGACCAACCTCAAAGAGCTTATCGAGACCTCTTTGAACAGACCGCTTTCGAAAAACGATTTTTCCAAAAAAATAGAGCACTATTTCAATCTGATACAAAAAGAGGCCAAACTGGGGATTTGGGAGATACATCTTGAGGATATGAAAGTCTATTGGAGTGACGAGTTATACGATATTTTGGGGGTTTCAAAGGACCAAGAACCCGTGATTTTGGAGCGTAGCTCCCTAATCGTCGGAGAGGATAGGGAGTTTGTGGGACGGATATTCGAAGAGGCGGTAAAAAACGGCAACAACTACAAAATAACCTATAGAATCAGAAGACCGGACGGAGAGATTAGGTATCTGGACGAACACGCTATATATATCAAGGACGATTTTGGATCCTATCTGATGGGATTCGACATAGACGTGACCGAGAGGGAGAAGTATCAAAAAAGATTGATAGAACAGACCAGGATTGCCGAGGAGATGAGAAAAAAGGCCGAAAAGGCCAAAAAGGAGGCCGAAGAGGCCAATAGGGCGCGAAGTATTTTTCTATCCAACATATCTCACGAAATCAGGACGCTTCTAAACGCTATTTTGGGCTACTCCCAGATTTTAAAGCAAGAAAGAGACCTCAGCGACAGACAAAGAAAGATGGTGGAGTCGATTCTGATTGCCGGAGGGCATCTTCTCGATCTGATAAACGATATTTTGGATATCACCAAGATGGAGATGGGCAAAAACAGGGTCAACGTTATCGAGTTCAATCTGACCAGCATGTTTAAAAGCCTCTATCAGATTTTCAAGATCAGAGCCCTGAACAAAAACATCTCCTGGAAGATCGTGGGAATGCCCAAAGAGGATCTATTGGTATATACCGATAAAACCAAGCTGTTTCATATACTCTTAAATCTGATCGGAAACGCGATCAAATTTACCGAAAAGGGCAGCGTCGAGCTAATATTTAGATACAAAAAGGATAACAGGTGCTATTTTGAGATCCGGGATACGGGTGTTGGAATCGAAGATAGCATGAAGTCGAAAATATTCGAACCTTTTACGCAGAACGAAGAGGGATACAAAAGAGGCGGTACCGGTTTGGGATTGACTATAGCCTATCATAACGTAAAGATTTTGGGAGGCGATCTGAAATTCGAGTCGAAAGTTGGCGAGGGAACCAGATTTTTTTTCGAAATTCCGTGCGGCAACGTCAAGAGGGTGAAACTCTTGAACCGAGAAAGCTCTTTGAGAGATCTGAAGGTCAAAGAGGGAGAGAGAATTTTGGCCCTGGTGGCGGACGATGTGGAGGACAACAGAGTAATATTAAAAGAGATTTTGGAGAGGATGGGTATCGAGACCGTAATGGCCGCGGACGGGGAGGAGGCCGTAGCGCTTTTTGAGCGCCACGCGCCCGATATCGCCTTTTTGGATATAAAAATGCCCAAAAAGGAGGGTGACGAAGCCGCAAAAGAGATCAAGCGCAGATTTCCTTGGGCTTTTTTGGTGGCCATTACCGCCTCTTCCGTGGTACAAAAGAGCGATGAGTGTTCTTTTTTTGACGAAAAGATGACAAAACCGGTTAACCTTTGCGATCTTGAAGAGATATTGATTTCACGTTTTGGCGACAAAATAGAGATCGAGCAAAAAGGCGCGCAGAGCGTCGAGATTAATCGCGACGCGATAGACAAAAGCGTCGCGGAAAGAATTGTGCATCTTGCCAAAATAGGAAAAGCCGGGGAACTAAGAAGGGTTTTGGAGGGGTTGAGCGAGAGCGGTACCAAAGATACGCTGATTAGATATCTGAAAAATTTCGAATTTGACAAAATAGAAAGATTTTTAAAAACGAAGGAAAAAGATGAGTGAGAACGGCAGTTTTGAACCTAAAGTTTTGCTTGTGGACGATACGCCCGAGAATCTGGCCCTGTTGATGGAGACGCTGGAGCCGGCCGGATATCAGATTTACGTGGCCACATCTGGAGAGAAGGCGCTACAGATCGCGCCCAAGATCAAGCCCGATCTGATTTTGCTCGATATTATGATGCCTGGTATTGACGGATACGAAACGTGCAAAAGATTAAAAAGCGACAAGGAGCTAAAGGATATTCCCGTAATTTTTCTCTCGGCTCTCAATAGTCCCGAAGACAAGGTAAAGGCGTTCGAGATAGGAGGTATAGACTATATCAGCAAACCCTTTAACCATCTGGAGGTTCTGGCAAGAGTCAGGACACATCTGAGAATCAGCAAGATGATACTCAATATGAACGAATTGATAAAAAAGGCGTTTCACGAAATATATACCCCCCTTAGCGTGATCGATACGGCGGTTGAGATGCAGAAACTGGAATTCGGCGAAACCGAGTATATCGAGAGTATCAAGGCCGCTTCGAGATCGTTACACACCATATACGAAGATATATACTACTCTTTAAAAAAGGAGATCGTCTCTTTTGAACCGGAGAGAGTGGATCTCGAAAGCGCAGTTTTGGATAGGATAAACTACTTTAACGTTATCGCCAAAACCAAACAGATGGGTTTTGAGACTATCTTTGAGTCGAAATATCCTTTAATCGAGATCAACCCCTCCGAGCTGCAAAGAGTGCTGGACAATACGATCTCAAACGCGATAAAGTACGGCTTCGAAGGGAGCAGCATAGTGGTGAGGATTTTCGACGAGGGCGAAGATGTATCAGTCTCTATACAAAACAGAGGCAAAACGATAAAAAACAGCGACGAGATATTCAAACAGCTCTATCGCGAGGAGGAAGATGGGGTAGGTTTGGGGCTGGGGCTCGATATAGTTAGAATAATCTGTAAAAAATATGGCGTAGAGATCGAGGTGGAGTCCAAAGAGGACAAGACACTCTTTAAATATCGATTCAAGAGAGCCAAATCATGAAAATACTGCTTTTAGAAGACGACCATCTGCTCAGAAAACATATAAAAAAGTATTTCGAGCTCAAAGGTCACAGGGTCGACTCCTTTAGTGACGGCGAACAGCTGCTGGAAAAGGCGAATCTGTACGATTACGACTTTTTCATTTTTGATATAAACGTTCCAAATTTCAGCGGATACGAGATAGTGGAGTATCTAAAAAACAAAGGAATAGACACTCCCGTTATTTTCATAAGCGCTCTGGTGGGTATTGAGGATATCAAAAAGGCTTTCAAACTAGGTTGCAGCGATTACCTGAAAAAGCCTTTCGAGTTGGCGGAGCTGGAGCTGAGGATAGAGAATATTCTCTCGAAATACCATATATCTTCGCTGGTCAGATTAAAAGGCGGTTTCGAGTACAATACCGATACTAGAACTCTTTATAAAGATTCCGAACCTATAATACTCTCCAAAAAACAGAACGATATTTTGTATATTCTGGTAAAAAACAGAGGAAGCGTGGTTCCTTTTGAGACCATAGCCGATTTCGTGTGGGGCGGGGACTTCAAAGACTACAAGACCATCTCCAGCCATATTAGAGACATCCGAAAAAAGGTGGGGGACAAATTGATAAAAAACGTGCGCGGCGTCGGCTACATCATAGAGTAGTTCTACATCTTCTCCAGCGCCTTTTGAAGACCTTCCAGATCGAATCTGTTTAGGTATTCCATCAGATAGCTTTTCGCCTTTTTGTCTCGGAGCTTTTGGATCTCCTTTTTCAGTTTCGATATGTTGCCTATTTTGGCCAGTTCCAGAAGATTTCTTTTCGTTGTGGGATCCAGTTTGGGGTAGTCTGGAGGTTGAGATCTTTTTTCCGTTTTTCTTTCGCCCTCTTTTTTTAGCTCTTGTTTGATATTGATCGAGGGTTTTAGCTCTATTTCGAAATAGAAAACACTCCCTTTTTTAGGTTCGCTGATCAGTTTCAACTCACCTCCCATGAGATTTATGAATCTGTATGCTATCGATAGTCCAAGTCCTTTTCCTCCTCTTTCCTGTCCGGCTCTGGCCTGGGTGAATACCTTGAAAATCTCTTTTTGATCCTCTTTGTCGATACCTATGCCGGTATCGATTACGCTAAATCTGTATTTTGAATCGCCCAATGGCTCTACCAGGAGCTTTATTTCTCCGAAATCCGTATATTTAAACGCGTTACTTACGATATTGATCAAAACCCTAAATAGCTTTTTTTTGTCTCCCATTAAAAAACACTCTTTTTCTGGAATGCCCTCCACGCTCCATTTTAACCCCTTGTCAAGTGCTTTTTCGGAAAATATATCCTCTATGTTTTCCAAAAAACTCTTTAGATCGAAGTTTTCTATATTCAGATCGATATTGTCGGTTTCTATTTTTGATATTTCGATTATTTCGTCCAGGAGCTCTAGCAAGTAGCTGCCGTGCTTTAAGATTTTCGTAACTTTCTCTTTTTGGATTCCGTTAAGCCCATCGTCCTTGTTGAGCAATTGGGCGTAGCCGAGTATGGCGTTTAACGGAGTCCTGATATCGTGTGAAATGTTGGATATGAACATCGACTTGGCGTTGCTGGCCGCTTGGGCTTGCTTCTCCTTTAGCTTTAGTTCTTTGTTGAGCTTTTCGAGCCTTTGGGTTCGATATTCGATCTTTTTTTTGTAGTTGTTGAACACTTTCGTGAGCTTTTTCGAAAAGAGCAGCGAAAGCGCCAGAGCCATGATGGTAAAGGAACCGAAAATGATCAGAATCAGTTTTATTTTATGATAGAGTTCCCTTTCTAAATCTATCTTTTTCGCCTCTATCAAGTTTTCTAATTCATCGAGATAGATTCCCGCAAAGACTATCCAGCCCCACTCATTTATCGGTTTTACGTACGTGAGTTTTCTGGCCTCCTTTTCTTCGGAGAGTTTTCTATAGTTGTAAATTACGAATCCGCCCCCGTTTTTTGCCGCGTTGATTATCTTCTCCGAAATTTCGCGCAGCCGTTCGTTTTCTTGGGCCATTTTGGTACCGCTTTTTATAAAGGGATGATACAAGACGGTAGAATCGTTTTCGATTATCGCAAAATAGCCTTCGCTGTTGAATCTGATGTTTTTAATCCGTTTTAATATTTCGCCTTTTATCTCCTTTTCTATGTCGTCGATCGTCTCTCCAGTACCTATTATCCACCCAAAAGGCTCAAATAGCTTTATAAAGGCGATCTGTTGGAGCTCTTTTTTTGAGGCGCCTTTTGGTTTAACGTAAATTTTGGTTATATAACCCTCTTTGTTTTTTAGGGCCAGCTCTATCGCCTCTTTTAGTATATATCTGCCGTGCGCGTCGCGGTAATCGGAAACGTCGCTGTTTTCTATCGCCGGGTTTATGGGAAACATGACCGCTTTGCCAGCGGTATCCACGATCCAGATATAGCTATATCCCTCTCTCCATCTAATCGGATACAAGGCGTCTTTGATCAGATCCTTGACGCTGCTTAGAGATCTGTCGTGAGCATATTTTTGATACAGGAACGAAGCTATGGCGTCAGCCTGGTATACCCTGTTTTTTATCTCTTTTTTAAGTCTGCTCTCCGTGAGGGATTTATAGTAGTCTATATAGTCGGCCACTCTTTCGACTTCGGTTTTTAGGCGCCTTTCGTACTCCTTTAGGAGTTCATATTCGATATTTTTTGATTTGATTTCGAAATATCTGTACTCTTTTACCAGTATCGCGTAGCCAAGGGCTATTATCAGTAAAAATATGATTATTAGATTGCTTATGAAATTTAAAAGAGGAATATTCTCCTCTTTGATAGGTTTCATATCCGTTCCTCATTGTTTAGACCGATGTTCTGTTCTTACCGCTCTTTTTGGCTCTATACAGAGCTTCGTCAGCCCTCGTTATGAGAGTCTCCGCCTCCATCGGTTCTCTGTACTCGGCTATACCGAAGCTGCACGTTACGCCCGGCTCGGCTTCTATGTTTTCGATAAGCCCCCTAATCTTTTCGGCGAGGGCGTATGCGCTCTCTTTATCGGTTTTAGGAGCTATTATCGCAAACTCGTCGCCGCCTATCCTTGCGAAAAGATCGGCTTTTCTGATGGCTTTTCCCACGGTTTTTGCCACCTTTTTCAATACCTCGTCGCCGATTAGATGTCCGTGAGTATCGTTTATGTCTTTGAACGAGTCTATATCGAACAGTATCAGCGAAAGAGGATCTTTATATCTTTTGGCGCGCGAAATCTCCTGAGTGAGTCTTTTTTGAAACTTTTTTTTATTGTAAATGCCGGTTAACGGATCGATTAAAATCATCTCTTTTAAACGGTCGCACTCTCGCTGAATTTTTTGTATGTAACGTTTTAACGAATCGACTCTTCTTTTGGAGGGGGTAACGTCGGTGACAAATCCTCCTATAGCGGTACGGTTGCCGTGTTTGATGGGAAATAGTCTGATTTTCAGAGTTTTGTTGAGGTATCGGATAGAGAAATATTGGGCCTCTAGATTCAAGAGCGCTCTTTTTTCCCTCTTTTTGAGTTCGTATCCAAAAGCGATATCCCGGTATATATCGATATCGCTACTAGCCTGTTCGCGCCGATCTATAGCAAAGAGTTCCGAAAATCTAGAATTAAACCATAAAAAGTTAAGAGTGGAGTCTTTTAGATAGATCGCATCTTCGCTGTAGTTTGCCAGTTCGAGGATCAGAGCCGGTATTTCCGGCTCCTCATTGGGGCGGCGGCCGTTTTGTCCATCTTCCGTCGCAGAATCAGGAGGTCTGTCCAAAGAGAGCTTATCAAACACAGCGGAGAGATAATCTTTTAGAGAGCGGCCATTTAGCCCTTTAAAAAGAAAGGAATCAGGAAAATGGACCGACTCCATCACCGCCCCTTGTATGTCATGATGTAGTCATATTCTAATTGAAAAGATTGCAGAAAGATTGCAAAAAAATTGCAAAAAAATTGCAGAAATCTGAACCAAATTTTATCCTGGTAATTTATTAATTTTGTTTAAATTGCAATTTATCTGCAAACAGATTGGTGATAATTTCAGTGTAGGAATTGAAGTTCCTTAATAATAAAAAGGAGGACGAGATGAGAGGGAGAAAATGGTTGGCTTCGGCTCTTTTAGCCGGAATGGTTGTCTCTCCGGTTGCATTCGCTCAGGTTAGCAGTCTCGATGACGAGATTCTGGCGGACGTGAGCGCGCAGGGTATACAGACGATCTCCAATCCTACGCAGATAAGGGATCAGCAAAATAACAACGATTCGGTACAGGTAAACGGCGATTCCCAAAGAGGATCGAGCGGAATGGAGGTGGTAAATTATGCCGATAGCGCCTCCAACGTACATCAAAACGTGGCGAACATCTCAAACAGCGAAGGCGTTACCGTAACCCAGGCTAACGATCAGTACGCGGAAAATCACGGTAACTCCGATCAGCAAATAACCAACGAGGATCGAAGCAGAAGACAAAACAACAACAACGCTTCGGTTCAGCTCAACGATAACGCTCAAAGAGGCATAAGTTCCGCAACGGTATCCAACGCGGCCACATCTGCCGTGAACGTAGGCCAGAACATAGCGAGCGTAACCGACTCGTCCGATATCGGTGCGCAACAATATAACTCTCAAGTAGCTATGAACGAGGGTGTGGATACTCAAACTATCGAAAACGCGGACGTTGCTATCAGACAAGAAAACAACAACGCTTCGGTTCAGCTCAACGACAGAGCGCAAAGAGGCTCTTCCACCATGGTTAACAACAATACCGCAGGAAGTGCCGCAAACGTTGCTCAAAACATCATTTCTGTCGACGGTCTAAGGGGTTCCTCTTTGGTTCAGGCCAACGATCAGACCGCAATCAATACGAGCAATGAGGAGATTCAGATTGTTGACAACAACAGAAGAAACAGACTCCAAAACAACAACAACGGAGCCGTTCAGGTCAACGACAGAGCCCAGTCCAATGCCAGCGGCATGGTTATCAGTAACGCTTCCTCTTCGGCCAAGAACGTCGCACAAAACGTACTGGAAGCTCAAAATATGAACGGTCTAAACGTTATCGATCAATCCAGCGTTCAGGTTGCCACGAACGGTTCGTTGGGTGACGGCGACTCCCAAGATATTCAAAACAGAAGAGCCGCTTTGCAAAACAACAACGACGCGAGTGTGCAGCTAAACGACAACGCCCAGTCCGGCAGTTCCGCGATGGTATTGGGTAACAGCGCCAACAGCGCTGAAAACGTTGCTCAAAACGTGTTTAGCGTAAACGGTAACGTAGCCGTTAACGAAATCTCTTCGAGCAACGATCAGGCCGCTACGAACAGAACGCGCTTCGGAGTCGATCAGAGCGTGGATTCAACAGATAGTCTGAGACAGAAAAACAACGCCAACTCTGTACAGCTGAACGATAACGCACAAAATGGTGTTGCCGCGATGGCACTTTCTAATAGCGCTTCGGCTGCTTCCAATATCGCTCAAAACGCCGGAGACTCTTCTCAGATAATCGGATTTAATCTGATTTCTCAATCCAATACCCAGGTAGCCGACAATATAGGCGTATCGGCTCAGAGCGTATCAAATTCAAGCGCCGTTCAGATAACAGCGCATCAGGACAACAACAACGGTTCAGTACAGCTTAACGACGATACCACCGCGCAAAACGACGTTGCCGCGATGGCACTTTCCAACAGCGCAATGAGCGCTTCGAACGTGGCTCAAAACGCGGCTGCGGCTGCAAACGTAAGAGTGGGAAGTCTGATATTCCAAAGCAACGATCAGACCGCTACGAACGCGATAGCTAGCGAGCAGACCATAGACAACAACGGCCTAGTGACCGCTACGATCGGTCAGGACAACAACAACGGTTCGGTGCAGGTTGAAGAAGGACAAAACAGAGTAGAGGCCATGAGCCTTTCTAACTCTACCGGTTCGGCTCTGAACGTTGGACAAAACGTGGCCTCAGGTGAATCGGTAGCCGGAATAGACGGAATCGTTCAGGACAACACTCAGGTAGCGGAGGCCTCATCATATAACGGGCAGACCGTCTATAACGACGGAGTATTAGTAAGCGCCACCATCGATCAAAACAACAACAACGGCGCAGTACAGATCAGCAACGGTCAAAACGATATCAGCGCGGCCAGCGTTGTTAACAGTGCCGCCAGCGCAGTCAATACCGGCCAAAACGTAGGATCTTTCGATGCGGTAGCGCAAATAGGCGGAATTACTCAAACCAACGATCAAACAGCCAGCGCCACATACGATGTTAATATTCAGTATGTGGAAAACGGTTCTTGGGTTGTGGATTTTGCGGCTTTGCAGGATAACAACAACGCCAGCGTTCAGATTAACGGAGGACAAAACGGCGTAGCCGCCATGAGTATGTTAAACAGCAGCGCAAGCGCCTCCAACGTGGCTCAGAGTGTTGCCGATTACAACGCGTTGGCTCAAATAGGGGCAATCTCTCAAGAGAACACTCAATTGGCCGCTACTACAGTTAACGGCGCCGGACAGGCCGTAATAAACGTGGGAGTGTTCGCTGCGGCGGTAACTCCTCTACAGGACAACAACAACGGTTCGGTGCAGCTTAACGCGGGACAGATCGGCTTTAGCGGTATGAGTCTGGCCAACACCGGTACCAGTGCCGCAAACGTTGGACAAAACGTAGGCGGTATGTCCGACGCTGTAGGAATAACCTCTATTTCGCAACTGAACGATCAAACCGCTCAGACCGTATGGAACGGTCAGGGACAGTATGTATTAAACGGTTCACTCGGCGCGACCGTAACTGTACTGCAGGATAACAACAACGGCTCAGTTCAGGCCAATGCGGGAGCGCAAGATGGCGTAAACGCCATGAGCGTGGCCAATTTGTCTGCATCTGCGGCTAACGTTGGACAGAATGTGGGCGCTATGGATTCATTGGCTCAAATTGGATTGATAGATCAAACCAACACTCAAGTAGCCGAGGCCGAATTGGCCGGAACCGGGCAGCTGATCGAAAACTACGGCGAAGTGGTTGAGGTAAGCGCCGCACAGGATAACAACAACGGATCGGTTCAAGTTAACGGCGCTCAAAACGCTATGGATGTCGCTAGTTTCGTAAACGCCGCTCATAGCGCCGTAAACGTCGCTCAAAACGTTCTTGAAATAAGCGATCTTGCCGGATTGACCGGAGCTTCTCAAACTAACGATCAGTACGCCTCCAGCAGCGTCACCGGCAGCGGACAGGAGATCTACAACTACAGCGACGTTGTAGGCTCTTTCGCCATAGCTCAGGACAACAACAACGGTTCCGTGCAGCTAAACGGAGCACAAAACGACGTGAGCGGATTGAGTCTGGCCAATGCCACATACAGCGCGGTCAACGTAGCGCAAAATATCGCCACTTTGGATAATCCTGTAGGCGGAACGGCTCTTGATCAGGCTAACATTCAAACCGCGCTCAACGAGGCGGAAGCCGGTCAGTACGTTCTAAACGAGTTCGCCATAGCTCAGGACAACAACAACGGTTCAATCCAAGTTAACGGAGCGCAAAACAACGTAAGCGCGATGAGTGTTCTAAACGCCACTCTCTCTTCTGTAAACGTTGCGATGAATATCGCCAACATAAACGGAAGCGATCCGTTCGGAACCGTT
The DNA here is from genome assembly GCA_027065825.1 of Campylobacterales bacterium. Lineage (GTDB taxonomy): Bacteria > Campylobacterota > Campylobacteria > Campylobacterales > Nitratiruptoraceae > Nitrosophilus_A. Next base: position 2,882 of record JAMONM010000095.1, on the reverse strand, counting down.
TTGAATCAGTCTAACGATCAATATGCTGAGAACGCCTCTGACGCTCTGCAGGCGATCGACAACGCTGTGACTCTGGCTGGTCAGGACAACAACAACGCGAGCGTACAGCTGAACAACGCTCAAGTAGGTACAAGTGCTTTGATGCTCAGCAATGTGGCGGCCAGCGCTTATAACTACGGTCTCAACGTAGCGAGCGTGAACGGAGCCACAGGCTGGACTATCAATCAGACTGCTACTCAGACAGCCATCAACTGGTAGTCTGAGAACCGGGGGAAGCTCCCCGGTTTACATAAAAGGGAGGAGTTATGAAAAGAGTTTTCAAAGCGGTTCTGATTGCGGCGTTGGTTAGCGTTTCGGCAACCGCCGCCAAAAAGGGCGGTTTTGTCATCTCCTTCGGAGACGGAGGATTTGAAAGATACGAGATTATCGATAACAGCTGCTACGTTTATACCCTTGTGCCCAAATCGTTGAAAGAGGCTCCAAAAAGCCTCAACAGCGCTTTGACGGCATCTATGATAAACGCTAAAAAACAGTACGGCAAAAAGGCCTCCGGTTTTATAAATTTGCAGGTCTATACCGTTTCGTACAAAAACGCGATAGTCTATCAGGTTTGCGGAGACATAGTTAAGTCCTCTAAAAGGAGGAAGTGATGAAACGGGCAATTTTAGGGTTGATCGCAGCTTTGTGTATGTCCGGTACAGTTTTGGCCGGAGAGATAAAAATGGTTGACGATGCGGCTTTGGCCGAAGTATCGGCACAAGGTTTTAATCTGAACTTTCAGACCATAGATAGTGTGATCAACTCAAATAACAGCTATCGGATAGTATCGAACCTACCCAGAGAGTTGAGTATGGTCGATTCGATGATGATTAGCGGTGCGGCACAACAAAATGCTTTCGTACCGGTTAACGCGGTAAATTCCGCTGTGAACGTTCCTATCAATATCGTGATAGTGATGGATTCGCAAATCAGCGGAGGTATCAATATAAACAACATTTTGGATGCCGCTCTTCGATAAGGTCCGGCTGACTTGTCTTGGAGTCGGGCCTAAAACAGAGGAGGCGGAAAATGGAAGGTAGAAAACTCTTTGCTTACGTTCTGCTGGCGACGACGGTATCTGCGCCGTTTCTATTCTCGGCGGAAGGAAGCTCTATCGACGATGAACTGCTGGCAGAGATAAACGCAAGAGGTATATCGGTTCAGAACGTATATAATCCAACCGACATCGAAAAGCAGCACAATATCAACTCTTCGGTCCAACTCAACGGAGACTCTCAACGAAACGGAAGCGGCATGGAGATATCCAATATCGCCGATAGCGCCGCAAACCTCCATCAAAACGTTTTAAAGCTTGAAAATAGCGAGGGCGTGAGAGCCGAACAGAGTTCAAACCAGAGCTCCAGCAACGCGGTCGCTCTACGGCAGAGCGTAATCAACGAGAAGGAGGCAACGGATCAGGAGAATCTAAGCGGCTCCGTACAGTTAAACGGAGAATCGCAGAGTTTCGCGACCTCCTCTTTCGTTACGAACGCCGCCGCCAGCGCTATCGGTTCCTCTTTGAACATACTCTATGCCTCTTTTGTTGATGAGGTCTCTTTCGTTCAAGGAGCCGAACAGACTTCGTATAACGAGACTTCTTCTATTTTCAGTGTCGATAACGGCGAGGATCTTTCGAATATGAACAACAACGCTCTTGCCGTTCAGTTAAACGGAGCTTCCCAAAGCGGCGCATCGGCGTTAAAGCTGCAAAACGGCGCGGCTTCGGCTATGAATCTATCTCAAAACATCGCCGAAATAAGCGCAGGCAGCGATATGGAAGCGACTCAAAACAGCAGGCAGAGCGCTATGAATTTTTCCGAATTTTCCCAACAGATCACAAACGAGGGCTACCTATCAAAAGATCAAAACAACAACAGCGCTTCTGTTGAGTTGAATATGGAGTCTCAAAAGGGCGTTTCGGCGGCGGTAGTAGCAAACAGCGCGATGTCCGCTAACAATATCTCTCAAAATCTGTTCGGAGCCGATGGAGCTCAAGGCGGTGTGGCTCTGCGTCAGACCACGAGTCAAAGAGCGCAAAATCTGGATAACGGAAGCGGAATATATCTGCAGGAGGTCTCCAACGAGGACTCCAGAAACCAGAAAAACAACCATGCCTCTTTGCAGTTAAACGGGCAGGCTCAGGAGGGATCCTCCGCCATGATTGTTTCCAACGTGGTCGCATCTGCCGCAAACACCTACCAGAGCGTGGCCAATATAGAGGGAGGATCGCTGGTCGCTGACGTAAGAGTTTCCGCTACGCAGGGAGCCAGCAATTATTCAAAGGAGGGTATTGAGCAGCGTATTTCGGGATGGGACGCCTATTCTCAGACCAATTTGAGCGGTTCGCTGCAGTTAAACGATAACGCGCAACGGGAGACGAACGGTTTGCTGATAGAAAACGGCGCGGCCGGGGCTACGAACGTTTCGCAAAGTATCGTGAGGGTAGCGGGAGCCGAGGGTTTTAACGATATAGCCCAGAGTGCCACACAGGTTGCCTATAACGGTAAAAACAGCATCAACGTTTTATCGCAGGATATATTAAACGACGACGAGGCTTTTACCCTGACTAGCGTGATCGAACAGGATAATTTAAACGGTTCGCTGCAGTTAAACGATGGATCCGCCGCTCAAGACGGAGTTTCGGCGATGGCTCTTTTAAACGGGGTCAACAGCGCTTTGAACGCGGCACAAAACATAGCGGCCGCCTCAAACGATGAAAACGGCAACAGTTTTATCCAAAGAACCTATCAGATTGCCGATTCGGAGATTTTGACGAGCCAAAGCGTAAATAGTCTGGGCGAGATAGTTAATGTTGAGCACAGCGACAACCTAAACGGTTCGAT
>JAMONM010000094.1 GCA_027065825.1 Campylobacterales bacterium | reverse complement strand
AGACTCGCAATTTACCGCTATTTTCCTTCCTTTGTATCTGTCGAGTATGAATTTTACGCTCTCATGTATCAGTTCGCATAGATCGAATCTGCTCTTTTTGGGCTGAAGATCGCCGTTTTCGAATTTGATGGCGGTTGAGAGTCTATCGATCATCGTCGATATCTTTTTGCTCGCGTTGGCTATTTTTTGTAAAAACTTCTTTCTGATTTTCGGATCCATATCGTCGTCTTCTAACAAAGTGGCGGTATAACCGTCGATAATCGCCACAGGATTTTTGAACTCGTGACTGATTGCCGATATCAGCTCGTTGCGCTGTCTGTTTATCTTTTTTAGTTTTTGGGTATATTTTTCTTTCTTCTCCTCCCTTCGCTGCAGCTTTTTGGACAACCTGCTAAGATGTTGGGCTATCTCGCTAAACTCGGCGGCGAATCCCACCGAAAGCCCCCCGCTGTAATCCTTTCTCTCCAACGCCTCCAGATAACCGAGTATCTTGTCGATCTCTCCCCTGATACGTTTGCTCAACAGATACGACGCCAGCAAGGCAAATAGAATAAAGAGTCCGAAAATTGCCAAAATCTTCAACCAGAGCGAATAGAAGTTCCTTTTTATGGTCTCTATGTCGACGGCGGCTCTGATATAGACCTCATCGCCGTCTAAAACGCTCTTTTTCGCCACGTAGAGCAGGCTCTTTTTTAAAGTGTCGGAAAAACGGATAGAGCTCCCCCAGCCACGCTCTCGAGCCTCTTGAATCTCTGGTCTGTTGGCGTGATTGTCCATATCCTCCTTGACAAAATCGCTCTCGGCCAACACTTCGCCTTTGCGGTCGATAATAGTTATCCTCTCATCCAGAAGAGAACTGCTCTTTTTGATATAGAAGTCCAAATCGTCGGTTTTCGAAATCTGCGTCTCCAAAAGCAAAATATTGGTTTTGAGATTGTTTACGTAGTGCTCTATCTCTATGTTTTTGAGAGTATAGTAGCTGACTATGCTCAACAGTAAAAAAAGCGCCCCGAGCAGAATCAGTAGATGGGAAAAAAATATCTTGTGAAGTCTTAGCATAGTTTGTATCCGACTCCCCTGATAGCTTCGATATATCTCTTCTCTTTTTTCGGGTCGATCTTCTCTTTCAATCTTTTTATCGCCACGTTGACGGTCTTTTCCTGATGTTCCGCATCAGTGTCCCAAACCTGTTCCAGCAGATACTCTCTGCTAAGAACAACGTTTCTGTTCTTTATAAATGTATATAGCAGATCAAACTCCAGTCGCGTCAACGAAATCTCCTTTCCCTCTATAAAAACCTCCCTTCTTTTTAGATCCAAAACGATATCTTTGTATATTAGTCTATCGCTGAACAGGTCGTTTTTGGTTCTCTTTAACAGCGCTTTTATTCTCAGCAGCAGCTCGTTCATATTAAACGGCTTTGTCATATAATCGTCGCCGCCTCTTAAAAAACCGGTTTCGATATCCCTCTCTTGATCTTTGGCGCTGAGAAATATAACCGGAATATCTATACCCTTCGCTCTCAATGAGGCGACGAACTCGCTCCCCTCCGTTCCTGGCAGATTTCTGTCCACTATCATAAGATCGGCTTCCTCTTCGGCCAAAAAGGGCTCAACGTTTTTGACCGACAAAAAACCCTCAACCTCGTATCCCTCTTTGAGCAGATGATACTCTATCAGCTCCAACAGATCCTCTTCGTCCTCAATCACCAAAATCAGCGGGGATTTTCGCACTCTCGCTCCTTAGAAGTTCTCCAGTTTGCCGCCTTTTTTAGCGAACATCAGCAGTTTTGCGATCTCTACCGCTCTGTCCGCGGCCCGCTCCAGCTTTCTGCAGGTAGAGAGAATATTTAAAAAATCGGGGATTTTTAGGGTGTCCTTGCATAGATTTCCCAAAAGCTCCTTTTCAAATAGTTTAAAAATGTCGTCCGTTTTGCTCTCTTCCACGAGAGTCTTTCTAAAAAGATCCTCGCTCCTCTCTTCCGGCGCCTTCAGCATCTCCAGCGAACTTTTCAGCGCCTCTATGCTGGCCTCGTGAAGTTGAACTATATAAGAGTCGATTTTCGAAAAACTGGTTTCGTTTCTCAGATGCGCCGATATGTTTTTAGCGTAGGTTTTGGCGTAGTCTCCCACTCTGACTATCTCGTTGGTTAGTTTGATGTACGCTATGAGCTCTCTTAGATGCGACGCTTCCGGCCCGAAAAGAGCTATAGCCCTTACTATCTCGTTGTCTATCTCTCTCGCTTCGTCGTCTATCGTTTTTATTAGATCTATTACCGCATCGAATCCGCCACTGTCCTTCTCTATAAAAGATTTCAAACTGACCTGGTGCGCTCTTAGAACCTTTTGCGCCACATCCTCCACCATTTTGTTTATCTGTTCTAATCTCTCTTTGTAGTTTGTGAGCATATTACTATCCTTACCTTTTTCTCTGCCAAAATTATAGTTTTTTTTATTACATTTCGGTTACGGATAACTTTTTTTGATGTTACCGTACTGTAACAATCAAATTATACTATTTTGGCATAATTAAACCGCAAGGAGTAAAAATGGTCAAACGGGTGGCATTGACCGCTATCGCGACAGCAACATTCACCCTCTCGCTGCAAGCCGAAAGAATCAGCGGAGCCGGTGCGAGTTTTCCGGCGCCGCTGTATTACGACTGGGCTTATGACTACCATAAAGCGACGGGCAAAGAGGTCAACTATCAATCGATAGGTTCGGGCGGCGGAATCAAGCAGGTCGGCTCAAGGATCGTCGATTTCGGAGCCAGCGACAAGCCTCTAAAACCGAAAAAGCTGGATAAAAAAAGACTCTATCAGTTTCCGGCCGTCATCGGCAGTATAGTAGTGGTTTACAACATCCCTGGCATAGGCGACGCCGAATTGAGACTCGAAAACAAAGATATAGCAGATATTTTCATGGGAAAGATCCGCTACTGGGACGACAAAGCCATAGCACAAGACAACCCCCATCTTAAACTCCCTCACGAAAAGATAACGGTAATACACCGAAGCGACGGCAGCGGCACGACATTTAACTTCTCCTATTTTCTCAGCAACGTCAGCGAGGACTGGAGAAACGAGATCGGCGTAGGCAAAGCCCTCAGTTGGCCTACCGGCATAGGTGCGAAAGGAAACGAAGGAATCTCGAACCTGCTCAAACAGACCCCCTATAGTATTGGTTACGTAGAATACGCCTATAAAAAGAGAAACTCTTTTAGCGCCGCGACGATTCAGACCAAAAACGGCAAATGGGTAAAGCCCGCCGAAGAGAACTTCATAGCCGCGGCAAAATACGCCTCGTGGGATCCAAATAAACACTTTTACCAGATCCTGGCTCTTCAGCCCGGAGACAACAGCTATCCTATCGTTGCCGCCACCTTTATCCTGCTGCCCAGGGAGAAAAACGAAACCAACAAAAAAGTTACCGCGTTTTTCGACTGGGCCTTCAAAAACGGAGACGAAAGCGCACAGAGATTGGGATATATTCCGCTGCCTCAATCTACGAAAGATATGATCAGAGCCTACTGGAAAAAACACAACATCGATCCATCAAACTAAAAAGGAGCAAAGATGAAAAATATTCTTCTATCAGCAACGGCGGCCGCGATCGCGGTCTCTAGCCTGGGAGCCAAAACCATAACCCTCTATCAGGATAAAAACAGCGGCGCCATTTATACAAAACCCGGACCGGATAGAATCAAACTGGGAACTTTCGTCAGCGCCGAAGAGTCCGACACCGGATACGCAGATACAAAAAAGATGGCAAAAGGCATAAAGGCGACGGTGGTAAAATCCAAAGTCAAAACCCTCAAAATCAGCGGAAAACACTATTTGGGATTTACTCACATAAACTATGCCGATTCCAAAAAGGACGATATCAGCAGATTCGAAACGAGACGAAACTACCTGCAGGTCAAAGCCTACTGGAATAGCACGGATTACGCCAGAATCACCCTGGATACTTTTCAGCAATATAACGATACCGGTTCGAAAGACGACGGCAGCTGGCTGGTAAGACTCAAATACGCCTATATCTATCTGGACGAAATCCTGCCTTATACCGGCATCGAGTTCGGTCAAGTCCACAGACCCTGGATAGACTGGGAAGAGCATCACGGATGGTGGTATAGAAGCATCGCCAAAACCTTCGTTGAGGAGAAAAAAGGCGCCCATCTGACGAACTCGGCAGATCTGGGATTCAATCTAAAGACGAAAACCGACTACTTCAGCAGCGAGATAGGACTGTTCAACGGCGAAGGCTATCACGACACAACTACCGAAGTAAACACCGATCTATCCTTCGAGTGGAGATTGACCGCCAATTTGCTGGGTACGGGCAAAAAAAAGGTCTCTATGAGCGACGAATACGCCGACATATCTTTCTTGGGTCAACTAAATCAGAACTATCAAAACTACAAAACGATGAACTGGTACGGAATTCACGGCGTCTATAACAATCCCATGTTCCTGTTGGCCGGTATCTACGTAAAATCTGATAACGACGGCGGAGAGTACGAAGGCAAGGGATGGAGCGTAAACGGAGAGTTTAGACCGATTAAAAAGTGGTCGATTCTGGGCAGATACGATAACTGGGACGTGGAAAAGACTGGAAAATACTATACCAGAACCCAGTGGATAGCCGGAGCGGCCTACAAATACAACAAAAACGTCAAATTCATAGGCAACCTCTTTTACATCGACCCCAGCGACAAAGTCAGCGACGACGAAGAGACCAGATATATGTTTACGGCTGAAGTCAAATGGTAAGGAGAGCCTATTCTCCTTGCCTTTGGCATGTAATCTTTTTGTAACCGAACCTCTGTAAAATCCCCTAAAAAATTTCAAAGGTATCCCGTGCACAAGGTAGTCGACAAAGGCTTCGAAGCTCTGGCCAAGCTATCGGCTTTTTTCGTGTTGATCGTACTGGCGGCGATCTTTTGGGTACTGTTCAAAGAGGCCGAGCCAGCCATTGAGACGTTCGGCCTGGAGTTTCTCACCAACCAAAAGTGGGCGCCGAATCTGGAGATATTCGGCGGCGCTCCAGCAATTTTCGGCTCTATCGTATCTACCTTTTTGGCGATGATTATTGCAACTCCCATAGCGATCGGAATCGCCATATTCCTAACCGAAATAGCTTTTGAAAAACTAAAGACCCCGATAGGGACAGCCATAGAGATGCTGGCCGCCATCCCGTCTATTATTTACGGAATGTGGGGTCTGTTCTATTTCGCTCCTCTGATGAGAGAGTGGTTCGGAGGCAACGGATTGGGACTTTTAACCGCCGCTATAGTGCTGTCGATCATGATTTTGCCCTTTATGGCCGCGATAACCAGAGACAGCATGAATACCACTCCCCACATTTTAAAAGAGTCGGCCTACGCACTCGGAGCCACAAAATGGGACGTGATTAAAGACGTGGTAATCCCATACGCAAAGGCCGGAATCATAGGATCAATCATTCTGGCTCTCGGCAGGGCGATAGGCGAAACGATGGCGGTGACGTTCGTTATGGGAAACGTCCATAGAATTCCAAAGGAGCTAACCGATCCTGCAACCAGCATTCCGGTCACTCTGGCAAACGAGTTTACCGAAGCCGACAGCGATCTGTACTATTCGAGTCTATTTTACCTGGCCCTTATTCTTTTCGTAATCAGTTTCATAGTTATAGCGATAGCCAAATTCTACTTTCTAAAAAAGAGCAGGAGCGCAAAATGAGGGGAAGAAAAGCGATAAACGCTCTGGTTTTGACGCTCTCTACCGTCTCTGCGGTAATAGGACTGATTTTTCTTTTTTGGATTCTTTGGACTCTGGCCTCTAAAGGCTTTGACGCCATAAGCTCCAAAATATTCATCTACGACACGGCGCCTCCGGGTAGAGAAGAGAGCGGACTCAGAAACGCCATAGTGGGTCAGCTGATCCTGGTAGGAGTCGCTTCGGGTATCGGTATTCCCCTTGGGATTTTGGCCGGCACCTATCTGAGCGAATACGGGAAAAACTCCAAATTCGCAAATTTTATCAGAGACATCAGCGATATAATGATGAGCGCGCCTTCTATAGTCATAGGAGCTTTCGTATATGCGGTTTTGGTCGCTCCCGTAGGCCACTTCAACGGATGGGCCGGATCGGCGGCGCTGGCTATTATGATGATTCCTATAGTACTAAGAACCACCGACGATATGCTAAATCTCGTACCGACTCAGCTCAGAGAGGCGGCTTACGCCCTTGGAGCCCCCAAATACAAAGTGATCTTGCAGATAGTGTATAGAGGCGCAAAAGCGGGAATAATTACCGGAGTACTTCTGTCAATCGCCCGAATCGCCGGAGAGACGGCTCCGCTGCTGTTTACCTCCTTTAACAACAACTTCTTTACTACGGATCTGAACGAGGCGATGCCCTCTTTGACGGTAACGATGTTTAACTTTGCCACGAGCCCCTATGAAGACTGGATCGATCTGGGATGGGCCGCCGCTTTCATATTGGGTTCTTTCGTCCTGGGAGTCAACATAATCGGAAGAGCTATCGTCAAAAAGAAAAAAGGATAAGGGAAAAAAATGTCCACACTGTGCAAAATAGAAGGCGACATAGAGATCGAGATCAGAAATCTCAGCTTTTACTACGCCAAATCCGATACGAAAAGTTTAAAAAACATTAACATGCAAATAGCCAAAAACAGAGTCACCGCTCTGATCGGCCCCAGCGGCTGCGGCAAATCGACCCTGCTGAGAACTCTCAACAGAATCCACGATCTATATCCTGGCAACAGATATGAAGGGGAGGTGATTTTCGAGGGGAGAAACGTCCTGGAAAAAAGAGTGGACCTGATAGATCTTAGAGTAAAAATCGGAATGATTTTTCAAAAACCCACCCCTTTCCCCATGAGTATATTCGACAACGTGGCCTACGGACTGAGGCTGCAGGGTATCAAAAACAGAAGCGAACTGGAAGGACGGGTAGAAGAGGCGCTAAAGGGAGCGGCTCTGTGGAACGAGGTAAAAGACCGTCTAAAGGAGGACGGCAACTCTCTATCCGGGGGACAGCAGCAAAGACTCTGTATAGCAAGAGCGGTGGCGGTCAGACCCAAAGTTTTGCTTTTTGACGAACCAACTTCGGCTCTCGATCCGATATCCACCCAGGCTATAGAGGAGTTGGTAATAGAGCTGAAAAAGGATA
>JAMONM010000093.1 GCA_027065825.1 Campylobacterales bacterium | reverse complement strand
TTATGTTCAACCATTACATTAGATGTATTGAAATTTGACTTGAGGTTGAGCCTGCGTAGGTTGCTCCGCCGTGTTCAACCATTACATTAGATGTATTGAAATGAAAGGGTTTTATATTCGACTTCGCAAGCGTCCCGCGGTTCAACCATTACATTAGATGTATTGAAATTTAGAAGCAGGATCGGAACGAGATTTAATATATCCGTTCAACCATTACATTAGATGTATTGAAATCCGGTAGACTTATTCTTTCTCTCCACAACCTCACAGGTTCAACCATTACATTAGATGTATTGAAATTTCATAGTAATTGAAGAAGTCGGAATAATTGAATTTGTTCAACCATTACATTAGATGTATTGAAATTTATCCGTTAGCACTTTCACCGTCTGAGTGCTTGAGTTCAACCATTACATTAGATGTATTGAAATTTTCTCGCCGTTCCCTCCTGATATCCCTCTATGAAAGTTCAACCATTACATTAGATGTATTGAAATGGTGCTGACGGACTATGTGGAGCAGACCGGCGTAGTGTTCAACCATTACATTAGATGTATTGAAATCCCCGTGGCAGGCAACGGGGCAAGACCAGCCGAGCGGTTCAACCATTACATTAGATGTATTGAAATTTTTCCTGGAGCCAAAAGAGTGTCTCGCTAGAAACGAGTTCAACCATTACATTAGATGTATTGAAATGGATCTTTGTGCAGCGCCGCTCTCATCTTTTCGAGTTCAACCATTACATTAGATGTATTGAAATTTTTTGCCTGGTTTTCAATACTCTTTGGGCGTTTTTAAGTTCAACCATTACATTAGATGTATTGAAATTCCGATCTCCTTTTTTTGTTTTCTATATTATATACTTGTTCAACCATTACATTAGATGTATTGAAATTGCTATACAGGTTAAGGGAGTCCCCAAGGTTGTATAGCAAGTTCAGCTTTACTTTATTAGATATATTGAAACAATCTTCTGTATTTTAGTTATTCTCTACGGCAAATGTTCAACCGATACATTAGATGATTATTTTGGATTAGGACTTCTTTCTTTTAGACTTTTGAATTTTCTGATATACTCAAGAAAAAATTTTTTTGTGTAAGATTATGGATACTTTTATCATCGGTGACGTACATGGTATGATCGGGCCTTTAAAAGAGATGTTAAAAAAATTTCCTAAAAACTCCCAAGTCGTATTTACTGGAGATTTTATAGATAGGGGTCCTTTTAGCGCCCAGGTTGTGAGTTTGATTAGAAAAAATGGATTTTTGACCGTTTTGGGCAACCATGAGGAAACATTTATAAAATTTTTCGATGATTTTTTTATTGGAATGGACTATAATGAACTTTTATCGAAATGGAGTTTGTGGCTATATTCAAATGGTGGCATTGAGACGTTGAAAAGCTACGGTTTTTGGAACGAAGGATATAGAAAGAGCAATGTAGTTGATAAAATCTATGATGATCTTTGCTGGATGAAACAACTGCCGTTATATATCGTATTGGAACTAGAGCATCCCAGTGGAAAACCGGTCGTGGTTTCACACAGCAATATTACTTCGGTATGGTCTCAACGTAATGATCAAAACAGTTATGAAAGATTTAAAAACGTTCTATTGCGAACACGAGATCAAAACTGCTATTGCAAAGATATAATTAACGTATATGGCCATACTCCTCATTCAGAACCAATCAGAAACGGCAACTGCATTAACCTAGATACTGGATGCTGTTATCTCGATAGAGGTTTTGGTAAACTGTGCGCATACGATATAAGGCAAGACAGATTTATTTTTGTACGGTGTAAAGAACAAATTACGGAGTAAACTTTTCGCTTTCAATATCGAAACAAAATCAATAAAAACGGTAAAATTCAAACTAGAGCTAATTATTACCTAAGTTGAACGGAATTTTGAATAATGTTTTGTAGATGATTGCAAGAAGGCTTTCATTGGTTGCGGGGGAGGGATTTGAACCCCCGACCTTCGGGTTATGAGCCCGACGAGCTACCAGACTGCTCTACCCCGCGGCAAAGAGTGGCTGGGGTGGGAGGATTCGAACCCCCGAATGGCGGGACCAAAACCCGCTGCCTTACCGCTTGGCGACACCCCAATCTCTTTCAAAATCGGCTGAAATTATAATATAAATTTTAGAAGCTGTCAAGATAACCATCAACCCGATATAAATGTTATAATTTCGCAAAAAAGCGGAGTATATATGCCTGTTCAAAGAGTCAAAGAGGCTATCGAGGAGATCAAAAAAGGAAACATGGTCGTCTTGATAGACGATGAGGATCGCGAAAACGAAGGCGATCTGATTTATGCCGCAACTTTTAGTACGCCTCAGAAAGTGAATTTTATGGCTACAGAAGCCAGAGGATTGATATGTGTTGCTATTTCTGGAAAAATAGCCAAGAGGCTAGATCTGGAACCTATGGTTCACAACAACAGTTCCCAGCACGAAACCGCGTTTACGGTGTCGGTAGATGCCAAAGAGGCTACTACCGGAATTTCGGCGTATGAAAGGGATTTGACCATTAAACTGTTGGCGTCGCCTTTGAGTACACCCGAGGATTTTGTTAAACCGGGCCATATTTTTCCTTTGATCGCCAAAGAGGGTGGAGTGTTGGTTAGGACCGGACACACCGAAGGTTCGGTAGATTTGTGCAGATTGGCAGGCCTTAGCGAAGCCGCGGTTATATGCGAGATTATGAACGAAGACGGAACGATGGCCAGACGGAACGATCTGGAGAGTTTCGCCAAAAAGCACAATCTAAAAACCCTCTATATTTCAGATATAGTAGAGTATAGGCTCAGAAACGAGTCATTGGTGGAAAAGATAAAAGAGGAACAGATCGAGTTTTTTGATGTAAAAGTTAAAAAAATTGATTTTAGAGATCATCTATTTAATTTACATACGGTATTGCAGTTTTATGCCCCTCATGAGACCAGCAACGTTAAATTTCACAATATCAGCAGCGACAAAGAGTTGCTATTGAATCAAAAGCGTTACAAATCGTTACTGGCCTCCATAGAGTATTTGAAAAAAAATAGCGGTAATTTGATCTTTATAGATTCTCAAGACAAGGTTTGCGATCATACCAGAGAGTACGGAATAGGAGCTCAGATACTAAAAAGCCTCGGAGTTAAGAACATAAAGCTTTTAACTTCGCAAAGGGGAAAAGAGTTCGTAGGCCTTAGCGGATTCGGTCTGGATATTATCGAGGAGATTGAAATCTGAGGTTCTTTTTGTTAAGCTAACCTAAACAATAAAAAGGCGGGCGATGAAGAGGCGAAGCGTGACTTTGTTGGTTTTGCTGTCACTCTTTTTCAATATCGCCCATGCCGGTATTTTGAAACTTGTTGATGAGTGCGACCATTCGGAAATAGAGGTCTTTGTCTATCAGATGGATCAGGAGACCGGATGTGAGGACGTATGTGACATTCATCACCATTTTCACTTCGTCGCTACTATAGAGAAAGGTTTGGAGCTTTCCGTATGGAACGCTTTAGCTCCTGCCGTCTCTTATCAATCCGATTTTCAAGAGGAATTTCCCCAAAAACTCACGAAACCTCCCGCAACTCTCGTTTGACGTTTAGTTAAATATCCATATTTTTCGTCAAAGGAGAGTCTTATGAAAATATTGGCTAGTTTTTTTATCCTATTATATCTTTTTGCCGGTAACTGCTCTTTTGCCGCCGAAGCTTATGAAAATTATTTGAAAGAGCTCTTGAAAAAATCCAAAAAACTGCAAAGCGCCGCCTTGGTGAAAGAGGAGTACGATTTAAAAAAAGAGATATCTATCAGGCCATATGATCCTGTTTTAGAGATAGAAAGAGGCCGTTTCGCTTCGGGATCGTATGATGAGAGTGATCCATGGAGAGTGTCCGTTGGCTGGAAACTCAGAATGCCCAAGGCCGGCAAAAGACTACGGGAGATATCAAGAAAGTATCTTAGATACTCAAAAGCGCTATACGGATTGGAAAAAGCTGAGTTTATAAAAAATATGAATTTTTTGTATACAGAATGGGTATATGAAGAGTTGCTTTACGATCTCTTGTCTCAAGAACGAAGCCTGGCGAACAAACTGGCGCAAATAGCCAAAAAACGTTTTATAAACGGTGCGGCAAAAGGCGTGGAGGCTTCTTTTTTGGAGTTGGCCGCCAAAGCGGTAGATTCTTCGATGGCTTTGCAGAAGATCAGGAAAAAAGAGGCCTACGATCGCATGATAGCTTTTTCCGCCGCCGATGTTCGTCCGGTGTTAAAACCGCGTTTTTTATATGAAACTAAATCTAAATTCTCTGCACGAAAGAGCGTGGATCCTGTAGTTAGGATTTTGGAACTGAAAGAGGCTATTTATACCGAAAAAGCAGGCTATGAAGATATATTGATAAAGGATTTCGAAACCAGAATCGAATATGAAAACGAATCCGGGCAGGAAATCTACAGGGTAACTTTTTCGGTGAAAATTCCGCTATTTTCCTACAAGAGAGAAGAGGCGGCACTGGAGAGAATCGAAGCGAAAAGATCGATTTTCGACAAGGAGGCCAGATCCAAAGAGGTTTCTATGCGTCTATCCTACATTGTAAGTTCGATAGATGAGTTAAAAAAGGCTCTAAAACTCGAAAATAGGCTTTTAAAAGAGCAAAGAGAACTTCTAAAAAGATACGAGGAGGGCTACGAGATTGCCAAAAGCTCGCTTATGGAGATATTGAGTCTAAAAAACGATTTGGTAAAAACTCAACGAAGAATTTTGGATATCAAAAAGAGGTTCAACGATCTGGTTATAGAGATGAATTTTTTAAAGGGGGAGTACGATGGCTAAGCTAATACTGTTGTTTATTTCGGTTTTTGCGCTTTTTGCGGGAGAGATTGAGATTGAAACCAGCAAGATAAGGGAGTTTCATAAAACCGTCAGAGTAAACGCGCAGGTGGTTCAGCTAAAGTATCAAAAAGAGAGCGTGGTCTCGAGAATTTCCGGCCATATCGAGAGATATTTCGTAAAGCCCGGGGATAACGTTCGCAAGGGGGATAAAATCGCGCTGATAAAATCTTTGGAGTTATCGAGGCTTACCGCACAATATCTCTCTTTGAAAGATACCGTCAGCGATCTTATTGAAACTTTTAATACCAAACAGAGACTTTTTAACAAGGGTCTGGCTTCGAAAATGGAACTGATCGAGGATCGAATAAAGTTAAACGAAGCTCTTTCAAAACTCAAAGCTATGCAAAGCAAGCTCGAATCGTTGGATATCGATCCTCAAAAGATAAAAGAGCCCACCGACGCTTTTTATCTGTTTTCACATATGGGAGGCACGGTAGATAGCCTGGGCGTTTCGGTGCATTCCGCCGTAAATGCCGATACGCCAGTGGCTACCATAGTGACAAAGGGAGGATTTTATATCGAAGCGTACGTTCCTTTGAGCCGCTTTACCTCTTTTAAGAGAGGGCCTAAGGGCGAGTTTGTTTTTGCCGATTCGAGATACGATCTGGAATTTTATAAACTTTTGCCGAAAATCGATCCGAAAACGCAAAGAGCCAGGCTGCTTTTTAAAATAGTCGGTTCAAAGCCCGATCTTTTGTTGGGTGCGTACGGCGAGGCTAGGATTTATAGCGTTTCGGTTGGCGAATATGTCGCGGTCAAAAAAAGCGCGGTGACCATGTTCAAAGGAGAAAGGGTCGTTTTCGTGCCGGTAAACGAGCACGAATGGGAGTCGATTTCACATAAAAACGAACACGATCGAGAAGATGAACATGACCATCTGCACGAAAAAGATCATGAAAGCGGACACGATCACGATCTAAAAGAGTTTGAACCGGTAGTAATCGAGCCTCTGTTTACAGAAGGCGACTATATTGCCGTAAAAGGGTTAGAAACCGGTAGAGAGTATGTAAGCAAAGGCGTATACTACGTCAAATCTCTCATATTAAAGTCCGAGCTCGGCGGGCACGGTCATTAAGGATGAGAAGATGAAAAAATTTACCGATTTTTTAGTGCGAAATGCTCTTTTGGTTTTATTGCTCTTTTTAGCGTTGGTTTTGGCAGGTTACAGATCTTTTGTAAATGTACCGGTAGACGCCTTCCCAGATATTACGCCGAAACAGGTCGTTATATATACCGAAAGTCCGGGCAATTCGGCCGAGGACATAGAAAAAATTGTTACATATCCGATAGAGTCGGCTATGGCCGGACTGGCCGGAGTCAAAAAGATAGTTTCAACTTCGATGTTCGGACTCTCTTACGTAGCGATATTTTTCGAAGAGAATTACGATATATATTTTCTCAGACAACTTGTCGCCGAGAGGCTTTCTCGCGTAGATATTCCAAAAGGGTGGGGTAAACCGGTTTTGGGGCCTAATACCACCGGATTGGGTCAGGTGTTTTGGTACGTTTTAGAAGATAAAGACTCCAGATACGATCTCAAATATCTCAGAGAGCTTCAGGAATATCTGGTATCTCCGATGTTAAAGTCGATCGAAGGGGTAGAGGAGGTTGTAACCTGGGGAGGATTTGAAAAAAGGTATCAAATTTTAATCGATACCAAAAGACTGCAGGCCTTGGAAGTAACTTTTTCGGATCTGATAGATGCGCTTGCGGCTTCCAACATGACTGTAGGGGGACAATATCTCCGGCAAAACGGAGAGCGGTATCTCATTAGAGCCACTTCGCTTTTTGAGGATCTGGAGGATATCGAGAGTATAGTGGTCAAATCGGAAGGCCCCTCTTCGGTGACCGTAGGCGATCTGGCCATCGTTTCGGAAGCTGCGGCTCCAAGATTCGGCGCCGTTAGCCTAAACGGGAGCGAGAGGGTATTTGCTATGGTTTTACAGCGAAGCGGAACCAATGCGGCCAAGGTAGTAGAGTCCATTAAAGAGCGTATCGCTCAAATAGAGTCGGCTCTGCCCTCTGGAGTTACGATACGTCCCATATACGATAGATCACAGATCACTCAAAAGGCTATCGATACTATGAGCAGCGCTTTGGCTATGGGAGCTTTATTGGTGGCGTTGATTTTGTTTTTATTCCTTTTTGAAATAAGAAGCGCTTTGATCGTTATCATCTCATTGCCTATCTCTTTGGCCGTTGCCTTTCTTTTGATGGAACGGTTCGGAATCAGCGCCAATTTGATGAGTCTAAGCGGTTTGGCTATAGCCGTCGGTATGATTGTCGATGCGGCTATTGTCCTGGTTGAAAACAGTTTTAGATTGATGCAGCAAAGAAGGGATCTTTCGAAAATAGAGCTAATTTCAATTTCTGTTTCTGAGGTTGCCAGGCCGATAATATTTGCAGTTCTGATCGTATCAGCGGTTTTTTTGCCTTTATTGATGTTGGACGGATTGGCCGGCAAACTCTATAGGCCCATGGCGGTTAACATAGTTTTTGCGATGGCTGGTTCTCTGATCGTGGCTCTGTTTTTGGTTTCCGTTTTGGC
>JAMONM010000092.1 GCA_027065825.1 Campylobacterales bacterium | reverse complement strand
GGACTTTTTCCCTCTGCTATATAGGGGGAGGGGGTTTTTCCCCTTTTAAACTATGATGATCTCCTCTTGGAGTTCTATCGAGAACTTCGATCGTACCTCGTATTTGGCCGTCTCTATCAACTCGATAGCCTCTTTGAATCTGCCTTTTCCCAGATTGACCATAAAGTTTGCGTGGATCTCGCTAAACGCCATATCGCCTATTCTATATCCTTTTAATCCGGCCGCCTCTATTAGCCGGCCCGCGTAGTCGCCGGGAGGATTTTTAAAGACGCTGCCCGCGCTGGGCTCTTTGGGCTGGTTTTTTCTCATATCCGACACTTTTTTAAGAGTTTTCGGATCGAATCCTTTTTCGACCTCGAAAACCGCTTCGTATACTATGCCGCTAAAATCGCTCGTTCTGTATTTTAGGTTCAATTCGGCGGCTTCCACTATCCCCTCTGAGGTAACCACGTACTTTAGCCGGTTCGATATTTCGTACTCCTTCAAACCGGCGTTCATCTTTACCGCCCCGCCGATCGTTCCAGGCAGACCGGAGAGAAACTCCAACCCCCCTAAATCGGCTCTTTTACAAAAGGCCGCAACTTTGCCGGCGGGCGTGGCTCCTCCGATTTTTAGTTCGTTTTTATGCAGCTTGATGTAGTCGAAACTTTTCGATAGTTTAGCTAGAGGCGGATGTTCTTCCGATATTAGCAGATTGGAGGCGCCTCCCACAATAAAAAGATCGTCATACTTTTTTAGCGGTTTTTCTATGATTTCCACCCAGACTTTCGGACCTATTTTAATAGAAGAGAATCTGGAAAAATCGATAATTTTTTTCATCAGGAGAACCTGGCCTTTGTATATTCCGAAGGGATCATATAATCTTTTACATTTATTGGGCAATCGTAAAAACCGTGTTCAAACCCTATCTTATACAGTCTGTTTAGAGCCTCAATCTGCTCGGGTCCCATGGCCGCCGATTCCTCGTTTGCGTACATATTTAGATATTTTTCGAGCTCTTCGTCGGATATTCTTACCAATCCTCTCTCGACAAGCATTTTGGATATTAGCGATTTTTTGCCGTTGGCTATCTCTACCGCCTTTGTAAGCATCTCTTCGCACCTAATGGCTTTTGTCAGCGGCAGGGATCTTCTCAGAGCCATGCCTCCCAGAGGCAGCGGCAACTCTTTGCCTGCCAACTCTACCCAAACCTCCCAGAGCTCCTTTTCGCACTCCAAAGAGTCATCAAAATTCAGAATCGATTCATGGATTAAAACTCCGGCGTCCACTCTCTCTTGGAGCACCGCGTTTTCTATATCCAAAAAGTTCATATATACGATTTTGGCATCGGGATAGGCGATCTTAAAGAGCATCGCGTTGGTTGTGTGCCGTCCGCTTAGAGCCACTCTAAAGCGTTTTTTTAGTTTTCTGCCCTTTTTTTTGATCAGCTTGGGGCCGTAGCCTTTTCCGAAACTGGCGGCAGTTTTTAGCAGGGCGTACTCGTTTTTTATTTTGGGATATAGGGCGAAGCTGATCGCGGTAATGTCGAATTTACCCTCTATGGCTTTTTCGTTCAGCGTTTCGATATCCAATGCCGCGTTGGTGAATTTGATATCTTTGTCTGTGATCCAGCCGAATTCCAGAGCGTAGTACATAAAGATATCGTCGGCGTCGGGAGAGTGGGCAACGGTATATACTGACATAGTCATCCTCTGAGTTTTTATGGTTATTTTACTTAAAAACAGCTAAAATATTATAAATTTTTTTACGAGAGGTAAAAATGGATTCCAACAGACAAAAAGCGCTGGAGCTGGCGATCAAACAGATCGACAAGGCCTTCGGCAAGGGAGCTTTGGTCAAACTGGGCGAAAAGGAGATAGAGCCTATAGAGTCGATCAGCACAGGTTCGCTGGGACTCGATCTGGCTTTGGGCATAGGGGGCGTTCCTAAAGGAAGGATAATCGAGATCTACGGTCCGGAGAGTTCCGGAAAGACCACCTTGGCCCTGCAGATTATAGCCGAGGCCCAAAAGAACGGAGGAGTGTGCGCTTTTATAGATGCCGAGCACGCTTTGGACGTTCTTTACGCCAAAAATCTGGGCGTGGACGTTGAGAATCTGCTGGTTTCCCAGCCCGATTTCGGCGAACAGGCTCTCGATATAGTCGAAACCATAGCCAGAAGCGGGGCCGTGGACGTGATCGTGATAGATTCGGTCGCGGCGCTGACGCCGAAAGCGGAAATAGAGGGCGAGATGGGGGATTCCCATATGGGTCTGCAGGCCAGGCTCATGAGCCAGGCTCTACGAAAGCTCACCGGAGTTCTGCACAAGATGAACACCACGGTCATCTTTATAAACCAGATCAGAATGAAAATCGGAGCCATGGGATACGGAACTCCAGAAACCACTACAGGCGGCAACGCTTTGAAATTTTACGCCTCGGTCAGAATAGACGTGAGAAAAATTGCGACTCTGAAGCAGGGAGAGAGCCAGATAGGAAACAGGGTCAGGGCCAAAGTAGTCAAGAACAAGGTCGCCCCGCCGTTTAGGCAGGCCGAGTTTGACATAATGTTCGGCGAGGGTATCAGCAAAGAGGGAGAGATAGTCGATTACGGCGTGAAGCTGGACATAATAGATAAAAGCGGCAGCTGGTTCAGCTATAAGGATAAAAAGCTGGGGCAGGGCAGAGAGAACGTAAAGGCCTTTTTAAAGGAGAACCCTGAAATCGCCGGCGAAATAGAGAGCGAAATTAAAAAAGCGATGGGATTGAACGACTCTGTTATGGTCGTCCCGGATAACGAAATGAACGAAGATTAAAGGAGTTTTGATGGTATTTATAGATAACGTATTCGCACAGGAGGTTCTAGACAGCAGAGGAAATCCTACCGTAAAAGCCACCGTCGTTCTTAGCGACTCCACTGTCGCTTCCGCCATCGTGCCCAGCGGAGCCAGTACGGGCAAAAACGAGGCGCTGGAGTTGAGAGACGGGGGAGAAAGATTTTTGGGCAAAGGGGTTTTAAAAGCGTGTGAAAACGTCAACGTCGCCATTGCCGACGAATTAGTGGGTCTGTCTCCCTACAATCAGGCGGAGATCGACGCGATTTTAAAAGAGCTAGACGGAACGGAAAACTACTCAAATCTGGGCGCTAACGCCGTTTTGGGAGTATCTATGGCGGTGGCCAGAGCCGCGGCGAAAAGTCTGAATATGCCGCTGTACAGATATATAGGCGGAACCAACGGGGTAGTTTTGCCCACGCCCATGTTGAACATTATCAACGGCGGCGCTCACGCCGACAACGACGTAGATCTGCAAGAGTACATGATCATGCCTACGGGATTTGATACTTTCTCGGAGGCGTTAAGGGCCAGCAGCGAGATATACCATACTCTGAAAAAACTGCTGGCGGCTGACGCTCATCCTACCGCATTGGGGGACGAGGGGGGATTCGCTCCGAACTTTAAAAACAACGAAGAGCCTCTGGAGTATATAGTCAAAGCGATAGAGAAGTGCGGTTATAGACCGGGCGAAGAGATAGTAATAGCGCTTGACGCGGCCAGTAGCGAGTTTTACAAAGAGGGTCTTTACGAGTTAAAAGGGGACGGCAAGAGACTGAGCGCTCAGGAGCTGGCGGATTATTACGACTATCTTGTCGACAAATATCCGATAGTTTCGATAGAGGACGGAATGGCCGAAGAGGACTGGGAAGGGTGGAAAATCCTGACCGAAAAGCTGTCTCACAAAGTTCAGCTGGTAGGGGACGATCTATTCGTTACCAACAAAAGGATTTTACGCGAAGGTATTGAGAAGGAAATAGCTAACGCCATATTGATAAAGCCCAACCAGATCGGCAGCGTAACTGAGACGATGCAGACTGTAAGACTGGCTCAGAGAAACGGATATAACTGCGTAATGAGCCACAGAAGCGGAGAGAGCGAGGATGCGTTTATCGCAGATTTCGCCGTTGCCTTGAACACCGCTCAGATAAAGACCGGCGCCCCCGCTAGAGGAGAGAGAACCGCAAAATACAATAGACTTCTGGAGATAGAAAAGGATCTAAAATACGGAGAGTATCTGGGAAAAGAGCTTTTTAGAGTATAATCGCTATGAGAGAGAGCGTAGAGGAGCTTTTAGAGGAGTCTAAACCCAAAAGGGGATTGACGGTTTCCCTTTTGCTGAAATTCGGCGCGGCCGTGGCGGTAATCGTGGCGGTCGGCGTCTATATAGGAAATATACTCTTTGGAACCGATTCGGTCGAGGTTCTTATCGATCTGCAAAACAAAAAAGAGAATCTAAAACGCGAGGTGCAGCGTCTCAAGGAGGAGAACGCCGCTTTGCAAAAAGAGTATTTCGAATTAAAACAGTTGGAGCCGGAGTGAAAAAGAGAAAGTTTTTGATACTGCTGCCAGCGCTGTTTCCGATACTGCTAATAGGTAGAGAGAACCCTTTCGTTCCTCCCGTTCACGGCAGCGCGATTGTGGCCAAACCGTCGGCCGAATCTGCTGCCAAGGAGCTGCCGAAAGCCAAAACCAAAAGAGCCGTTTTCAGAAACGAAAAGATGGTCTTTGAAATAGGCGATGATATAAAAATACTGCTAAAAGAGAGACTAAAACGCGCCTTTACGCTATCTTCTCCTAAAAAGATCGTTTTAGATTTCAAAGGGAAAGCGGATTTCGGAAGCGGTCGCTGGAAGATAGAGCACCCCTGTATAGGGGAGATATCCGTCGGAGCCCATTCCGATTTTTTCAGAGCCGCTTTGAGAATGAAGAAAGATTGCCGCTATGAGATCAAAAGTATCAAAGGCGGCTATAAGATAGAGTTTGAGTAAAAACTAAGCCTTTTTCGCTCTCATTATTATCTTTATCGAGGTCATTACGATCAATACCTCAAAGAGGCTGGCCAAAATAAACGCGAGATAATGGAAACTGTCTATGCTGTCGGCGTGATAAGCCAAGGTTGCTATCGCCACCAACAGGGTCAGCGGCATCGAGTGGGACAGACCCAGCAGCAAGGAGTCCCTAAAGCCCAGCACCTTTACGAAAACCATAGCCGATACGACTCTGATTCCTATCATCAAAAAGGTTATAACGATAGCTTTTTGAATCAATCCCTCCATGAATAGTGCGCTCAGTTTGAAAGAACTGCCGGTGTAAATAAAGAATATCGGTACGAAAAATCCGAAACCGAAAGAGGATAGTTTGTGGGGGAGCGCTTTTTTGTGTTCAAAGAAGGTGGCGATAAATATTCCGGCTATAAAAGCCCCGAAGGCCACTTCGAGTTTCAGATATATCATAATGGCTACAAAGAGGAAAAAGAGCGCCATAGATAGCCTGATGTCCTGCTCTTCCTTGTCGATTTTCGGCATCAGGGTGGTTTTTAGCTCCGGATACCACCAAAACAGAATCTGCAGCAGTTTAAATATTCCGAGAATCGCCAGCAAAAAGAGGGACAGATAGAAAATGGTTTCGTAAAACTTGGATCCGAAACCGAACTCAAAGCCGGCGCTTATGATGGTTAAAACGGCGATTGAGACCACCTCTCCCAAAGAGCCTATGGTCATGGAGAGATCCAGCCAAGTCAGCTCTTTCCCGTACTCCTTGATCAAAGCCGCAATCAATCCTACCGAAATCAGAGGCAATATGGCTATGAAGATGTTGGAGAGTTCCAGATATTTTACGATCAAAAAAGAGAGCACGTACAAAGAGGCTATATAAAAAAGTCCCCTTTTTAATAGTTTTTTGTCTATGTTTAGGACCTTTTTTAAATCCACCTCCAAACCTGCAAGAAACATCAGATACAAAAAGCCGAACTCAGCTACCAGCTCGAAAAGCTCTATATGGTGCAGTAATCCCACGGTGCCCGCTACGGAGCCGAAAATTATTTCGAGAACGCTTGTGGGAAGCCTGGTTATTTTTGACAAAAAAGGGGTGGCGAATATCAGCAAAGATAGGGTTACGATTATCGCTATTTCGCTACTCATGACAGTTTTGCGCTATTTCGTAACCCAATTTTTCCAAAATCGCGAGATCTTTGGAGGGCTCTTCGCCCTTGGTAGTCAGATAGTCTCCGATCACTATAGAGTTCGCCCCTGCTTCAAGAAGCGCGGGCCAATCCTCCCCAAAGACCAGCTCCCTTCCCCCGGCTACCATTATCATACTATTTGGCAGCAGCTCTTTTGCTCTTTGTACGATGTTTAGGGCTTCTTCTTTGCTTAGTGGGCTCTTTTTGATAGGAAGCGCCGGGTTTGGATGAAAGAAGTTTATAGGTACGCTCATAGGCTCCAAAGAGGCTATCTCTTTTAAGAGCTCCTCTCTTTGGGTTTCGCTCTCGCCCATTCCGAAAATTCCTCCCGTACAGAGGTTCAAACCGGCCTCTTTTACGTTGAGGCATGTTTGATAACGCTCTTGCCACGTGTGCGTGGTGCATATATTTTTATAAAAGCTCTTTGAGGTTTCGAGATTGTGGTTGTAGTTTTCTATTCCGGCTTTTTTCATCTCTTTTAGCTCTTCTACGCCGGCGGTGCCGTTGCATCCTATCAGTGAGATATCGCCGACCTCTTTTTTGACGGCTTTTGCCGCTTCGCATACGAAATCGAGAGTTTTCGCCTCTACGCCTTTGCCGGCGGTAACCAGACAGAAACCTACTGCTTTGGCTGCTTTGGCTCTTTTGGCCTCTTTGACTATATTTTCGATCGGTTTGTATCTGTAACGCTCTATATCGGCGCCGTATTTCGCGCTTTGGGTACAAAACGCGCAGTCTTCGGCGCAGGTACCGCTGGATATGTTGCTGATAGCGCAGAGGTAGACTTTCATTTTGATTCCTTGAATACTTTGTTGTGCCACTGTCCGTTTTCCAACCAGATATAAACCACGCTCATTTTTTCCGTATCCAGCAACGCGGCCTCGTTTCTCGGCTTCTCTCTGGCGCAAACCTCTCCGGGATTTATATATAGACTTCTTTTGAAATCGCACTCGAATCTGTGCAGATGTCCGTAGATTATAACATCACAATCGGGAGTTAAAAAGTAAGGATGGTGCATTAGTTTGAAACTTTTATCTTCTATTTGGAAATAGCACGGCTCCTTGTGGATTTGCGGCAGTATTTCTTGTAGTATTGAAGTGTCCGTATTGCCGTATACGGCGATCAGGGGAATCTCCAATCCGGCCAGATAGCGCGCCACATCTTCTCCGATATCGCCGGCGTGTATAAGATATTCGGCTCCGCTTTCGATTAGTTTCGATACGATTTTGGAGGTGGCCTCTATGGCGTTGTGGGTATCGGAAATGATGCCTATTTTCATTCTGTCAAATCCGTTTTGTGTTTACATTTGATGCACTCTAAGATCTCTTTTTTTCTGTATTCCCGTCGCGCCATAGCGTAACCGCATTCTGGGCATCTGTTCAGAGTGGGTTCATATTTTGATATGAAGTTGCATTTTGGATAGTTGGAACATCCGTAAAATTTTCCCCTCTTTGAGAAACGCTCCAAAATGTCGCCTCCGCATTCGGGGCATTTGGCCTCTACGCTTTTGGGCTGGGTTAGGGGTTTGGTGTTTTTGCATTCCGGAAAAGCGCTGCAAGCTAGGAATTTTCCTCTGGGGCCCATTTTGACGATCATTTCGGAGCCGCATTTATCGCATACGTGATCGCTTTTTTCTTCGCTGTCGATCTGTTCGGTATACTTACATTTCGGGAAGGCGCTACACGCTATGAACTCTCCGAATCTGCCGCTTCGTTTGACCAGCTGCGAGCCGCATTTTGGACACTCTCTGCCTACAGGAGTGGCGATCTTTTGGCTTTTGATCTCCTTTTTGCCCTTTTCTATTTGTTCCATAAAGGGTTCGTAGAAATCGGCCAGAACCTTTTGCCAATCCTTTTTCGCCTCGGCGATATCGTCCAGCTCCTCTTCCATCTTTGCCGTAAAAGAGCTGTCTACGATATCCGGAAAATGTTTTTCGAGCACTTCGATAACCTTAAAGGCTATCTGAGTCGGTTTGATCTGTTTTTTTTCTATCTCGATATAGTTTCGAGTCTGCAGTAAGGCTATGGTAGGAGCGTAAGTACTGGGTCTGCCGATGCCTAGCGATTCCAGTTTTTTTATTAGACTCGCTTCGGAGTATCTGCTGGGCGGTTCGGTGAAGTGCTGGGTGGCTTTTATCTCGCTGAGTTTAACCTCCTGGCCCTCTTTCATCGGCGGCAGTAGCTTTTCTTTTTCCATTCCGGATAAAATTTTGTAAAACCCCTCAAAAACGACTCTGCGTCCTCCGGCTTTGAAAATGGAGCTTTGGGACTCGAAATAGATCGTCTCGATTTCGAAAACCGCGTCTTTGGCCTGTGAGGCCAAAAATCTGTTGTAGATCAGGGTATATAGTTTTAACTCGTCCTGACTCAGATAGGCCGCGGCCTTTTGGGGCGTAAACTCTACCATGGTCGGCCTTATGGCCTCGTGCGCCTCCTGTGCTCCCCTGTTTTTTGTGGCGTATTTTTTCGGTTTTTCAGGCAGAAGGTCCGGCGAATAGTTGCGTTTTATATGTTCTCTCGCGGCTTCTATCGCCTCTTGAGCGATATTGAGGCTATCGGTTCTCATATAGGTGATTATCCCGGTTATTCCTTTGTCGGTTTGAACCCCTTCGTAAAGCTTTTGCGCGATCATCATGGTCTTTTTGGGACTAAAACCGAGCTGGGTCGAGGCGGTCTGCTGCAGGGTCGAGGTCATAAAGGGAGGCGGAGTTTTGGTGGTGCGTCTCTTTTTTTCGATTTTGGAGACTTTGAAGGTTTCCTTTTTGAGTCTATCGACTATCTCCTGACTCTCTTCTTTGCTCTTTATAGTCAGTTTTTCTATCTTTTTATTTAGATACTTTACCAAAGAGCCTTCTACGCTTTCGTCAAAAATAGCCTCTATACTCCAGTACTCCTGGGGAGTGAAGGCTTCTATCTCCCTTTCTCTGTCTACAACCAATTTCAAGGCGGCGCTTTGAACCCTTCCCGCGCTGAGGCCTCTTTGGATCTTTGAAGAGAGCAAAGGGGAGAGCTTGTATCCCACTATTCTATCCAGAAGTCGTCTGGCCTGCTGGGCGTTTACCCTATTCATATCTATGGTTCTGGGATTTTGCAAAGCGTTTTTGATAGCGTTTTTTGTTATTTCGTGAAACACGATTCTCGGTAGTTTCTCCGGTTCCTGGCCGATCGCCTTGGCTATATGGTAGCCTATCGCCTCCCCCTCTCTGTCTTCGTCGGTGGCTATGTATACCTTTTCGCTCTTTTTTGCCAGTTCTTTTATCTGTTTCACTACGGCGGAGTGGTCTTTATCCACTCTGTATTGAGGTTCGAATCTACCCTCGTTTATCTTGATTCCGAAGCTGGATTTGGGCAGATCCCTTATGTGACCTTTGGAGGCTACAACTTCGTAATTTTTACCTAGAAAATTTTTTATCGTTCTGGCTTTTGCCGGTGATTCAACTATTATCAGACTCTTTTGCGCCACGTCGTTGCCTTTGAATTACATTAGTCGGATGTCGTTTTCGTTGCAATTCTATCATATTTGATTATTTTTGTATAATCTCTTTTGAATTGTCAAAGGGGCTTCGTATGAGCGAACAGCGAAAAGAGAACTATTTAACGGCCGTTTCTCCCGATGCGATTTTGTGGGCCTGTTTGAAGATTTTCGGTAAAAAGTCGCTGAGTATTTGCGCCGCTTCGCCTCACTGGTTCGCCTCTGCCGCCAAAATGGCCGAGGTTGAGGTGGAGATGGTCGAGAGCGGTTTCGATTTTGGCGGAGACTGCGATATAGACAACCTCTATTTTGAGAGTTTCGAACCGAAAAAGGGGTGGATCTGTTATCAAAACTTCGGAGAGAAGCTCGGCGATTACGATATAAATATCTTTGATTGCGGAAGCTTCGCCGCCGTTTCGACGAAAGATTGTATGCTGTTGAAAGAGTTAAAAGATTTTTTGGGAGGCGGAATCAAAGAGGGAAGATTGTGGAATTTCGATCTTAGATATATCTCTTTGAATCTGTTGTGTCAAAATCGTCCTTTGCCTACAAAGGAGGAGATTCAAAAAAGCAACGATATCTTTTTTGCCATGAGAACCGTTTTGGAAAAAGGGAACAGATTTTTCGATCCGATAGAGTGCGGCGACAAAACCGTAAAAAGATTCTTTCCTCTGCTTTTGAAACCCTCCATGTATTGCGTAAAAGAGGATATTTTCGAGCGGATGAGGCAATTGGGATACGCTCCAAAGGTACACTACAAACCTATATATAGACTCAAACCGTTTGCCTCTTCGTATCTGAGTTCCGCGGAAGAGCTCTACAAAGCGGAGATTTCTCTGCCTCTTGAGATAGAGGCCGCCGAGGCCTTTTTGGAGATTTGCGACGAATATTCCCGTAGAGGGTGCAGTTTTTGATTAAAGGATAAAGATGTACGTATTTGCGGATAGACTTTATAAAAAGGGCGAAGAGGAGATAGAGCTGCTGCCGGGAGAGAAACAGATAGTGTTTAGTTCGGCCAAGAACTCCAAAATTATAAAATGGCTGTTAGAAAACGGTTTTCATGAGAGTTTTATAGAAGATATCCAGAGCGAGGAGCAGAGCGTTACATACGAGGAGAACGACGGATTTAAACTGGTGATTCTAAAATATTTCAAACAGAGTTTCGATCTTCTGTTTGAAGATACCAATATAGTAATTATTATTACGGCGGACAAACTGCTTTTTTTGAGCGACCACGAAGAGGTCATAAAGAAAATGGTATCCAAGCTATATAAAAGATACAGACCGCAGGACTCCATCGAGTATATCACCTATACCATTTTGGATATTTTAATAGACAACACCATGGGGATCTTAGACTATATAGACGACAGGCTCGAAAAGATAGAAGATACCATATTCAAAAAGGAGCTGGACGAAGAAGAGATGCAAAAGGAGCTCTATCTGGCCAGAAGGAGTTTAAACAGAATAGCCAAACAGTCGGTGTTCGAAAACGACGTAATAAATAAAATCTACAACCACTATCCCACCCAGATTAGAAAAAAGCTGAAATTCGAATTTATAGATCTAAAAGAGCATCTGAACTTCGTAATCAACGAATCTAGATCCTATCTGGAAAGAACGGGCTATTTGCAGAATCTAATTATGGGGTTCATATCGAACAGAATGAATCAGGCGATGCAGAGATTGGCCGCAATATCGTTAATTTTTCTACCGCTGACTTTCATCGTTGGAAATTACGGAATGAATTTTAAAAATATGCCGGAACTTCAATGGGAGTACGGCTACTATTTTGTTTGGCTGATCAATCTCGCTTTAGGGTTTGCGATTTACAAGTGGCTAAAAAGGAGACAGTGGATATAGATGTGTTCGATATTCGGTATATTGGGCGAATATGATCTGGAAAAAGCTCTACGCGCCTCTGACGCTATGAGGCACAGAGGGCCGCACTCCTCAGGATATTGGGCCGGGGAGAGGATCTTTTTGGCGCATAACAGGCTCGCTATAGTCGATCCTTCTTCGGCTTCCGATCAACCTATAGCTAACGAGAGGGCCGTTTTGGTCTTTAACGGGGAGATTTACAACTACAAAGAGCTCAGAGACAGGTTGCCTTATAGTTTTGTTACCGGGGGCGATACCGAGACGGTATTGGCCGCTTACGAGAGTGAGCGTGAGCGTTTTTTGGAGATTCTAGATGGAATGTACGCTCTGGCTCTGTATGATCGAAAGAGGGAAAAACTATATCTGGCGAGAGATATTTTCGGCAAGAAACCGCTCTTTTTTTTTAAAGACAAGAGCCGTTTTGTATTCTCTTCCGAATTGAGAGCTCTGTTTCACTTTTGCGACAAGCGTTTTTGCGAGGATACGCTAAGTTCCTATCTTTCTTTCGGGTCGGCGCTTTGCGAGAGAACCTTTTACGAAGGGATATATCGAATAAAACCGGGAACCATGCTGGTGGTGGAGAAGGGTTCCGTTAGAGAAAAGGAGAGCCTTTTTTTGCGCGAGAAAGAGACGATAAAGGATGAAAATCGGGCCGTTGGGGCGGTAAAGAGCGCTCTTTTTGAGAGCGTCGAGCGTAGGCTTCAGGGGCAAAAACCGATCGCCTTTTTGCTCAGCGGGGGGATCGACAGTTCGCTTATCGCCGCGATGGCATCGCGTCTTAGAGGCAAAATAGATACCTTTACGATAGGTTATGAGGGGTATAAAAAACATGACGAGTCCCCTTTTGCGCAGATGGTCTCAAAAACGATACGAAGCGATCACAGAAGGGTCGTATACGATAAAAGACTCTTTTTAGAGGGTCTTGAGCGGCTCTTTTTTGCTCTGGAGGAGCCCTTGGGCGATCCCGCCTCGGCTCCTCTTGAGTATCTTTTTTCAAAAATCTCCTCTCAAGGATTCGAAGTTGTGCTGGGGGGAGAGGGAGGGGACGAGATTTTTTTGGGATACGGACGCTACAGGGAGTTTGCGGATATAGAAAAGGCGGCCGGCCTAAAATATAAAAACTGGCTTAGAAACTATTTCAAAAGACACTACTCCCCCAACAAGGAGTGGGAGTGGTACAAAAGAGTCTTTGAGGGATCGTGGCTGTTTAGGGGAAGCAGCGAAATTTTTACCGATTTGCAAAAGGGTTTCGTCCTTAGGCGTCCGGTAAAGGATAACGATTCGTTGAAATTTATGGAGTGCTACATAAAAAGGGCCCGGAATTTTAAAGAGCCTCTAAAAAGGTATACCGTCGTGGACATGGGCGTCAGATTGTCCGATCTATATTTGAGGAAACTGGATCGGGTCTCTATGATCAACTCGATCGAGGCTAGAACCCCTATGCTGGATAGGAATTTAGCGGAGCTGGCTCTTTCGATAGATGGCGATTTGCATCTAAAAGGGGGTTCAACCAAATATATTCTAAAAAAGGTAGCCGAAGAGTTTTTGGCTCCCGAGATACTGAACAGGCGAAAAAAGGGGTTCTCTTTCCCCTTTATGGAGTGGCTCCTCGAAAGCGGAGAGTTCGATAGAGCGATAAAGATCAACGAGGGATGCGATATTTTCCGTCGCGAGGCCCTGAACGAGTTGAAACGTCAGCTAAAACGAAGGCGCTTTTCAATGCACGGCTGGCTGATATACTCCTTTTTGGTCTGGTTTGAGAGGGAGTTTATGTAACTATTTTAAAATTTTAGGCAAGGTGATTCCCCTTTGTTTTTGATATTTGCCCGCTTTGTCTTTGTAGCTTACTTCGCACTCTTCGTCCCCTTCGAAGAATAGAACCTGGGCTATCCCTTCGTTGGCGTATATCTTCGCCGGAAGGGGAGTCGTATTTGAGATCTCTATGGTTATATGCCCTTCAAACTCCGGTTCGAAAGGGGTGACGTTTACTATTATTCCGCATCTGGCGTAGGTACTTTTGCCAAGACATATGGCCAGGACGTTTCTGGGGATCTTGAAATACTCTACCGTTCTTGCCAGTGCGAAAGAGTTTGGAGGGACGATACATACCTCCCCTTTGAAATCTACAACGTTTCTTTCGTCGAAATGTTTTGGATCCACCACTTCGGCGTTGACGTTTGTAAAGATTTTGAATTCGTCGCTCACTCTGATATCGTATCCGTAGCTGCTTAGGCCGTAACTGACGACCCCTTTGCCTATCTGATCCTCGCAAAACGGATCGATCATGCCGTGTTTGATCGACATCTCTCGGATCCATCTGTCAGACTTTAGTCCCATATTCTCCCTTTTGGTGCCGACGGTTGATTTTATGTCGTTTTTTTCGGAAACTCTTTATAAAAATTATGATATTATAGCAAATAATATTATCGTTGAGAAAAAGTTATAAAGCCCTTTTGAGGGGCACAATCATCACTTTTCAAGGAAGAGATATGGATTTCAAAGAGATAAAAGAGCTAATAAGGATTTTCGACAAAAGCGGACTGGGTAGACTCGAAGTAAAGAAGGATGAGTTCAAAATATCTATGGAAAAGGCTTCATACGCCGTTTCAGAGCCGCAAACCGTTCAGGTTCAGAGCGCGCCGCTCCAGCCGCAGGCGAAACAGACCGTTTCGATCGAGGGCGAGCAGCTCCAGCCAAAAGAGGCAGAGAAGAAAAAGGGCGAATATATCACCTCTCCCATGGTTGGAACTTTCTACAGGGCTCCCAGCCCGGACAGTCCTCCTTTCGTTAAAGTCGGAGATAGGGTAAGCAAGGGACAGACTATCGGTATTATTGAGGCTATGAAGATATTTAACGAGATCGAGGCCGAGTTTGATTGCAAGATTTTGGAGATACTGGTAGAGGACGGGCAGCCGGTCGAATACGATATGCCTCTATTTTTGGTAGAAAGGCTCTAAATGGGCAGGATCGAAAAGATTTTGATTGCCAACAGAGGGGAGATAGCCCTCAGGGCCATTAGAACCATCAAGGAGATGGGCAAAGAGGCTATAGCGGTATACTCCAGCGCCGACAAGGACGCCCACTATCTCTCTTTGGCCGATGCGGCGATCTGCATAGGACCGGCCAAAAGCGCCGAAAGCTATCTGAATATCCCGGCCATAATCAGCGCCGCCGAGATCAGCGAGTGCGACGCCATATTTCCCGGATACGGCTTTTTGAGCGAAAATCAGCAGTTTGTGGAGATATGCAAACTGCACGATATTAAATTTATCGGTCCCTCTTTGGAAGTTATGCAGATGATGAGCGACAAGTCCAAGGCCAAGGAGGTTATGAGAGCCGCCGGAGTTCCTGTCATTCCTGGCAGCGAAGGGGCGATCAAGGATGTGGCCGAAGCCAAAAAGAGGGCCAAAGAGATAGGTTATCCGATAATTTTAAAAGCTGCCGCGGGAGGCGGGGGCAAAGGTATGAGAGTGGTTGAGGACGAGAGCTATATAGAGAACGCTTTTTTGGCCGCCGAGAGCGAGGCTATCAGCGCCTTTGGAGACGGAACGATCTATATGGAAAAGTTTATCAAAAATCCGCGCCATATCGAGGTTCAGATTCTGGCCGACTCGCACGGCAACGTGGTGCATCTGGGAGAGAGGGACTGTTCGCTCCAGCGGCGACACCAAAAAATGCTCGAGGAGTCTCCAGCGATACTGCTGGACGAAGAGACGAGATCGCAGCTGCTCTCCACAGCCGTAAAGGCGGCAAAGTATATAAACTACGAGGGGGCCGGAACGATAGAGTTTTTGGTAGATAGCGACAAAAACTTCTATTTTATGGAGATGAACACCAGGCTACAGGTGGAACATCCGGTTAGCGAGATGGTCAGCGGTATCGACATCATAGAGTGGATGATCAAGATAGCCGAAGGCGATAGACTCTTTGATCAGAGCGATGTAAAACTAAAGGGTCACGCCATAGAATGCAGAATTAATGCGGAAGATCCGCAAAAGTTTATTCCCAGCCCCGGCAAAATCAAGACCTGGATACAACCGGGCGGCAAAGACGTCAGAATGGATACCCATGTCTATAGCGGATACATAGTTCCCCCCTATTACGATTCTATGATAGCCAAATTGATAGTTTGGGGAGAAAACAGAGAAAGAGCTATCGCCAAAATGAAAAGGGCTCTTGAAGAGTTCGAAGTGAGCGGAATAAAAACGACGATAGAGTTTCATAGAAAGATGATGGAAAATCCGGATTTCGTGTCCAATAACTATGATACGAAATATATCGACGAAAAGTTTTTGAAATAGCGAAGAGCTCAGTGGAGCTCTTCGTTTAATTTTACCTCTTTGTTGCTACGAAACACTTTCATCTGTCCGGTGGTGCTGTCTTGTCTGAAATGTAGACCGTTCAGACCCGCAAGTTCCACACCTTTGAAGATCTCTTTGTATTCGGCCCGCCAATCCGGGTTGGTCTCTTTGATCTTGCCATATTCCGCTTCGCTCACGTAAAATTTCGTTCCTTCGAGTACGGCGATTCCCGCATCGACGATACAGCCGTCGCCGAGCGGTATGCCCGTTACGGAGTTGGCGCCGAGGAGGCAGTTCTCTCCGATGCTGATCGGGTTTCCGCTGGTGCCGCTGAGGACTCCTAAAATACTGGCTCCGCCGCCTATGTCACTACCTTTGCCTACTACGGCGCTGGAGCTTATTCTGCCCTCTACCATTACCGCTCCGAGGGTTCCTGCGTTAAAGTTTATGTAGCTGGCTCCAGGCATAACCGTCGTTCCGGCGGCGAGCTGGGCTCCGAATCTAACTTTTGAGGCATCCAGAATTCTGGTGTTGTCGGCCGGAATTACGTGCTGCAAGAATCTGGGGAACTTATCTACGGCGTCGATTTGGGGATATTCGCCTCTCATCTTTAGTTCCAGTTCGTTTTCTCTGAGCCACTCCAGTTCTATAGGATAGTTACCGCTCCATGCCACGTTCGGCAATATACCGAATGCGCCGTTAAGATTTACGCCTCTTAAAGGCGCTTTCCCCAAAGAGAGGGCGTAAAGCTTTAAGTATACCGATTCGGGCGATTTTGGAGCTTCGTCCTCGTAGATAAAGAGTATCCTGTAATCGGCCAACTCTTCAGGTTCCATAGTTGAAAGCATCTTTATCAACTGGACGTTTTTGTGATTTTCGCCTTTGGCTTCGTTCAAAAATGGAGCGAAGGCGTTCATGGCGCTTTCTACGAATTCCCTGTTGATTTCGTAAAGAGCCTCGCTATCGTGCACGGTGCCATCGGTAAGGCTCTCTTTTATGGCCAGATGAAATATCGCGGCGCTGGCGTAGTTTTCTCGCCAGTTTACCACCGGAAACGTGGCTTGCAGAACTTTTTCGCTGTTTTTTTGACCTCTGTCTATTCTGCAAATTCCAAAACCGATCGGATCTCTGTATCCTTCGGCGTTTCTAACCTTTTCGCAAAGATCGGCAAATTCGTTTTTTGTGGCTACAACCTGTATCATAACTCTCCTTTAGGGTAATCTCAGAACTTTTATTTTGGCGTTCACTTTTAGTTTGGCCAAATAGTCTTTGATGATGGATTTTCTTTGCTCTTCGGCCATTTTGGCGGCTACAGCGTTTTTGATCTCTTCGTATGGAAGAGCTTTTTTACCTATCTTTTTTTTGACGAAAATTAGTAGGAAGCCTTTTTGCATCGGTATGATAGGGGTGAATTCGCCCTCTTTGGTCTCCTGTATCAGCAGCGCCAGCTGGGGATTGATGGCGTTTAAATCGACTCTCTCTTCACCGCTCGTTATGTCTGGCAGATGCGCCATGGGGTTTTTTTTGAGCTCTTCGAGGCTTTTTCGATTCGTAGAAAGATATTTGATGATTTCCACTTCGCTGGGTACGCTGAAAGCTTCCAGATTCTTTTCGTAATACTCTTTTATCGACGCTTCGTCCGGTCTTTGCATTTTAGAGGCCGCGATTTGCTGATAGAGCCTCTTTTTCAGAACCCTTTTTTTGAAGCTGTCTTTATATTCTTGCCACGTCAGTCCGCTGGATTCTACGGCTTTTTTTAGTTCTTCGAGGCTCATCCCTTTACTCTTTGCGAAATTTTCTATCTCTTTGTTTAGATCATATTCGTCAACATCTATGCCCAGTCTTTTGATTTCCGCCTCTTCGAGTTTTCTCTCTATCAGCAGTTCGGTGGCTTTTTGTTTGTCTACGCCCAGCGCTTTCGAGGTTTTTACGATATCGAGAAGCGTTATGGGTTCGTTGTTGACAATAATCGCCACGGCGTCAACCATCGAAGCCGATATATAGATCGAACACGCCAAGAGGGCAAGAAGCTTTTTCATATTATCCCTTAAATCGTTTAAATCCGGCCACATTTTACCAGCTTTTAACTAAGAATTCATTAAAATTTTCTATAGAAATTTCCGATTGAAAAGGTTGTTTTATGGTAGTTACCAGATTCGCTCCGAGTCCCACGGGATATCTTCACATAGGAGGACTCAGAACTGCTCTTTTTAACTGGTTATGGGCCAGGAAAAACGGAGGAAGATTTATATTGAGAATCGAAGATACGGATCTTTCCAGAAATTCCGATAAAGCCGTCAGAGCCATTTTGGAGGCTTTTGATTGGGTAGGGCTCAATTATGACGGCGAAGTGGAGTATCAATCAAAGAGGTTCGATATCTACAAAGAGTATATTCAAAAGCTGCTCAAAGAGGGCAAAGCCTATTACTGCTATATGAGCAAAGAGGAGCTGGATGCCCTCAGAGAGGAGCAGCAAAAGAGGGGAGAGAGGCCCAGGTACGACAGAAGATACAGAGATTTCGATGGCGAACCTCCCAAAGGAGTTCAACCGGTAGTTAGAATCAAAGCCCCTCTGGAGGGGGATATCGTTTTCGAAGACGGAATAAAAGGCACTGTAACTATCAGAGCCGATGAGTTGGACGATTTTATCATCGCCAGAAGCGACGGGACTCCAACCTATAATTTCGTAGTCGCGGTAGACGACGCTTTGATGGGGGTGACTGACGTGATCAGAGGGGACGATCATCTGTATAATACGCCCAAGCAGATTCTGGTTTATAGGGCTTTGGGATTGAATATTCCGAGGTTTTATCACGTTCCCATGATATTGAACGAATCGGGAAAAAAGCTCTCCAAAAGAGACGGTGCTATGGACGTGATGGAGTATAAGAGAATGGGATATCTGCCGGAGGCTCTGTTGAACTTTCTGGTCAGGCTGGGGTGGAGCTACAAGGATCAGGAGATCTTCTCCCTCGAAGAGATGCAAAAACTTTTTGATCCATCAGATATCAACAAATCGGCTTCGGCTTATAATCTTAGCAAGCTGGACTGGTTGAATTCGCACTATATCAAGAATACTCCCAATCAAAGGTTATCCGAGCTTTTGGAAGATTTCGGCGTCTATCTGCAAAGCCACGATAAAAAGGAGATTTTACTCGACGCTCTCAAAGAGAGAGCCAAAACCTTGAAAGAGATGGCCGAAATGGCAAAAGAGATTCTCGAGGCTCCCCGCGAGTATGATGAAAAAGGCATGAAGAAGGCTCTAAAAGGGGAGTGGAGAGAGATTTTGGAGAGTTTTTTAAAGAGTCTCGAAAGCGCCGATCCCAGACTGCCGGCCGAATTTCACGAAATTATTAAGAGCGTGGTGGAGCAAAAGGGTATCGGTTTTGGCAAGATCGGTCAGCCGCTGCGTCTGGCTCTTACCGGCAGGCTCGGAGGGCCGGATCTGGCAGATATTATGGCCGTCATAGGCAAAGAGGAGACTATCCAGAGGGTTAGGGAGTTTTTGCAAAGAAACTCCTAAACC
Source organism: Campylobacterales bacterium (assembly GCA_027065825.1). Taxonomy (GTDB): domain Bacteria; phylum Campylobacterota; class Campylobacteria; order Campylobacterales; family Nitratiruptoraceae; genus Nitrosophilus_A. Next base: position 9,319 of record JAMONM010000092.1, on the reverse strand, counting down.
ACCGATAGTACCAATGAGTTTACGATATGGCTCAGATGGGCTAAATTGCGGCTTTCTTGGGTTTTGAAGTTCGATATTTCAAGAAGGATGGAGTTTTTGGCAAAGTTTCTGCCTATATAGCTCTCAAAGCTCTCCTCGATATTCTCTTCGACTCTGGTAAAACCGAGTATCTTTTTAGCCAGAGCCGTAACGAAAAACTCTACCAGTTCCGTCAGTTCTTTCTGAACGCGCCTTTCGTATTCGCCCAGCGGTTTGAGATCGGCGATTGAGCCTAGGATATCGTTGATATTGAACCTCTCTATGATCAGATAAAAGAGCTTCGCCACTTCGGCGAAGGATAGGTGGGTCTGCTCTTTTAGATCGATGGCGGCGGCCGTGAATTTGAGATAGTCCAAATAGGTAAAAAATCTATCTATGCTTTCGATTTCGGTTAAGCTTTTTCGAGCTATTTTTTTGTCGGCGTTTTTCAAAACCGCCTCTATCTCCTCTTTATAGGCCAGCATATAGACCGGATCGACTCTTTTTTCCTTTTTGACCATCCAGCCTACGCTAAATGCGATAGCCTCTTCCAGCTCCAAAAGGAGTCTATACGAGAGGGCCGAGTCGATTTTTAGATCGTTTCTGTATATTTCGAATCGTACGTCGTTCGCTCCGATAAGTCTGTTTATGATCAGATAGGCCTCTATTTTTTTGATAAAGTCCTCGCCCAGCTCCTCGTAATCGTGTATGAAGGTGATTCCGTGGAAATTGATGATTTTATTCGCTATCATCGTGGCGACGATTTCGCGTTTGAGCGGGTGTGCCCCCACCTCCTTTTCGTATATGGTGGAGAAGTTTTTCGGAAAATATTTATATAGATAGTGTCTGGCGAACGTGGAGTCCGGCAGATCGCTGCCAAGGATACTCTTTTTTAGCAAAAGCTTGGAGTAGGAGAGCAAAATTCCTAAAATTGGTCTTAAAATCTCGCCTTTTGAGTCGAAGACTCTTTCGAATTCGCTGTTTTTAGGTATATGAAAATCTCTTCTTTTGAACACCTTTATGCTGTTTTCTATAATTTCGGTGCATTTTACGAACTTTTCCGGTTCCGTTTTTGATCTGATCTGGTCAAGAGTTATGGAGAGTGGTTGTAGATAGTTCGTCCAAAAAACGCTGTTTAATACCTTGTCCGTTAGATTCTCTAGAGTTTTTATACGCTCTTTTTCGTCGATCTGCCCTTTTCGTTTGAGCTCGTTAAGGACGATCTTTATGTTTACTTCGTGGTCCGAAGTGTCCACGCCGGCGGAGTTGTCTATACTGTCTAGATTGATTTTCCCTCCGTTTTTTGAGTACTCTATTCTTGCTAGTTGGGTGAACCCTAGATTGCCGCCTTCGCAGACCGCGTAGCATTTCAGATCGGCCGCGTTTACTCTGACGCTTTCGTTTTCTTTGTCTCCCAGATGGAGATTGGCCTCTTCGCTGGATTTGACGTAGGTCCCCACTCCTCCGTTATATAGCAGGTCTACTTCCATGGTCAGTACCATTTTCGCCAATTCGGAGCCGCTGACTACTTTCGCTCGGGTTTTGAAGAGCTTTCGCATTTCGGCGGAGAGCTCTATCTCTTTTTGATCCCTTGAAAATACCCCGCCTCCCTTTGAGATCAGGTTTTTGTCGTAGTCTCGCCAGTGTAGACTCTCTTTAAACAGCCTCTTTCTCTCTCTGTATGCGGTTAGGGGGTTCGGATCTGGATCTACGAAGATCTCTTTTGAACTGACGGCTCCCAAAAGGCGAATATTGGGATTTATCAAAAGGCCGTTTCCGCACACGTCGCCGCGCATCGATCCTATTGCCACTACGCTTATCGTATCGCTGTATATATCTATTTTCTTTTCTATAAAAAATCGTGATGCGCTTCTCCAGGCGCCTTTGGCGGTTACGCCGAGTTTTTTATGGTTGTAGCCGTTGCTGCCGCCGCTGGCAAAGGCGTCGTGCAGCCAAAAGCCCCGTCCGATTGCTATCGAGTTGGCCACGTCGCTCATAGCCGCGGTTCCCTTGTCGGCCGCGACGACGAAATAGAAATCGTCCCCGTCGTATTTTACGCCCTCGTAATTAGAGCCTTTGTTGTCTATAAGATCCAAAAGGGAGTCGATGAAGATGGAGTAATACTCTTTGAAACTATCTTTGCTCAGCTTTTTTTTATCTTCGAAGATTACAAATCCGCCTTTTGCCCCCGAAGGGACTATGATGGCGTTTTTGGCCTCTTGCGTGCTCATCAGCGATTTTATCTCTTCTCTGTAGTCGTCGAAACGTTCGCTCCATCTGAGGCCTCCCCGGCTTATTTTATCCATTCGCAGATGGACGCCGCTCATTTTTGGGTGGGATACGAACATCTCGATTCTGGGCTGTATTCCGTTTAGCATACTCTCCAAAAAGGCTGTATCCATTTTGAAGCTAATTGCGCTTTTGTTTTTAAAATAGTTGGTTCTCGTGGCGTTTTGAACGATTTTCAGCGCCAGAGAGAGTATTTTATCCTCTGTTATGTTTTCTGCGCTCTTTATGGACTCTTTTAATCTGCTACATAGAGTCTCGTACTCTTTTCTTCTGTTTTCATCGGGATCGAACTTGGTCAAAAAGGTCTCTATCAGAAGCGAAGCCGTTTCGCCGTATTTGACGAAGGTATCCAAAATGGTGTTTTTATTGAACTCAGGAACTATTTGATCTTCGTACCGTATTATCGATTCTAGTAAAAAGATCTTTTTATAATCTAGCCCCTCTTTCAAAGCTAGGGAGTAGAGGGCCGAATCGCACACGATATCCCCTCTGATAGCGGATTCCAACAGCGAGGTTACCGTCGATCGGTGTTTTTGCAGAGGCTCTTTTATCTTCTCCTCGAGTAGAAAACGGTTGACGTGGATCTTTTCATTTTCGGTAAAGATTTCGTATGAGACCTCCTCGATCGCCTCGAGTCCGAAATTGTGCAAAAGCGGAATTAGATCCGACAGACGCAGTTTATTTATCGAGTATATTTTCAAAAAGGCTCTTTCGGAGTCGAAAAGAGTTTTGACCAGTATCCCTTTTTGTTCGATCTGTTTTTGCAGATCGGTGGAAATTTTCAGGTCCTCCTCTTTGAATATCTCTTTACAGGCTTTTATTAGTTTTTGTTCCATCTCTCTCTCCCGGCCGGTTCTGGCATGGCAAATAGCTCTCCCTGGGCGTAATCTATCCCTAGTTTTCGCACCTCGTTCAGAATCGAGCCGGAACGAACATATTCGGCTATCGTTTTTATTCCGGCCTCTTTTGCAAAGCTGACTATCGTTTTGACGATCAGTCTGGCGTTTTCGTTTCTATCCAGATTCTTTATTAAAGAACCGTCTATTTTAATATAGTCCACGTTCAGATTCAAGATATGCTCGAAATTCGAATATCCGCTGCCAAAGTCGTCTATCGCGACTTTCGAGCCCAGTCTCTTTATGATCGAGATAAAGTCCCTGACCGCGTCGTAGTCGTTGATGGCGGCGCTTTCTAGAATTTCGAAGGTGACGTTTTTAAAGGTTCGGGAGTGGTTTTTGTATAAAGAGCCCATAAATTTTAAAATGTGAGGATTGGAGATATCCTCTACGGAAATATTTAACGAAAACTCTTTATCAAGGCCGTCGAACAGTTCGAAACTCTTTTTGAAAATGGCGTAGGTTAGCGATTCGTAGAGCTTGATATCTTTTGCGATCTGCAGATATTTATAGATCGATTCGTAATCTTCCTTTTCGTTTTTGATATAGGTAAGAACCTCGTATTTTACTTCGGACTCGCTTCTTGTATCCACTATCGGCTGGAGATACAGCTTTATGTGGTCTCTTTGAAGCGCCTTTTTCAAAACGGCCGCTTTTTTAATGTTCTCCTCTGTTTTTTCGAAAAATCCCAGTTTTTCGTTGTAGATAAAATAGGATCTGCGGATATCCCTTTTTATATGTTTAAGCGCCATATCCGCCGTCTCCACCAGGGGATATTTTTTGGTTATTCCCAGACTGACGGTCAGATTTATCTCGATGGAACCTATTTTGATGCTACTGTTTTTAAAATGGTTCGTGATACGTTGCGCGAGCTTTTCGAGGGGATAGTCGCAGTTGTTTATCAAAATTCCGAAATCGTCTCCCCCTATTCTGTAAAAGGAGGCGTTTAGATGCTCCGGGACTATCTTTTTTAATATTCTGGCCGTTTTTTTCAAAATTTTGTCTCCGATATTGATTCCGTAAAAGTCGTTAAAGTGTTTAAAGCCGTTTATATTGACTATTATAAACGCCGGATCGCTGGAGCGTCTTTTGTCCCGTTCTAGAACCCGTCTGTTGTATAGCCCCGTCAAAGGGTCCAGCCTGGCCATCACCTCGAGTCTTTTTTGGTATCTTTTTAGTCTGGAGTTCTCCCTGTCCATCAAGTAGAGTAGATAGATGATATAAAAGATCGCCCCGAAATAGAACAGAATCAGCGCTATGTACAGCAAAGAGATGACTTTTAACTCTTCGTTGGCGGATTTTAGGAACATGTTTATCGTTCTGTTTAGAATAAACTTCGATTTGCTTTTTAGGATAGAGTCCAGATATCTGGTATATAGAGGGAACTTCTCTATGAACAGTTTTAGGTGGGCCATGATGTTTTGATGCAAAAGAGCGGTCGAGCGGTCCTTGAATCTATATTTTTTGAGATTTTCGTAGTTTTTTTTGACGGATTTTAAAAAATCCTCGTCGAAACTGTTTTTGGCCAAAAAAATGGAACTGATCGCTTCCGCTACGTTCTTTTCGTACTCTATGTAGTCCTCTTGGGCCTCTTTATCCAGTCTGGCGGTACTCTTTTTTAAAAGATCGGCCAAAAACATGGCCGAGTTTTTTATCGTGGCGTTTAGGCTTTCGAAATCCTGAATGTTCTCTATCTTTTCCGAGAGGCTTTTTTTATATTGTATCAGCATCTTGTACACCGTGGGGTGTTCGCTGTTTAGATGCGTTTTTTCGTCCAGCAGTTCGTTGAGACTCTTTTCCATCGATTCGTATATTTTCGATATGGTGTCCAGGTTTTTGTAAAGAAACATCGATCCCTGGAGCACTTCATAATCGAGCCTGATCTCTTCGCGTTCGAGTTTGTGCAGCCTGTTGAGTATTTCGTTGTTGTGCAAAAAGTAGGTTTTTGTAAAGTTTTCGAAAAATATGATCAACACAAGGGCCAACAGCCCCAGCGAGGCTGCCAGGGCTATCTTTTTATCGATTTTCATGACCGTCGCTCAAAATGGTCGGTTTTTTGCCGGTTAATGTCTTCAAAAAGGCGACTATATCTTCTATATCCTGTTCGGTTACTTCCGTTCCGAGGTTGTAGTACGTCATCTTTTCCACGGCCTCTTTGAGAGTCTTTACGCTGCCGTCGTGAAAGTAGGGCGCGGTCAGTTCCACGTTTCGCAAAGAGGGAACCTTGAATCTTTTTTTATCAAACTCTCTGCCGGTCAATTCAAACCGGTCCCCTATAACGCTCTTTTCGTAAAAATTTATGGTGCCTATATGCTGAAATGAGTTTCCTCCGACGTTTATTCCGTTGTGGCAGGTAACGCATCCGAGACGTTTAAAGAGCATATATCCTCTCTTTTCCTGTTCGGTGAGGCTGTTTTTCTCTCCTTTTAGATATCTGTCGAATCTGGAATCGGGAGTGATGAGCGCCTTTTCAAACTCCACTATTACGTCTATAACCTGATCGTATGTGATCTTGGTTTTTTTGTAGATCTTTTTAAAGGCCTTTTTGTAAAAAGCGTTCGCGTTGAGCCTCTTTTCTATCTCCTCTTTGGTTATGTTCATTTCGAAACTGCTATGCAGCGGACCGTGAATCTGCTCTTTTAGATCTTTTGCTCTTCCGTTCCAAAACTGCCTAAAATTAAAAATGGCGTTGTAGACCGTAGGAGAGTTTACTCTGCCTTTTTGTCCGTTGACCCCTATCGAAACCGGTCTGGGATCTGCCCCTCCGTGATCGAAATCGTGACAACTTGCGCAGCTGACGCTACGATCCATGGACAATACCGGATCGAAAAACAGCATTTTTCCCAGCAGAGCCTTCTTTTTGTCGTACGCCAGTTTAGAGGGTATAGGAGTTATAGGCTCTTTGGAATGTGCCGAAACTATTATTAATAGCAGACTGAAAATTAAGACCTTTACGACTCGACCCATACGGTTTATACTTTCGTGTTGTGATTTCGTTGTGATATTCTATCTAAACTTTTTTGACAGAAATATAAATTTTTTTAAAGAGATTTCGCCCTTTTTGTCGATTTTGTAATCTATCAGTTTTAAGTATTCGCGTATCTCTTTTTCGGAGAGTCCGCTTTTTTTTGCGTAGCGCTTCAAGATATAGCGCGGGATTTTTATTTTGGTGTTTAGAAATTTTTCGGCCAGTTTTGTATATAGTTTGCGATCTTTTCTGAAGCAAAATCTAGCGAAGACGAAAGGAAGAGAGTATTTATCGTACCATATACCGGCCAGATCGAGACATTTTGAGGATGAGTGGAATCTTTTTAGGGCCTTGTCTCCTATTAAGACCTCCCCTTTTACGTTCAGAATTTTCGCCAATACGTTGGAGGTGTTGGAGTCCTTGTCGTTTCTGTTTTCGCCGGGACAGACTATAACGCTGCGTATCTCCTTTTTCGCCACTATTCCCAGCCGCGTACATTCGAATCTGGGCGAGAAGATGCTGGAGATAAAGGCCGCTTCCACTCTGAATTTGCGAAAGTCCTCGTTTATTTTGGAGGGCACTCCCTTTTTGTGTTCCAAAGCGGCTCTATATGCCGGATTTTTCAGCTCTTTTTTCAAAAAAATGTAAAAAGGCAGCAGGTTGATATAGTCAATTTTGGCGAAAATCATTCGGGTATTATAGCCAAAATTTTCGCTTTTTATTCCTTTATATTTTGATATAATACCCCAAAACACCACAAGGATTTTTGATGGTCAAGGTAGAGTTTCTGGGACCCATCGGCAAAAAACCGATAGAGATAGAAGCCAAGACGCTAAAAGAGGTGGCCGAGATTCTCAACAAAGATGAAGAGACCAAGAAGTGGCTGGCGGAGTGTGCCGTGGCCGTTAACGACAAACTGGTCTCCTCTCTTGATGTGGAGCTTCGCGACGGAGACAGGGTTTCGCTGCTGCCGCCGGTATGCGGAGGTTGAGCTTGGAATTTTTGGAGATATACGAAGGCCCTTTGGACGTCGATCTTATATTTTCCAGATGGCGGAAATGGGGCGAGGATAAAAATTACGGAGCCTTTATAACCTTTGTGGGAACGGTCAGGGAAGAGGACTCGATAGAGGGGCTGAGTTTCGATCTATACGAGCCGATACTCACAGATTGGTTCGCCGGCTGGAGCCAAAGAGCCTCAAAAGAGGGAGCCGTAGTCAGAATGGCTCACTCTTTCGGCGACGTTCCGCTGCATAGATCCTCGTATATGGCGGCGGTGTTTTCTCCCAAAAGAGCGGTCGCTTTGAGAATTATAGAGGAGTTTGTGGAGGATTTCAAAGCAAATGCCCCCATCTGGAAATACGATATCAAAAAGGGCAAGAGAGTTTACGCTTCGGATCGCAGCCATAAAATAGAAGGTGCCGGCATCTTGGATATTGAACGGGGGAGCCGATGATTACTTTTGAGGATTCGCAAAGTAGGCTTGATAGTCTGGAACTGGAACCGGTAGGGGTGCAAAAACTCTTTTTGACCGAGACTCTAGGCAGGGTTTTGGCCGAGGATGTCGTAGCCGCGGAAAACTCGCCCGAACGCCCTACGGCAGCTATGGACGGCTATGCTATAAGATTTGCCGATCAATCCGCCAAAAAAGTGAGAGTAGTAGGAGTAAATCCGGCCGGAAGTCTGAGCGAAAAGAGCCTAAAGGCCGGTGAAGCGATCAAGACGTTTACCGGTTCGCTGATGCCGGAGGGGGCCGATACGCTGATACCTATCGAAAACGTAGAGAGGGAAGGGGAATATATTAAAATCGTAAAGAGCGTTCCCAAAGGTTTTAGCGTCAGACCTATCGGCGAGAACTATCAAAAGGGCGAGCTTCTGATCTCTAAAGGGAGTAGAATCTCTTTTGCTGAAATAGGGGTTTTGGGATCGCTAAACAGAGTTTCGATCAAAGTCTATCAAAGGCCAAAGGTCGCGATTTTGGCTACCGGCAGCGAGGTTTTGGAGGTGGGACAGGAGCGTAAAAACCCGTCTCAGATACGTAGTTCCAACAGTTACACTCTGGAGGCTCTCACCAGACTTCACGGCGGAGAGCCCGTTCAGATGGGCGCTGTCAAAGACGACAAGGCGACCATAACTCAAGCTCTAAAAGAGGCACTGCGTAGCGCGGACATAGTCGTTACCACCGGAGGCGTTAGCGTAGGGGATTACGATTATGTCAAAGAGGTGGTGGAAAAGGAGCTAAAAGCCGAGCTGCTGTTTAAGGGGGTGAGAATCAAACCCGGACAACACGTTATGATAGCGAAACGAGAGAACAAAATCTTGGTGGGACTGCCGGGATTTGCGTATTCGAGTACGGTTACCTTTTTGCTTTACGTGGTACCTCTGATATATAAAATGGCTGGAGCTGAGTACCGTCCTAATATTATAGAGGCCGTTTTGAGAGAGCCTTTTTTGAAAAAGAGCTCAAAAACTGAGTTCACCCCCTGTAACCTCACTGTAGAAGGGGGAGAGTATTTCGTGGATTTTAAAGGCAAAAAAGACGGTACCAGCGCGATTTTAACGAATATGCTAAATCGTAGCGCTCTTGTGGTTACCGATCCCGAGGAGGGGAACAAAGAGCCTGGCGAGAGGGTTCGCGTCTGGCTGATCGAGCACTGAAAAAGGAGTCGATATGTTAAAAAAAATCGTTTTGGCCGCTCTGTTTGCGCTCTCTTTGGCGGCTTCCTCAAAATCTTTCGTACTAAACACAATGGACGGGAAAAAGATCCATATAGAAGTTAACGACAACGGCATAAAGGTAAAAGAGTATCCCGACAGAGTCATTATATTGGATTTTTTCGGTAAAAACTGCCCTCCTTGTAAGGCCGAAATGCCGATACTAGGCAGAGTACAGAAAAAATATTCGGATAAACTGCAGATAATAGGACTGCACGTTCAGGCTCCTCTTACTCTTTCGGAGTTTTCTCAGATTACAAAAAGAGGAGTCAATTTTCCGGTTGCGGACTATATGAACAACAACGAGGAGTTTATAGAGTACATATCCTCATTGACCGGCTGGAGGGGTCAGATACCCTATATGCTGTTTTTCGATTCTGAGGGGAACTACAAAGGTTATCATCTCGGTATGATGGAAGAGAGTATGATTGAGA
>JAMONM010000091.1 GCA_027065825.1 Campylobacterales bacterium | reverse complement strand
CGGGGCCAAACCCTATGCTAAACCTTTCAACGTGCACTCCGAAAAATCTGGCCGCCAGATAGTGACCCAGTTCGTGAAAAAATATTAAAAAAGAGAGTACCAGTAGACTAATCAATATTCCCATTGGATTTCCTCATTTTAGATACTCTTTTATATACTCGTATCCTGAATAAAGCGTAACGACCACGGCGAGCCACAATATGGCAGATGCCAACGGCCAGTCCATAATCAAGAATCCTATGGCTATCATCTGAATTATCGTCTTGGCCTTGCCCAAAGCCGAGGCCGCAATCTCTTTGCCTTCGCCAACGGCGGCCACTCTGAGGCCGGTTATAAAAAATTCGCGGGTCAAAATCAGATATATGGCCCATGGATCGGCTCTGCCCAGAATCATCAGTCCCAAAAAACCGGCCAGGGTCAACATTTTGTCCGCGAGCGGATCCAGTATTTTGCCCAGTTCGGTAATCTGTTCAAATTTTCTGGCTATATAACCGTCGAAAAAATCAGTAATAGAGGCCAGAACGAAAAGAAAGGCCGCGAAAAAATCTAGCCATGAGGGATGGACGTTTTCGAAAAGATCCCTGTTTACCAACAGCATGAACATCAGCGGAGCTATCAAAACTCTGGCGAAAGCCAGGGCGTTAGGGAGATTGAGATTTTTCATGGCTTAGTTAAAGCTCGTACCGCCGTCGACTACTATGGTCTGACCGGTAATCCAACCCGCCTCGTCGCTACAGAGAAACCAGCACGCTCCCGCCAGGTCCTCCGGCATACCCATACGCTTTATGGCGGCTCGTTTTATCGTTTCGCTTTTTACCTCCTCGTAATTCGGAAAGGCCCTCAACGCGTCCGTTTCGATAGGGCCGCCGCTTACGGCGTTTACTCTGATGTTTTTTTCTCCCAGTTCGGCAGCGGCGTATTTGACCATAGTTTCCACTGCGGCTTTTGAGCTGCCGTGACCGGCGTAATTGGGCGTATATACCAAATTACCGGTAGAACTCATAGAAATAATTGAGCCGCCGCCTCTTCTTTCCATTCGTTTGGCTGCTTCCTGGGCGCCTGTGACGAAAGCCAAAACCGTTGCTGTGTAGATGTTGTTAAGCCCTTTGGGTTTTAATCTCATAAAAGGTGCGAAACCGCCTACAACTGATCTTCCCGAAATTATGGCGTTGGATATAAAATAGTCTACGGCACCGAAATCCTCGTCTATTTTCAAAAAGAGATCTTTGTACTGCAGGGGATCTAGAATATCTAGTTTGTAGGCTTTACATTTGACCCCGAATTCGTTTTCTATCTCTTTGGCCAGCGAATTTGCCAGCTCCTCGTTGGAGTTATACGTAAAGGCTACGTCAACTCCGCCTTTTGCGAATCTTTTAACTATAGCTTTGCCTATTCCTCTGGTTCCGCCGCTGATAACCAATGTTTTGTTCATCTTTACCTCACAACTTCATATTTTTTTACCGCTTCTTCTATTTTTTTCATATTTTCAGCGGAAGGCTCCACCAACGGTAGCCTATATTCGAGAGTATCAAGCAGACCGGCCACGTACATGGCCGCTTTTATAGGTATCGGATTGCTCTCTATGAAAAGGGCCCGATTGATATCGAAAAGTTCGTCGTTGATCATTTTCGCCGTATCGAACTGGCCCGCCAGTCCGGCGTGGATCAGCATTGATATTTTGTTCGGCAGCAGATTGGCCGTGACGGAAATACATCCCATTCCGCCGTTGGCTACTATCGGATAGTTTATGGCGTCGTCTCCGCTGATCAAATATAGATCCGGTCTTTTAGCCAGAAGCTCCACGCATCTCTCTATCGATCCGGTGGCCTCTTTGATACCGTAAATGTTTTCCACATCGTCAAAGAGCCTAAAAACGGTAGAAGGGGATATGTCCACTCCGGTTCGGCCCGGAACGTTATATAGCAAAACAGGAATATCTACGGATTCGGCAATGGCTTTATAGTGTCTGTAGAGCCCTTCTTGGGAGGGTTTGTTGTAATATGGAGATACGCTCAAAATTGCGTCGGCTCCCGCTTTTTGAGCAAACAGGGCCAGATCTATCGCCTCGGCCGTAGAGTTTGAGCCCGCGCCCGCCATGACCTTGGTGTCGCTGTTTTTGCATACCTCTACAGCTATTTCAATACATCTTTTGTGTTCTTCGTGCGTCAAAGTCGCACTCTCGCCCGTAGTTCCTACCGGAACGACAACGTCTATCATGTTCTCGATTTGGCGTTTTATCAATTCGGCGTACTTTGCCTCATCTATGCGCCCATTTTTAAAGGGGGTTATTAACGCCGTCATGGCACCTTTTAGCTTTTTCATCTTTGTTCCTTTCTGAGAATAACTGTTATCGATTTTGTTTTATCGAAATATTTTTGCGCCGCTTTCTGGACTATCTGAGGCGTTAGTTTATCAATATTTTCCTCATAATGTAATAACGGCTCGATATTGTCTCTGGCGAAATAGCTGCCGAAAATATCAGCTACGTTGCTGGAGTTTTCGAGTGAAAAGATGAAATCGGCCTTTGTGTTGATTTTGATCTTTTCAAGCTCCTTTTCTTCTATCGGATCGTTTTTTAGGCTCTCTATTTCAGTCCATATCTCTTTTTCTACCTCTTCGGCGCTTACGCCCGGATTACATACGGCCATGAAAATAAAAAGAGACGGATCTTTTAACTCCATGTTGTAGGCGTAAAGTTGATTTACCATCTTTTTTTCGTCTACCAGTTTTTTATAGAGCCTGCTGCTCTTGCCGTCGCTCAGCAGGGAGGAAATGGCCGACAGAGCGACCTGATCTGGATGCGTAAAGTCCGGAATGTGAAACGCCAAAGCGAATATATCCACTTCGCTACTTTTGTGTAAATATACTCTTTTTGGGCCGTCCAGGGGAGGCTCCGTTTGATGTATTTTTGGAATTTTTGCCCTGTTTTTAATATTTTCGAAATATTTTTTTGCCGTTTTAAACACGCTGTTTTCGTCAATATCGCCGGCTACCACTATGATTGCGTTTTTTGGTTGATAGTAGGTTTGATGAAAGTCGCGGATATCCTCTATGGTCCAGTTTAGGATATCGTTCATAAAACCTATGGGAGTCCAGTGATAAGGATGGTATATGAAAGAGTTGTTAAATAGTCTGAAAAACAGATAGCCTACAGGATTGTTGTCCGTTCTCCATCTGCGCTCTTCTGCCACAACCTCTCTTTCGGGAAGAAACTCATCCTCTTTGAGGGAGAGGTTCTCCATCAGTTCCGCGAAAAGCTCCATCGAGCGCTCCATGTTTTCGCTACTCGACTTTATAAAATAGTGCGTGTAGTCAAATCCGGTCGAAGCGTTGTCGACTCCGCCGAAACTCTTTACGATTTTATCGAATTCGCCGGCTTTTAGATTTTTCGTCGATTTGAAATTTAGATGTTCCAACATATGTGCGATGCCTGTTTTTCCTAGGACTTCGTTGCGGCTCCCCACCTTGTAGAATATATTTGTGGTGATTACTCCCGATCCGTTTTTCATAGGTATCGCTACCACTTTCAGACCGTTTTTTAATTCCAGTTCGTAATATTTTGGCAGACTCGAACTCATCAATCCTCCCGTTAAAGCTATAATAAGCGTCAAAATTTTTATCGCTCTCATTTTATATCGGCCCCTACGGCCTCTTTGATGTTTTTAAAGCCGTCCCTTTCCAAAAGCTTCAAAATACCCAAATTGATCTCTCTAGGCAAAGAGGGCCCTTTATAAACAAGCGCCGTGTATATCTGCACCAGGGAGGCTCCGGCTTTGATTCTGCGGTAGGCTTCCAAAGCGCTGTCTATTCCGCCCACGCTTATAAGGACGGTCTTTTTATATAGCTCTTTTGATATCTCTTTGAATAGTTTGAAGCTTTTCTCTTTTAGCACTTTGCCGCTAAGGCCTCCAAAGTCTACTCCTTTTATAAGGGAATAGTCTATCGTGGTGTTTGTGGCTATTATTCCGTCGGCACCGGATTCCACGGCCAGATGGCACAGCTGCAGGGCCTCTTTGGTTTCCATATCCGGCGCGATTTTCAACAGAATCGGCTTTTTGCTGATCTCTTTCGCGGTTTTAAAGAGTTCTATAACGAACTCTTCGTTTTGAAGACTCCTAAGACCCGGAGTGTTGGGCGAAGATATATTTACAACCAGATAGTCGCCTAAATCTTTGAAACACTCTATGAGATGTTTGTAATCCTCGAGGGCTCTTTCTGCCGAAGTTGTTTTGTTTTTGCCTATATTGATTCCTATTGGAGTCGCGAAAGGGTATATTGACTTTACTCTTTTTGCGATTTTGAACATTCCCTCGTTATTAAACCCCATTGCGTTTTGAATGCTTTCTTTCTCAACGTGGCGAAAGAGTCTAGGTTTCGGATTTCCGATTTGTGGTCTGGGAGTAACCGTTCCTATCTCCGTAAAACCGAAGCCGGCTCCCATCATAGCTTTGATCATCGTGCCGTTTTTGTCAAATCCCGCAGCCAGCCCTACGGGATTTAAAAACTCCGTTTTAAATATTTTTTGTCGAAGTCGCTCATCCACGAGGAAATTTTTCTCAATCATAGCATTTAACAAAGGCGGACACTTTTGCAATACGGCTGCCGCCTTTTCGACTGCCCCGTGGGCCGTTTCGGGATCGAGGGAAAAGAGAAAACGCCTAACGTCGCTGTACTCCATTTTCGGCCTTTTTATAAAAGTTTTAAAATTATATCAACTATTTGAGAGGTTTTGGAGTTTTTGATACTCATTACACTCCTTCATCAATATTTGATGCGTACCTTCGCACACGATTTGTCCATCTTTTAACACCAAAATTTTATCTGCCTCCTGTATTGTTGAGAGTCTGTGGGCGACTATAACGGTTATTTTATCTTTGGATACGCTTTTTAGGGCCTCTTGAATCTTTTTTTCGCTCTTTGTATCGAGGGCGCTGGTTGCTTCGTCCAGGATCAATACGTCGGGGTCTTTGTATATGGCTCTCGCAAGCGCGATTCTCTGTCTTTGTCCGCCGCTGAGATTCGCTCCGAACTCGTCCAGCATGGTATGGATTCCCTGCGGCATTTCCGATACGAAGTCGTAGGCGTTGGCTTTTTTGAGAGCCTCTATGACTCTATTTTCGTCATACTCTTCTCCGTACGCTACGTTTTGGGCTACGCTGTCTCTGAATATGTAGACTCTTTGGGTTACCAGGGCGATCTTTTTTCTGATGCTTTTTGGATCGAATTGCGCAATATCTTTGTCGTTGAATGAAATTATGCCTTTTGAAGGGTCATAGAATCTAACGAGTAGATTCACTATGGAGCTTTTTCCTCCTCCGCTGTCTCCTACCAGGGCTAGAGTTTCGCCTTTGCGTACCTTGAAGCTAACTCCTTTTAGGGCGTCTTTGTTTTCGTATCTTAGATGGACGTCTTTAAAATCTATCTCTTCGATCGGTTCTGTCAGCTCTTTTTTGCCGCTTTTTAAAGCCGGTTTCAGATCGATAATTTCAAATATACGTTCGCTGGCCGCAATGGCGTCTTGGAGTTTGTTATATATGGTAGAGACCTTTTTGATGGGGGTATAGAGCATAAATAGGGCGGTCATAAATGAAAAAAACGATCCTACGCTCATTCGTCCTTCGATAACTTCGTTGCCGCCTACTATGATGACTATGGCTACGACTACGGCTCCCAGCACTTCCATAAGGGGGCTGACCAGTTCGCTGGTTTTGACGCTCTTCATGGTGATTTCGTAGAACTTTTTGTTATGGTCGGCGAATCTAGTTAATTCCCTCTTTTCGCTCACACTCGATTTGATTATCTCCAGGTTGTTGAAAATTTCCGTCAGATGCGAGGTTATATCCGAAATTTTCTCTTGAGATTTTTTGGAAATTCTTTTCATTCTTTTTGCCAGCAAAGAGAGCGGATATATAGCCAAAGGCATGATTATCAAAAAATATAGCGCCAGTTTGGGGCTTTGGTAGATTACTACGAAGGTCAGGGCCACAATAGTGAGACTCTCCCTCATCAGTTCCGGAACCATATTCGCCACTACGTTTTTTATTCGGGCGATATCGTTGGTTATTCTACTGATCAGTTCTCCCGAGCGCTGCTTTACGAAATATTCGTAATCCATTTCCAAAAGCGAAGAGAGCATCTTTTCTCTAAGCTTTCTGATTATGTCCTGTCCTATATATTCGGTGTAATATGTTTGGATGAATCTTCCGCCCCCCTTTAGCAGATACATGGCTATGACCAAAAAGGGCAGAACGTTTAGCATCTGGCGATCTTTGTTTATGAATATCTCGTCCAGTACCGGCTTTACCAAATATGCGGACGCGGAGGTGCCTACGGCGGCCGCTATCATGCCTATGATAGCGATTGTTAGTTGCAGTTTGTAATCTTTGAGGTACGGAAGGAGTCTTTTTACGACTATTTTCAATTTAGACTCTCTCCCATAAGGTTCCGGAGGGGGTATCCATGATAGAGATTCCCATGTTTTTCAACTCCTCTCTGATTCGGTCGGCTTTTTCGTAGTCTCTCTCTTTTTTGGCCTGCGATCTTTGAGAGATTAGCCTTTCGATTTTCTCTTTGGTTTTTTCATCTATTCCCAGCTGAAAATATTTAAAAGGATCTTTCGAACCTACTCCCAACAGATGATCAACCGTCTCCAGCGAGGCGGCTATCGTTCGTTTGAGGTTTTTGTCCGAGGGCGTTTTGTCGAGCCGCTCGTTCGATATGGAGATATAATCGTCAATAACTGCCAGCGCCTTCGAGATGTTTAGATCCTCTTCAAGCGCACCTATTAGAGATCTTTCGAACTCTTTGTCCGGATTGGAGGCTTTTGAGGGGTAGATTCTCTTTTTGAGTCTATATATCTTGTCTAGCCTCTTTTTGGAGTTTAACAGGTCCTCTTCGTTGAAATTGAGTTCGCTTCTGTAATGGGTGGAGAGCAGGTAAAATCTCAAAATCTCGCCGTCGTAATGTTTGAGAGCGTCTTTTACGAAAAAGCTGTTGCCCAGGCTTTTGCTCATTTTTTCGCCGCTGACTGTTACGAATCCGTTGTGCATCCAATATTTTGCCAGCTTCTGACCGCAGGCGCATCTGGTTTGAGCGGCTTCGTTTTCGTGATGCGGAAATAGCAGATCGGCTCCTCCTCCGTGAATATCTATTTGGAACTCCTCGTTTTCGTAAGCCAGAGATTTTTTGATCATGGCGGAGCACTCTATATGCCAGCCTGGTCTTCCTTTGCCGAAAGGGGAATCGAAACAGAGATCCTCCTCCTTGCAGGTTTTCCACAGCGCGAAATCTGATACGTTTTTCTTCTCCGGATCGGTTTCTATTCTACTGACTCTCTCTTCGGAGCATCTGTTCGATAGGGAGCAGTATAGAGGATCTTTTGAAGTGTCGAAATAGATATCCCCCTTTGAAGTGGCATACGCGCACCCCTTTTTCAGCAGAGAGTCTATCATATCGAACATGGCTTCCAAATTTTCCGTGGCTTT
>JAMONM010000090.1 GCA_027065825.1 Campylobacterales bacterium | reverse complement strand
ACCGGAAAATCTCGTAGATAAAGCCGAAATGATCGCCCAAAACCTATTTATTTCTCCACCGACGCTAAGCCAATACGGAGCTTTGGGAGCTTTCGATTATACGTATCTTCAAAGGGTCTCTTCAACGTTCAAAAAACGGAGGGATTTTTTATATAGCGAACTCAAAAAAATATTCCATATTCCCTATAAACCGGATGGCGCCTTTTATATTTGGGCAGATATCTCAAAATACGGCGTCGACTCCATGAAATTCGCCAAAGAGATGCTGCACAAAACCAAAGTGGCCGTTACTCCCGGAACGGATTTTAGTCGCTTTTGGGGCGATAGATATCTCAGATTTTCGTTCACATCCGAAATTACGGAAATGGAAAAGGGTATAAAACGTATAAAAGAGTTCGTAAAAGGTTTTTGACACTAAAATATCTCCGTTTTTGGGTAAAATCACGCCGATGAAAAGATTTGCAAAAATTGTAGCGCTGTTTCTCGCGCTATCGGTACTGCAACCTTACCTGCATCATCACAAAAATATAGACGATGCTCTCAAATGCAAGGTTTGCGTTCTTACAAAAAACAAACTGATAAAAACAAAATTTCAATATTCACAAAAATCTTCTCCCACAATATACAAAGCGCAAAAAGCTCCTCTGCCGCCGTTTTACAAAACGGTAATTAAAGAGAAAAAAAGAGATCCTCCCCTTTGAGTCTCAACACAGATACCTAAAAATATTTAAATCAGGAGGAGATATGATAAGGATTCTTATTGTCTTTTTTTTGTCGATAGCGCTATTCGCCCACGAAAAACACGATAGCGAAACAGGCGAGGACATATTCGATCAAACCGACATATCGGCAGTTTTGAGCATGTCCGCGCTCTATAGGAACGTAGCTGACAACGAGTACGAAAGTCTGTACGTTCCTGGAGTTGAAGCTTTGGAAAAAACCTATAACAAAAACCGCGGCTTTAATCTGAACTATCTTGAAATATCGCTGCACACCCTTTTGAATAACGGAGTCGATCTTGACGGAGTGATACATGTATCCGAAGATACGATAGAGATAGGAGAAGCCTATTTCTACAAACGGTTATTTAAACGGATCTGGATAAAGGGCGGAAAATTTAGAAGCTCGTTCGGATATATCAACAAATTTCACCATCACAGACTCTATTTTACGGATTATCCTCTAATTTTCAGGGCGATTTTCGGATCCGAAGGATTGAGCGAAAAAGGTCTCGCACTCTCTTATAACAACGAATCTATACGACTGCAAACCGAAATATTGCAGGGTGAAAATGAAACATCTTTCGGCTACGGCGACGCCTCCTTGTTCGTTCTTTCTCTAAAATACAGATTAGGCGAAAGCTTAAAAACTGGCCTCTCTTGGGCGCGAGGCAGAAACAGTTTGGGAGAAGCCAGCCAAATATACAACTATTTTGTTAAGCTCTCGCACGGATTTTACGATTTTACCAACAACATAACGCTGGAGTACTTTAAAAAGAACGAGCCAGCGAATCTCGAAGGTTTTTATGCCCAAACCGTTTTAAAAAGAAACGGATGGGGCCTCGGCTACAAAGAGGAGGCTATATTAAAAAGCGGTGAATTTAACGATCTCAAAGCCAGATCGTTTCTGTTGATTTACGAAATGGAGGAGTTCGCTCGGATAGCTCTCGAATATAGAGTTGACGACTCTTTATATCTAGATGGCGAACGCAAAAGAGTCAAAGAGGCAATTTTGCAGATAAATATACCTTTAGGCGTTCACCATCATCAATAAAGCCTCAGGAGCATAGGCTCCTGCTGGCGAAAAGATAGATCAGCGCGTTATATAGCGTAGCCAAAAACAGAAGTGCTAGCCCAACAGGCAACAAAACGACGCTCATAATGGATATAACCGCAACCGCGAATATCAAAATAACCACCAAAGACCACCACATGATCAAAACGAAATATCTTTTACAGAATGTCTTTTTCCAAAAAACCGGATTTAACAGTAAAAAACTCTTTTTAAAAGCCTCCTGCATTGAGTCGCTTTGAATAATCTCCCCCTGTACGGCGGGCAGCAGATACCCCAAAAAGGATATCAGGGCCAATATCAAAAAAGCCGGCCAAAGAGCGGATATCTCTATCTCTTCCGCGATCATTGCAGGACTGGCGCCTACCGTAACCCCGACACTGCCGCCCGAAGAGACCAGCAACAAAGAAAAGAGAATCGAAACGAGAAAAAAGATTATCAAATATCCAAATACGCTGCCTACGGCCTCTTTTATATATTTTCCGAACAACGCAGAAAGAGTAGCCCCCGAAACTCTCTCTTTATATAACAGCAGCGCTCTTTCCGCAGGCTCTTGCGGATCGTAGCTCTCCTCCGTCGTTCTTGCAAAATAGATCTGCATCGACTGTATTACCGTCATATAAGCAAAAGAGGCCAAAAAACCAACGATAGGAAGATAGCTCAAAAACTGTATCAAAATCATGATTGCCAGGGCGAAAAGAGAGGTTAACGCGTTATTTTTCACAAACTCCCAGGCAAGCCTAAAAGCCAATTTATGAAGTTCAAACATCTTTTTCTCCTTTTTCGCACCCTTTTTTTATCATATTTTTTACTCTATTCGGATCGAAACGTTTTTCGTTTTTGGCGATTTTTTCCAAAGAAGCCTCAAACAGATCTATATCCAACACGCTGGCCAGTCTCAGCAGATAATGCAGCACGTCGGCCATCTCCTCGGCAATTTCTCGTTTTTCCTCCTCACTGAAACTATCGGCCTCTCTGTCGCACCATTGAAAATGTTCCATAAGTTCGGCGGCCTCTATAGCGACGCTCATGGCTAGATTTTTAGGTCTATGATAGCGTTGCCAATCTCTTTTTTTTACAAATTTATCAAGAGCTTTTTTAAGTGTATCGAATTCACCTCTCAATTTCGATTCCTTTTTTAAAGAATCTATCCGCATGCTCTTTTAATTTTTGATAGATAGCGAAAAAATCCGTACTGTAGACCCTGGTGTGGGATATGGAGGTTATGAAATTCGTATCCCTGCTCCATCTTGGAACCAGATGCATATGGATATGCTCCTCTATCCCTGCTCCCGCGGCGGATCCAAGATTCATGCCTATATTGACTCCTTCGGCTTTCAAAACAGATTTTAGCAGTTCAACGCCGCTTTTTGTCAGATCCGTTATCTCCCTCCACTCCTTTTGATCTAGCGATTCCAAGGTGTCCGTATGGCGGTAGGGAATTACCATAAAATGTCCGGGTGTATAGGGGTATTTATTCATAACTACAAAGGAGTGCTCTCCCTTGTATAAAATACCGTACTCCTCCTCATCGACGCTCTTTCCGATATGACAAAAAACGCACCCTTCTATCTTTTTTGCGGTCACATAGTCGTTTCGCCACGGCGCATAGAGAATATTGAACATCCTATTCCTTTCAAAGTACTATTTTAATCAGATCCGGATAAGCAGCCACACACAACAGAGCCAAAAGCTGTAAAAGAATAAAGGGAATTACGCCTTTGTAGATATCCGTTGTCAACACCAGTCTACCTGCCGCACCTTTGAGATAGAATAGAGCAAACCCAAAAGGCGGCGTCAAAAAACTTGCCTGAAGGTTCATCGCTATCAAAACCGCAAACCATATCGGATCGATTCCGAAAGTGTGTACGATAGGAACCAGCAACGGAACCACTATAAAAGAGATCTCGACAAAATCGACAAAAAAACCCAGCAAGAATATGGCTATCATGGCTATTAGCACGAACAGTCGCGGATCGGCGATCTCCTCGCTAAAAAAGGCGTGCACCATATCGCCTCCGCCCAATTCGTTAAATACCAGACTAAACGCTGTGGCGCCTATCAAAATCATAAAGATCATCGCAGTCAGCTTAACGCTCTCTCTAAGAACGTATTTAATCATATCGATGTTTAAAGTACCGTTTTTCATACTCAACAGCAGTGCTCCGACGACCCCCATGGCGGCGGATTCTGTAGGCGTCGCGACACCTGCGAAAATCGAGCCCAGAACTGCCGTAATCAAAAGCGCCGGAGGAAGTACCGAAACTATAAACTCCTTTTTGTCGATTTTACGTCCCAAATCCACCGGAGGAGCCGAATCTTTTTTAATATAAGAATATATGAATATATAAAGCAGATAAAATATCACCAGCAATATGCCCGGTACTATGGCGGCTTTGAAGAGATCACCAACGCTCACGCTCATCACGTCACCCAAGATAATCAAAACCACAGAGGGCGGAATTATTTGTCCCAGGGTACCGCTGGCGGCTATGGTTCCGGCGGCTAACGATTTATCATACCCGAATCTGATCATAATGGGCAAAGTTATTATACTCATCATTACCACGCTGGCGCCCACGATTCCGGTAGCAGCGGCCAAAATGGCCCCTACAAGAACCACGGAGGCGGCCAATCCGCCGCGAACCGAACCGAACGCCGCACCCATATTCTCCAGCAGGCGCCTGGCTATTTCGCTCTTTTCCAAGATCAGCCCCATCAATATAAAGAGGGGAACGGCCATAAGGGTAAAGTTTTGCATGATACCGTATATACGCATCGGTAACATGTTAAATATGGAAAAACTCAGATCAAAATCCGCGAAAGCGAACAAAATCGCCACAAAACCGAACACAAATGCGACTCTAAATCCAACCATCAGCAACGCGAAAGCTATCAAAAACATCATAATAGCCGGATCGAACAGAAAATAGCCCTCATAGGAAAAAATAGCTATCAAAGCGGCTGCGATCAACAAAGAACCGAGCACAAAAAAAACTGAGCGAAATTTAAAAAAAGATTTTATAGCCTCGCTGAGAGCCTGTAACAAAAGAGAAATCCCGCCGAGCACTATCGCCGATTTTACAATATATCTACAGCACAAACCTCCGGGATCCGAAGAGGATTCGCCTTGAAGGTAGCTAAGCGATACGAAATCAAATCCGTAATAGATTATGACTATCGCCAAAGGTGCCGCCAAAAATAGCGAATCCAAAAACTCTATTTTGCTTTTGAGCTTTTGAGAGTATTTTTCGAAAAAAATATCGACTCTAACATGTTTGTCATGCTTGAGGGCATACCCCAAAGAGAACAGAAAAACCAGATCGAACAGGTGCCACTCCAGCTCTTGAAGGGCTATTGAACCCATACTAAACAGATATCTCATAAACGCGTCAAAAAATACCAGCAAACCCAACAGTAGCAGGGAGATTGAAGCCAAAGAGGCCAAAAAAGCGTTAAATTTGTCGATTAAATAGGAGATTTTCACTTTTTCATCCTCTTTTTGAATATAAACTCAAAAAATATCTGTAACGCCACAATTACCAAAACGAGGGCGACTATCGCCATAAACTCCAAAAAAAAGCTCTTTAATGTCTCCATAAATCTCCTACATAAACGAAGGGGCGTCGTTGCTAAAAAGTATCAAATCTCCAGAGGCGGTCTCCCGTGCCAAAAGATTCTCAAGATCTCCCTTGTTCTCCAATACTATCTTTTTAGCCCTTTTAATGTTCTCATATAGTACTTTGCGATTGGTTTTTGAGGTTATAATAACCAGATCAAAAATCTCGTCAATTTTTTCGGCAAGTTTCATATTATCTTGCGGCGTACTCTCCATTATACCCGGAGTTACGAGGATTTTTCTGCCATCGTAGTTTTTAACCAGATCGTAAGAGGCTAGCATTCCTTCCAGATTGCCGTTAAAGCTATCGTCTATGATTATCTTGCCGCCCGCTTCTATTTTTTGAAGTCTGTGTTCGACACCTTTTAATTTCGACACCGCTTTTACGATTTCGTCGTTTTCCATACCCAGCTCTTTGGCAACGGCAACAGCGGCCGCCAAATTTATGGCATTGAAAGCCCCCAAAAGCGGAGCCTTTAGAGGTAGTGTATCCCCTTCCACCTTCAGATCGAACTCTATACCGTTCAAATCGGCTTTTAAATTCTCTATGTTATCTCCGAAGAAAATAAAGTTTTCTCTTTTTTTGACCGGTATCTCGTAGTGCAAAAAGGCCTTTTTTAATCTGTTCGAACCGAGCAGCTCAAGCTTTGTGGCCATTATGTTCTCAATATTTTTGAAATATTCGATATGCTGGGGGCCTATTTTCCCTACAACGGCATAGTGATGATTCAACAGCTCAGTTATTTCGGCTATATCGCCCCTCTCCCTCGCACCGGCCTCAACGATATATACTTCGCACTCTTTGGGCAAAGAGTCGTTTATGTCCTTTACTATTCCGGCCAACGTATTTACGCTGCGAGGAGTCATATAGCAGTTGAATTTGGTATCTAGAATCTGATGAAGAAAGTTTTTCATGCTCGTTTTACCGTAACTGGCCGTAATGGCCACTATAATCGGATCTATGCGCGACAACTTTTTTGAAGCGCTTTTTTTATACCCCTTAAAAATGAGACCCTCGATCAGCGCCGAAAAAAGCGAAGCCAGTATCAGAGGAAGCAGAGTGGGTAAAACCTCGCAACCGAATTTCGCCAAACACAAAAGATCGCCAAACAGAGTAAAAAATATAAGAGCCAGGAAAAACCTCTTTACTCTCGGAGTGAATTTCAACCTCTTGTCCACCCCTTTTAACCATACAAAAAGTATCAAAGCGTAAATGACGGCGACCAAAATGGCCAGCTCTTTTAGTGCGAAATAGGAAAATAGAGGCAACAAAAAAAGAAAAATATGTTCAAAAGGTCTATGGTGATGCAAAATTATACGTTTAAAGCGATAGTTGTACCACTGCAGATTTAATATTAAATAATATCCCAAAAGGGTTACGAGAATGAGATGGCCTAATAGATGCAGTATCTCGTTCATCGGTCTACCTTAAAATCTCAAAAGAGTTTCCAAAACCTTCCTCCGTCTCGAGGATAGTGACCCGATCCACTCTGGCAAGTGGCGGTCCCTTTTTTATCGCCTCTAAAAATTTTTTTACACTCTCCTCTTTGCCGCTGATACCTATTTCGACGCTGCCATCTTCCAGATTTTTCGCATATCCGCCCAGTTCAAATTCCATGGCTCGATTTTGGGCAAATTTTCTAAACCAGACCCCTTGCACTCTTCCTTCTACTTTAACTATATAATTTTTCATACTCTTTTCCTACGATTTCGCAAATTTTTTTGGCGTTTTCGGGATTTAAAAAAAAGTAGTGATCCCCCTCCATAATCTCGAATCTAGAATTTTTGCACGAATCGGCTATGGCTTTGCCGCTTTTTACAGGAGTAGCACGGTCGTCGCACCCCCAAAACAGCAACGCTCTACCCTCGTACTCTCTAAAAAGAGGCAGAAAATCCTCGTCCACAACCTTTTTGAACGTTTCGTACATATTTTCGGGCATACCTTTTGCGTCAGAGGATACGAACAGCTCTCTTAGACTCTTTGCGCCCAACGGTTTTAAAAGTTTATAAAAAGCTATCTTAGCCCTTACTTTAAAAGTTTTTTTCGCCACCACGCCGGCACTGCTAAGCAATACCAAGATTTTTGGTTTCAACAAAAGAGCCACCTTCCCCCCGAAAGAGTGCCCTACCACGATTTTGGGATCAATAGAGATAGATTTCAAAAACTCTCTAACTATAATTGAGTATAGTGCCGTGTCCAAAACGTAATCGTTGCTGCTGCCGCCAAAGCCGGGCAGATCGATAAAAAGCAACCGAAAATCGTCGCAAAAATTTGCAAAGGCTCTTTTCATCAACTCTTTGTCGCTTCCCCAACCGTGAAGAATTAGAACCGTTTCTTTTTTGTTACTGTTTTTTATAACATAAGAGATATCATAACTTTTTCCCTTGATTTCTACTCTTCTTAGTGCCAATTTCCATCCCCGTCGCAAGATAAATTTTAGAAAATTTTATCAAATTAACTCTTTATTATCCGTAAATTAAGATTAATTTATGTCACATTTTGCTAATATGTTGACTGAAAAAAAATTTAAGGAGAAATAGATGAGTAAGAGAGTGCTACTATCTTCCCTCGCGGCCGCCGTTTTAGCGATCGGCGCTTCTGCGGCTGTCAGT